>NC_011529.1:923803-1231738 GCF_000018365.1 Thermococcus onnurineus NA1 | reverse complement strand
TCGAGAAGCGCTTCACACTTGGGGCTTTTCTGAAGGTTTCCCATAGGAGAGGGCAGCCAAACTTGAGATCGTACTTGCCGCCAATCAGCTCGATTATCTCAGCTTTATCAAGGGCCAGAAAGGCCGGGAAGTTAAGCGTTATCAGATCTCCGTTCTTGTAGATGGAAATAAGGCCAGAGCTCAGCAAGTCACCGCTGGCTACGATTTTGGCACCTATCTCTCTCGCGTAGTCCTCAACGGCCTTTATGACCATCGAATGGCAGCGGCCACAGATCGGAGCACCCTTGTTCATCTGCTCAGTCATCGCCTCAATATAACCAGGAATATCAACAAAAACCGCGCCGTAGCTTTTGGCCTTCTCGATAACCCCTTCGTTCATCTGGGGGAGCTTTGCCGTAACTGGTACAACCTCGAAGCCAGCCCAGCGGAGGATTTTGAGGGTTGAGGTACTGTCAGAGCCGGCAGAGAAAGCCAGGACTATTTTTTCACCAACGGGTGAGCGGTCGAAGTCTTTACCTGTTAGGCGGTACTCCAGGAGGGCTCTGAGACGGGAGTAAGCCCTCTCGCCGATGTAAGGCCTAACATGCTCAAGGGCCTCGCGGTTGTATTCGAGACGATAGCGCTTGATAAAGTCATCTCCAGCAATCCTCAGCATCAGAGAAGCAAAAGTTGGGAGACTTATTAACTTTACCACTGTGGAAAACATTTAAAAGCGCCTCACCTTAACCCCGTTCACGAACCAAAATCCTTCTGGAGGTGCTTGAAATGAGGGAGATAGTTGAGAGGGTTAAGGAGAAGACGAGCATCCCCGTTTATGATAGGACCATTGAGAACGTTCTGAGCGCGGTTCTCGCGAGCAGCGATGTCTGGCGCATAGTTGACCTCAGTGAGGAGCCTCTTCCGCTGGTCGTCGCGGTGATAACGGCCCTCCACGAGCTCGGCTACATCGCTTTCGAGGAGAACGGCGTGAGGCTCACCGCCAAGGGAAAGGAGCTGGTGGAGAAGTATGGAATCGGGTCGAGAAAGGACTACACCTGCTCCCACTGCGAGGGCAAGACCGTCGAGCTCGACGCCTTCAGCGATCTGCTCGAGCAGTTCAAGGAGATCGTCAAGGACAGGCCCCAGCCGCTCCATGACTTCGATCAGGCCTACGTTACGCCAGAGACCACCGTGGCAAGGATTGCCCTGATGCACACGAGGGGCGACCTTGAGAACAAGGAGGTCTTTGTCCTGGGTGATGACGACCTCACCAGCGTTGCCCTGATGCTCAGCGGCCTTCCGAAAAGGATAGCCGTCCTCGACATCGACGAGAGGCTTGTTAAGTTCATCGAGAAGGTCGCGGACGAGATAGGCTTCAGCAACATCGAGATGTTCACCTTTGACCTCAGGGAGCCGCTTCCCGACTATGCCCTCCACAAGTTCGACACCTTCATCACCGATCCTCCTGAGACTGTTGATGCCATAAGGGCCTTCGTCGGCAGGGGAATCGCCACCCTCAAGGGCCCTGGTTGCGCTGGCTACTTCGGCATAACCAGACGCGAGAGCTCTCTCGACAAGTGGCGCGATATACAGAGGGTTCTCCTCAACGAGTTCAACGTCGTCATAACGGACATCATCAGGAACTTCAACGAGTACGTCAACTGGGGCTACGAGGAGGAGACCAGGGCCTGGAAGCTCCTTCCGATTAAGGTCAAGCCGTCCTACAACTGGTACAAGAGCTACATGTTCAGGATTCAGACCCTGGAAGGCTCAAAGGGCTACGAGGAAAAAATAGAGAACTGGGACATCTACAACGACGAGGAAGCCTCGACCACATGAAGGTTGAAGGCCTCATAGAATGCGTGAGGCAAAAGCTCGGCCGGGTTCCCGGCCTCCACTCTTTAATTCTCTTTGGCTCGCTGGTTAGGGGCGACTTCATTCCCGGAACGAGCGACGTTGACTTCTTCGCGGTTCTTGAAGATGGCGCTGATCCAGAGGGGATTCTCTCAAAGATAAGGCCCGTTCTCGAAGAGTGCTCATCCTCTCTCAGGTCAGTTGAAGTTGATATTGCATGGGAATATTATTCCAACCTCCGTGACCCGCTGAACCTTGGTTATCCCTACAAGTTCCTGACGATATATCACCGGGACTTTCGCGAGAACCATGTAGTAGTTCTAGGCGAGGATGTTGTAGAGTCTCTCCCCGAGTATAACTTCAGGGAAATACTTTCTGCCCGGTTAGATGGAATTCTGGAGAACCTTGAGCGATTTTCTGGAAACAGGAAGATGCTCCACATCCTTGCTGGAGAAACGGCTCGGCTACTGGCATTTATCCATGGCTCTGACCTGAAGAAGGATGACGTCCTTAAAACGCTGAAAGATCTCGGCGATGGTGATGCGATTAGAATATACGAGGCATATCTTGATGGAAGAAAAACATACTTTGACGAAGAGTTTCTGAAAGAGTTCGTGAGATTCAGGGTAGGAAAAATGAGGAAAGGCCTTTAGATCACCTTTTATTTCGTTTCTTCCAGGACCTTGACACCACAACGGCAAGTGTTATTAGAACTGCTCCTGCTATTATGTAGATGTATGCCATCCTTTTACTTGGTGCCGGTTCGCTGGCGATGAAGCCATTTACCTCATAGGCATTAATCATCAGTGGACTCTGAGAGGGATAAATGACCACGTAGCCGTCCAAGCTGCTAACATCTGCGCTGTTCGTAGAGTTACCGATGTAAAGTCCATTTCTCACGAGAAGGAACGTCGCATTGGCCAGCTTTACTGCATTCCCGCTTTCCTCGGGCTCTGGTATGTCAACGTAGAGTATGGTCCTGAGGAACTGAACTCCCTTCTCGTACATTGGGGTGTCCGTAAGCCCTGCCTCCTGAAGGGCCCACAGAACCCTGGTCGTGGACGTCAGCCCTACCACCGAACCCTGAGTGTATGGCCAGCCGCCGTTAGGATACTGTCTTTCTGCGAGGATGCTGAGGCTCTCGTTAAGGGGCCTTTCGAGGCCAAACTCCTTGAAGACGATGGCCGCGTAGGCGAAGTAGTAGGTGGGCGTGTTGTAGTAAATCGGGTTGCCTGTTTTGGAATCTTTCGTCTCGAGCATCCAAGTGAGGTTCTCCTGGAGATATTCTAGAGACCTAGCATAGTCATAGTTCACACCAAGATTCTTGAGCACCCAGACGACGTATTCCGTGTTGTAGAAGTCCTTCCAGATGCCATCCTTAGATATCTTGAGGAGGTAGCTGACGGCATCTTCATAATCCTCGCTGAGCAGGGCCTTAACTCTCGCTACTTCAGCGATCTGCCATGGGAGCAGAGCCGAGTAGTTGGTAGGGAGTTCGGGCTTCTTGCCACAGGCTATATAGTAGTCGGCGAGAATCACCTTCTCCCAGTCGTCGTTGGGTGTTATCTTGTCAATATAAGGGCAGGCTATCGGCTTTAAGTCCTCAAAACCACTTATCTTCGAAGCGCTCAACAGGTCGAGGACACGATAGTGAAGAACTCCCCAGAAGCCGAAGTGTTCTTTCTTGAGGAGTTCCTCGCGGTATTTTTCACTACCGGTAGCGTAGAGGGCCATTGCTATTGCTACCGTGCTCTGAAAGTCCTCAGTCAACTCAATCCTCTCACCCATATAGGCGAGTGCAAATGCTCGGTATGCTGCCAGTTCACCGTCAACTTCCATCTTCTTCAGATCTTCCTTTTTCCCTAGAGCCATATAGCCGAATACTCTCTCGACGTCGTTCTTCGGCTGTGCGGCCATAAGCCAACCCTGGGCCCTGTCTATTGCCTCCTGAACCTGCTTCCTAAACCCTGGGAGCTTCTCGTTGAGATAGCCGCTATTGAGGAACTCCCTGAGGGCAATAAGTGCGAGGGCAGTGTCGGTATAGTCCTGCCAGGAGCCGTCTGGATTCTGCTTGTAGATGAGCCAATAAGCGGCGCTGTTTATGGTGGTGTTGTACCTTCCACTAGCTATCCTCTCGCCCCTTATGAGCGCGAGTATCGCCATCGCGGTGTACTTGGCTTCGTGGTCTTCGCCGTATGCGAACCCCCATGAGTCAAAAGGTGTCCTGAGCATCATCAGCCACTCGCAGCCCTCGAGAACCTTCGCATAGTCACCAGTTTCATAGAGGGCAAGAACTGAAAAGGCCGTGTCAGGGACGGTCGGCTTGTATACGTAGGGCTCGATTTTAGCGTTTGCGAGAGGAACAGATGATAAGATGATCATAACAAAGAACACTGCTGCGAGAACTTTTCTCATGGCTATCACCTCAAATGAAAAGAGAAAAGAGGCTTAAAAATCAACCGTAGTAGACAACGACGTCAAGCTGGTAGCTGGCCCAGCCGTAGGTGTTGTAGGCGTAGACTATGAACTTCCATGTTCCAGGAGCCGGGTTAAGGTACTCGACGTGCTCGTAGCTGGTGGAGGTCTCGGAGCGGTCGACGAGGTTGCCGTTCGGATCGTAGAGATAGAGGTCAAGGTCGTGGAGTGAAGTGTCGAAGGTGAGGTCACCGGCTATCTTGGTAGCTCCGCTGTTGACGGTCATGGTGAAGCTGTCGCTCTTGTCGTACCAGTCGTGGACATAGCCAGTGAAGGTCTGGCTGTCGGTGGTGGGAGTTGGGGTAGGAGTGGGCGTCGGAGTGGTTCCGGTAGACTGGCTGAGAGTTCCATCACTGACGACGTCGACCTGGTAGTTGGCGGCACCGCTGTAGCTGACAACCTTAACCGTCCAGGTTCCAGCGGTCGGGTTGTAATAACCAACCTTCTCGAATCCGTAGTAGGAGGTGTAGGAGTAGTCGACCTGGTTGCCGTTCGGGTCGTAGAGATAGAGGTCAATGTCACTGGCGCTGTTGTCCCAGTAAAGGGTAGCGGTGACGAAAGTCGCGCCGCTTATGTCGAAGGTGTGACTGACGCTTCCCTTATCCGCGACGGAGCCGGTGAAGACAAGCTTGGCGTAGTTGTCGTAGTTGATGGCCTTGTAGACATTGACCCTACCTGCACCGTATGCGATATCGGCTATTTCAGCTGGGGCCACTATGTCGGCGGTCTCAATGAGGGCAGTCTTGATCTTGCTGTTGGTCCAGTCCGGGTGAGCCTGGAGGAGCAAGGCGGCAACTCCAGCGACGTGCGGGGTGGCCATGCTGGTTCCGGAGGCCTTGGTGTAGTAGGTGTCAATCGGGGTTCCCATGCTGGTTCCGGCGGCCCTCGGGGCAATGATGTCAACACCCGGAGCGACAACCTCCGGCTTAAGCCTGCCGTCGGCGGTCGGACCCCTGCTTGAGAAGCTAGCTATAGTGTCGGTGCTATCAACGGCACCCACGGTTATGACCTTACTGGCAGCAGCTGGAGAACCGACGGTGTAGGTGTTAGGACCGCTGTTTCCAGCTGCGACACAGACAACAAGGCCCGCATCCCAAGCGGCGTTGACCGCCTGGCTGAGTGAATCAGTACCATCGGAGCTCTGACTTGAACCGAGGGAGAGGTTGATGACCTTAATTCCATAAGCGTCCTTGTTCTGGACTACCCAGTCAACACCGGCTATAATGTCTGATATGCTTCCAGAACCGTCGGCGGCAAGAACCTTGACGCCGACGAGCTTGGCGCCCGGAGCGACACCGATGTACTGGCCGTTGCTCGCGGCACCTGTTCCTGCGACAATACCAGCAACGTGGGTTCCATGACCGTTGTCATCGTACGGGGTGGTCTTTCCGTTCACGGCATCGTACCAAGCGATGACTTTACCCTGGAGGTCAGGGTGGTTGGCGTCGATACCGGTATCGATAACCGCAACGACTATTCCAGTGCCATCGTAACCGAGATTCCATACGGCATCGGCCTGAATCTGAGCAACTGACGTTGAGTCAGCGGCCTGAACCTTGTAGTCCTCCTGGATAAACCTCACACCGGACAGCCTGCTGTTTCCAAAGAAGCCTGAGTCGATCATTCCCGCAACGAGAAGGAGATCCTTGACCTTTATTTTAACTGCAACCGCGGGTATAATCTTGTAGCTGTACTTAATCTCAGCGCCCATTATCTCGAGAATCTGCACTGCCCTATCGCGGTCAGCTGGGCTGTTGAACATTATGACGGTGCTAATATCTTGGTTCCAGTTCATACCCTGGATCTTCTTGAAGAGTCCCGGAGTCAAGAGTCCATAGTTCTTTTCCTGTACCGGGCTCACTGCGATTGGCTTTGTTGGCACAGCTGCTGCAGTCCCGGCAATTAGACCAACAAGAAAGAGTGCAACCACAGCTGCTTTCCAACCTTTCATTCATATACCCCCTTGTTGGATTTTAGCGCATTGAACCATCCGGGTACTCTACCCGTCATCGAGGCACTTCTCTGGACATCTACCGTATAAATCTTTCGATTTTAAAGCGTATTATTACATATGGTCGGTATAACTGGGCGATTTTAGTTATTTTACGTAAACTTAAAACACAACAGATTGTGAGTTATATTGGGCGAAAACTAACATATAATCCCCAACAGGGGACAATGTAGCACGATGTGCACGGGCCCCTGTAGGAACCTCAGAATATTGGAGAAACAACAATATATTAAAGAAAAGACAAGAGAATTCAGAACTCGTTCAGGCCGAGCTCCTCGAGCTTCTCCTCGGGAATTCTTCCATCCTCGGTCCAGCCGCGGAGTGCATAGTACCTCGGAAGCATCTCCTTGAGCCTGACGACCCTTCCCTTATTCGGACCCTGCTTGACGGGCTCCTCGAGGAGCCTCTTGGGCAGGGTGTCCTCCTTGAGTGGATCGAGGCCAGCCTTGAGGTTGAAGAGCCTCTCTGCGTTCCAGATGCGCTCTCCGATCTTGAGGTACTCCTCGGTAGTGAGGTCCCATCCGAGAGCTGCATTAAGCATGTCGCGGTAGTCGTCCGCACCAAGTCCGAAGGTTGTGAATACACACAGACCCGCGGCGTCTATCAACGCGGTAAGATCCTGGAAGATTATGACCATCTTAACCTTCTCGTCGCTAATGTCGTGTGGATCCATCTTGTATGGGTAGCCAAGTATCTCCGGACTTATCATGTACTGCTTAATGTGGCCGCCGCCACGGTTGTTGGTAGCGTAACCAAGGCCATGGCCCTCTGCACCCCTCGGGTCGTAGGCCGGAAGCTCCTGCTTCTTGACGCCCATGAAGTACTCGGTGCCGTTGTACATCTCGGCAAGCCTGTAGCCACCCTCGGCGAGCTTGTCACCGAAGCCCTCTCTCCTGGCTATCTTCTCGATGTAGTAGTGCAGAACCTCGGTGTTGCCCCACCTGAAGGGCGGAGCCTCCTCGCCGAGATCCTCAGGCTTGATTAGGCCCTTCTCGAAGAGCTCCATGGCAGTGGCGAGGGTTCCACCGGTTGAAATGGTGTCCATACCGAGCTCGTCTATCATGTGGTTAGCCTCTATAATGCTTGCCAGGTCGTTTATTCCGAGGTGCGCTCCGAGCGCCCAGATGCTCTCGTATTCGGGACCTTCGGTGACTCCTACGGTTGGAAGCTTGTTGACCCTTCCACAGCCGATCGGACAGGCGTAACAGGGCTTATTCCTGATGAGGTATTTGGCGGTCATGGCCTCACCGCTCTGCTCTTCGGCGTACTCAAACTGGCTGTCCTGGAAGTTCCTGGTCGGGTAGAGGCCATTCTGGTTGATTATATTGACAAGAACTGCGGTACCATACTTGGGCAGTCCACCGCCAGCAACAGGATCGTTCCTCAGCTTGTCGATCTTCTCCTTCACTACGCTGGTGAACTTGGCCCTGTCGGCGATCTCAACCCTCTTGTGGCCGCGAACGACTATCGCCTTGAGGTTCTTGCTTCCCATGACGGCTCCAACGCCACCTCTTCCGGCTGCCCTGTGCTCGTCGTTCATTACCGCAGCGAAGCGGACGAGGTTCTCACCTGCCGGGCCTATTGAGGCGATGCGAACCCTCTTGTCGCCGACTTCTTCCCTGAGTTTCTCTTCGGTCTCGCTCACGAGCTTGCCCCAGAGGTGGCTTGCATCCCTGATTTCAACCTGGTCGTCGTTTATGTATATGTAAACCGGGTGATCAGCCTTGCCCTCGACTATTATAGCGTCCCAGCCAGCGAACTTCAGCTCGGCTCCGAAGAAGCCACCGGAGTTGGCCATGGCTATATAGCCAGTCAGTGGGCTCTTGGTTATAACCATGTATCTGCCGCCAGTTGGGGCAGTGGTTCCAGTCAACGGGCCGGTGGCGTATATTATTTTGTTTTCAGGGCTGAATGGGTCAACCGTTGGGTCTATCTCCTTCAGGAGGTAGTAGATACCAAATCCTCTGGTTCCAAGCCACTTCTGGGCAAACTTTTCGTCGAACTTCTCTTCACTGATTTTGCCTGTGCTTAGGTTAACCCTCAAAATTCTTCCCCAGTATGCAAACATACTTCAATGCCCCCCAGTTGTTGTCAGAAACATTTTTGTACACTAGTGCTAATAAACTTGACGAAAGCAAAATGGGGAAACACAAATATATCAAGCAAGTGGATTTGTTTAACAGAAAAAATTGTTTAACAAAAAAAGTTGAGACCATTTCCGAACAACTAAGTTGGAAAACCACACATTGGCTCCGAAGAAAATTAAAAATAGTCAAGCTACCAAAAGCCCTTCATACCCTTTTCGGGTATCGGGCAGATGACTATGCGCCTGGACCATAGACAGTCCGCGCAGCTCGGGCTGTTGCCCCAACAGTCGGAGTTTGTATCCTGGACAAATGAGCAGGACTCATTGAGCGGACAGTCAGTGCAGCTTGGATAGAGGGAGTTCTTAACGACGAATCTGAACCAACTGTACTCCCTACTCGTCCAAATGTCCGCTAGGCTCTTCTCCCGAACATTGCCAAAGGAGTAAGCGGTGACTATTTTTTCTCTGCCGAAGACGACCTCAGGATATGTGTGCAAGAAGCGGTAGCAGGGAGCTACTTCCCCATCCCACCTTACTACGGCCACTTTCTTATCAATGAACTCACAGTGCCGTTCTGTTCTCAGGGAGAACTCAGCTATCTTCTGTAGATAGCCATGGTAGATGGCTTGGAGTTTGTCAACTATTGGTTTCATGTCCACGCTACCATCGTAGACTATCATATCAGCATGCTCCTTGTTTATTGGAATGATGTTTGAGATGAGTAGTGTGTCAACACCCAAAGAGCCAACGTAGTGCGCTATCTCGGGTAGCTCCTTGTAGTTCTCCTTTGTCGCCACGACCTCAACGCCTATGTGGGGAACGTCCCTTCCCAGCTTTTTCTTGACCTCCTGAATCTTCCTGATGCGGGATCCGGTGTAGTCTGGCTTTATATGTCCAATGTCGACTGGCTGTGTCGGTACGGAATCGATCGAGAAGTATATTAAGTCAACCCCAAGCTTCACAAGCTCCTCTATTCGCTTGTCCGTAAGGAGGAATCCGTTGGTGCTTATGCCGAGGGCAAAGCCACGTCTCTTCACTTCCCTGACCATGTCCATGAAGCGGGGGTGAACAGTTGGCTCGCCTATGCCACCAAAGTAAATCATCTCCAGCTCTGGAAGCTCCTCTGCATCATCGAGTATCTTGATGAAGAGATCCCAGTCCATGTCGCCTTCGTCGTCCTCCCAGTACTGCTTGAAGCACATCTCACAGCGGAGGTTGCAGCGGTTGGTTATCTCTATGTAGAGATATTTCAAATCGGGCTTCTTGGGGATTAGAACGAATGCACCATCAAGGTCGAACTTATGAGCGTCGTTCTCCAACTTAGATCACCTGGCTGCGAAATAAAATGGATATATTTATAACGTTTAGTGGACAAGTTTGGGCAACGGATTTGCTTGTGCAGTTTGATATTTGCAGTGAAACACTGTGGAGGAGCCTTTGGAAAGTAGACCCACCTAAGAACAGCCACTTTAAGAGTGACATGCGAACCTTGATCAAACTTCGCGCGGGCAAATAAACTTTGCATAGCAAAGTTTAATCAAAGAGCGCCCTTCCTATAAAACGCTAGGAGCATTGGCGTGCACTCTCTAAACCTCCACTAAAAGCGGGTTTAACTTCAAGAAGAGCCTTTCAAGCAGTTTGCTTTTTGTTCTGGCACCCGAAGGATGCCTCGAGGGGAGCAAACACTGTAAAACCGCCATTTAGAGAGTAAACCCCTTGAAAATTTGGCACTTCAAAAAAGCACACACTCTTTCCGCCAGCGCTTTGCGCCAGCAAAGGGCTGTTTTGGTGCGGGGGCGGGGATTTGAACCCCGGAACCCCTGCGGGACGGGACCCTAAATCCCGCGCCTTTGACCAGGCTCGGCTACCCCCGCGCGGTTTTGAGTTGTCATGGCAGATTTAAAAACTTTGGGGCAAAGCTTATAAGGATGTAAAGGAAGCTTTACGTAAAGGAAACTTTACATGGTGGGAGCATGGAGAAGTGGAAGAGGAACGTTGCCGGCCTATTCCTGATGTTTGCACTCACCTATACTCTCTACTTCGTCTGGCTTTACGTGGAAAGTGGCGGGACGATGATGGTGAGCTACGAGCTTCCGGAGAGCTGGTTTCCGCTTTTCGTTGGAATCTTCACCTTTGGCGTGGCCTTCTTTGGAGGTTTTCTGCTAACGGCGGTAACCCGAGAGGATTTGATATTGAGGAGAGGTTTCCTGCCCCAGCTCCTAACTCTGAGTGTTCTCTTTGGCTTCCTCTCAGGAATAATGGCCACGGCGATGAAGTTAAGCACGTCCAGGCCATTCCTTCTCGTGGTCTTCCTTCTCGGCGTGGCCCTCTGGATTACATTTGCCCGCAGGCACTCGAAGGAAATCCAGGCTGAAGAACCGATAACGGACGAGAGGGAGGAGCTGATAGAGCTGAGGAGCAAGGCCCTTGTGAGCGATGCCATGATAACGCTCCTCGCGGTAGTGCTCATCGGAGACATCTTCGGCCTTTGGGAGTTAAATGAGACGCCTCTTTACTTCCTCCTCGCGACTTGGGTATTTGCTTACCTCGCTGGCCAGCTCTACTACAGGAAGGTGATGTGAATGGGCTTTAGGGCCATCCACTTCGTTTTCTTATTCGTCACGATTTTCCTGATGAACTACTACTCAAGGACGAACACCTACCTGAGCTGGTTCTTCTTCACGCTGACGATAGCAGGAACGTGGCTCCTGATGAAGGCCTACGAGGCAAAGGTTGGGCCGGTGGAGGATGAGAGGACGAGACTGATAACTATGAAGAGCTTCTACCACGGCCTGCTCCTCGGCCTTGTTGTTCTCGGCTACGAGATCATCTGGCTCGCCGGGCACGATTACGAAACGGCCGCCGTGTTCGTGAAGTGGCTTATGCTTCCCCTAATGGTCGGGATCCTGACTGCAATGATTCTAAAGGTACGCTATGAGATGGTGATGTGAATGAACGAGCTCGCCTTGGTATCCTTGGTGGCACTCATCGGGGGAGGATTTCTTGGATACTTCATGATGCGGACAATAGTGGAAAACACGGGCGTTCCCATAGACGAAAGGGGCCTTGAGATTTCCAAGCTCGCTGCCATGAGAACGCTGGAGTTGGTACTTCTCGTAACGGTTCTCTCGCTGTACTACTCGTGGCTGGTTCTCAGGGACGAACGGTGCACCAACCTTTCAAGCTTAATCTTCGCTACGATATTCTTCGGAAACCTCGCCTTCAGAGCATACTATTCAAGAAAGATGTGAGGGAATGACTTATGAAGAACCGCGTCCGTGAACTTAGGGAAGCCAGGGGACTGACCCAGGAAGAGCTGGCCAAAGCCCTCGGCGTCACAAGGCAGACGATAATAGCGATAGAAAAGGGTAAGTATGATCCGTCGCTTAAGCTGGCTTTCAAGATAGCGCGCTTTTTTGGAGTTCTCATTGAGGACATTTTCATCTACGGTGGTGATAGTGATGTTTAGGAGTAGATACCGGAAAGTTGCTTGGCTTCTCATCATCGGGGCCTTGGTAACGGGATTTGCCGGTGGCTTTTCAGGGTTTGAGCGGGTCGGATGGCTCGCCCTGCTCTTTGGCATTGGGGTGGTTGCACTCCTTGAGTACAACCGGAGGGTTGCCAATGGTCATGGTAGAAGTTAAGGGCCTTGAGAAAGACTACGGAAAAGTGAAGGCCCTCAAGGGAATAAGCTTCGAGATTCAGGAGGGTGAAATCTTCGGTCTCATCGGGCCTAACGGTGCGGGAAAGAGTACTACGTTAAAGATACTCTCAACGCTTCTCAGACCAACGGCTGGAAAGGCGAGCATAGCGGGCTACGACGTTGTCAAGGATGCCTCAAAGGTCAGAGAGTTCATAAGCTACCTGCCGGAGGAAGCTGGCGCCTACAAGAACCTCACGGGTTACGAATATCTCGAGTTCATGGCGAGGCTCTACGCCAAGGGCGGGAGGAACTTTGAGGAGATGCTGGAGCTCGGTGTTAAGCTGAGCGACTTGGGGGACAGGCTCTATGACAAAGTTTCGACGTATTCCAAAGGAATGACGAGGAAGCTCCTCATAGCGAGGGCTCTGATGGTGAAGCCCAAGCTGGCAATTCTTGACGAACCCGCAAGCGGCCTCGATATAGTCAACGCTTACACCATAAGGAAGACCATCAGGGAGTTCGCGAGGAACGAGGGCGTTACGTTTCTTATCTCGAGTCACAACATGCTCGAAGTCGAGTACCTCTGCAACAGGGTTGCTCTCATCAATGAGGGCAGAATAGTCGACATGGGCACTCCGGCCGAGCTCAAGGAGAAGTACGGCGCTGAGAACCTCGAAGAGGTCTTCATGAGGGCTGTGGGGGCGGAAATCAATGAACCCGTTGGGGGTGAGGGCTCATGAGCGACTTCTGGGTGATGGCGAAGAAAGAACTCAGGAACCTCTTCAGGGACAGGAAGCTTATCTTCGGTCTTGTGGTTATACCTCTCATCCTGTTCCCGGTCATGGGCAAGGTAATAACCCTTGGGCTGGAGCAGGCACAGGGCGAGACGAAGGTCGCCATAGTGGACTTCGACGAGGGAGGGTACGGTGAAGTTCTGATAAAGGCCCTTGAGGTAACTCCAAACATAACTGTCGCGGTCATCAACGCAACATCCCTGGATGAAGCCCTTCAGAAGGCAGTTCTGGAGAAGCAGAACGTTCTTGTAGTGATCCCTCCAGACTTTTCGACGAGGCTTGAAGAAAACGAGAAAGCTACAGTTCAAATTTACGGTATCTTCACGACAATCGGTGCGGGTATAAAGGAGAGCGTCAGTGAGGGCAGGATAAACGCCGTTATCGGAGTTCTAAGCGATGGGATAGCCCGGATAAAGATTGAGCAGCTCGGGGCTGGAAATCCAGACGCGATACTTCGGCCGATAGAGACAGAGAGCAAATCTGTCATCAGGGGTAAGATAGTTGACATCCAGCCGAGCATAGTCTCGAACGTCATAGCCTCACAGGCCTTCTCAATACCTATGATAGTCTTCCTTATGGTGATGGTCACCGCCCAGATGGCTGCCGGGGCGATGGCGGCCGAAAAGGAGAACAAAACCCTTGAGACGCTCCTGACCCTTCCCGTTGCCAGAACAAAGATAGTAGGTGCCAAGATCTTTGGAACCGCCGTCATGGGTCTGATGGCGGCGATAGCCTACATGATAGGAATGCGCAGCTACCTCGGCTCCTTCGGTCTGGGGGCGACGGGCATAACCCTCGAAGACATTGGTCTCAGCGTGACGCCGATGGGGATGCTCCTCTTCGCCCTCGTCGTCTTCCTGACCATAATATTCTCCCTCAGCTTGGCGATGATACTCGCAATCTTCGCGGAAGACGTGCAGAGCGCCACAACGGTGGTGAGCGCAGTGATAATGCCCCTTGCCTTTCCTGCGTTCCTCCTTATGTACACTGACATCAGCGACCTGCCAGTGGCCATCAAGTATGTCCTGCTGGCGATTCCGTTCACACACCCGATAGTGGACTACCGCTACATCCTCCTTGGTGACTACGGTTCAGTATTTCTTAGCGTGGGGTATCTTGCCTTAATGGCCGGACTGACGCTCTACGTTACCGCGTGGATATTCTCAACGGAGAAGGTTATGACGGCAAAAATAAGCTGGGGAAGGAAGAAGATGGGGTGAGCCTTTCTTTTTATTCTATAGGTACTCCATCTTTTGTCCTCGGTGCGAGCCACTTCATGAGCCTCTGCGGATCTTTGGTACGGATGATTATTGTTATCGGGCCTAGCGGGGATTCCTCGTTGAAGTTCACCACTCCAGCGTAAGCTGCCTGTTTGTTGACCTTTATGATTATCTCCTCGCCGAAGTAGCCCTCCTCAAGGAAAGAGCGCGCCGTGTCGAGTATTGCCTGGCCGCGGAAAAGCTCGTAGAGCCTCTGAAGGGCTTTCTTGCTCCTGGTTTTTCCGGTCAAGATGATGTAGTCTCCTCTGTCGAATGCCTCGAACTCCAAATCCGGAATCAGATTCAGCATCGCCCTCTTGACCTTCTCTATATCCTCCGTCGGATAAACGTAAGCCTCAACTTCAACTTCCTCGAACATATTCCCACCGTCACCCACTCGACCCAAAGCTTATAAAGGCAACCCCCCTATTAATTAGGGTGGCCTAACAGTGTTAGACAACTTCATCTCGAACCTCGCCGAATGGATGCTCGAGATCTCCGGGGGCAGCATCCTGTGGGTCTCCTTCTATGCGGGCCTTTTTGTGGCTATCATGACCTCTCTCGGCGCGATGGTGGCAATATTCGCCAAGAACATCCCTGAAAGGGGAGTTGACTTCAGCCTGAGCTTTGCGGCTGGAGTTATGATAGTCGCGAGCTTCACCAGCTTAATTCTCCCTGCTATAGAAAGCACCGGGGGCTTTGGGCCGGCTGGAATTGGAATAGCCCTTGGCATTCTCGTGATCTCCGTGATAGACCGCCTCATCCCCCACGAGCACATGGTCAAGGGCTACGAAGGCCCAAGCGATTTGAAAGATAGGCTCCGGAAGGTCTGGCTCCTCGTTCTCGCCCTCATAATCCACAACCTGCCAGAGGGATTAGCCGTTGGTACTTCTCTAGTTTACAACCTTGAGGTTGGCCTAGTTACGGCCATCGCTATAGGCATCCAGGACTTCCCTGAAGGGACTGTCGTCTCGCTCCCTCTAGCCGTCATTCAGAAAAAGCGCCTCCAACCGATTATGATCGGTGTTCTGAGCGGGTTGGCTGAGATGGCGATGGTAATCCTCGGAGCGATCTTTTTCACGGCCTTTGCTTGGTCTCTGCCCTACGGCCTTGGGTTGGCAGGAGGGGCCATGCTCTACGTAACTGTGAAGGAGATGATTCCTGAGATATATAGGAGAGAAGAAAACGAGACGCTTGTAACTCTGGGCTTCTTCGTTGGATTCTACGTGATGCTCTTCCTCGACTCAATGCTCGGCTAAAATCTTCTCAACGAGCTCCTGAACTCTTCTTTCGTATTCTTCCTTCGGGCAGTCGTTGACTATCATGTAGTCGGCCATTGCTATGACGTTTCCGATGCCGAACTTGAGCTCCTTCCAATCGCGCTCTTCAAAGTCCTCCCAGCTCTGCGGGTCGTCGTGTCTTCCCCTGGCTTTGAGCCGCTCGAAGCGCATATGTGGCGGTGTATGGACAGCGACGATGATGATCTCCTCACCAGGAAAAGCGCTCCTGAAGGTTCCTACCTCGTCAAGAGAGCGGACGCCGTCGATTACAACTACTTTATTCTTTCTGAGCAGTTCTCTGACCTTCTCAACGGCGAGCTTTGCCACGGCATTCTGGCCCAGTTCCTGCCTCAGGCGAATGCTCACCTTGGCAACGTTCTCCTTTGTGAGCTCGAGGCCACGCTTGGCAGTCTCTTCCCTTACGACGTCGCCCATAGAAACGCTCGGGACACCTCTCTTCTCGAACTCTTTAACGATCTTGCTTTTTCCTGAACCTGGCATTCCTGTCACGATGATTATCATAGTGCCCACGCCAAAGTAAAAGGCCTGGATTTAAAAATTTAATCCGCTCACTTCAGGAAGTCATCCAGGGTTCCCTTTCTCCTCTTTCTGTTCTCTTCTGTGCTTTTCTTTGAGGCTTTTGGGAGCTCGACGCCAAAGTGCATGAACAATCCCTCTACGACTTTCAAACCTATGCCCTCAACTGCCAGGAGCTCGCTCACTTTGGCTCTCATGATGTCCTCCGTTGTTCTAAAGCCCGCGTTGTAAAGCGCCCTCGCTCTCTTCCTTCCGATGTTGGGCAGTCTGACCAGTTCAAGAAGTTCCTCCCTGACGCCGTGCTTGAGCCTTAGATGCAGGTCACGGAGGTAGTCCAGAACGTCTTTCTTCGGCTCGAACAGCTTGTAGAGCTCGATGAGCGAGTACATCAGCCAGTCAGCGAGCTCAAGGATTCTGTAAAGGTCGCCGGGGTCGATGTTGTATGTATCATAGATTCTCGTCTCAGGCACCTCGTTTATCCAGTCAAGGAGAATCTTGGCCGTCTTGACCTCATTGAGAAAGCTCTGGAACCTGTAGTCCTCCCAGTAGGGGATGTTGACGTAGAGCTTCTCTTCCATCTCGTAGGCCAGGTCAAGATAGTCCTCCATTTCCTTCCTGCGTGCGTTCAGCGTGCCCATATCGGGTGTTGAAGCTATGAGCTGGAAGATTCCGAAGGGATTGGGGTTCTTTTCGAGCTTCGGGAAGGCGTCCTTGAACTTCTTGGCAGTGAGCGGGTCTATGTAGAGCTGGGAAGTCCTCCTGCCGAAGGGAAGGGCTATGAAGCGATCCTCAATGTCCATGTCTATGAACTCGTTCTCAATGAGGAAGTAGACTATCTCCTTGGCCTTCCACTCTAGATGGGAGGTGTCGCTTCTCTGGTAGAAGTAGAAGGTCTTTTCTAGGAAGTTTATGAGTTCTCGGAAGTTTTCCACTCCGAAGTTTGTTATTAGGGCTAGAATTTGTCCTCTGAAGGCGGACTCATTGGCGAGCATGGAGAACAGCTTTTCAGGCTTTCCGAAGACGTATCTGTCCATCAGCTTCTTTGGATCCTCGGTTCTCGCAACGATTATAGCCTCTCCAACCTTGTCGTACTTTGGCCTTCCCGCGCGCCCCATCATCTGCTGTATCTCGAGAACTGGGATGTCAACCCAGCCGAAGTTGGAGTAGCGCTTAGTGTCTCTTATGATAACGCGGAAAGCTGGAAGGTTTAATCCTGCGGAGAGCGTCGGAGTTGCCGTAATTACCTTAATCAGACCTTCACGGAAGGCATCTTCTATCATCGTCCTTTCAGTTCTGCTCAAGCCGGCGTGGTGAAAGGCTACACCACCCCTCAAAGCCTTCTTGAGCTTCTCGTTGGTGGGATTGCTCTCAAGGGAATCTGCAAGCTCTTTGAGCCCTCTTTGTTCCGGCTTAGTCAGAAGCCTCGCTATCTTTGGGGCCAGGCTCACAGCTTCCTTCTCAGCGGAACGCCTTGTGTTGACGAAAATGAGGGCCTGCTTACCTCTTTTGACGGCGTCAATAGCCAACGAGTCCCAGTTGGCTGGATACCTATCTATCTTTCCGTCCTCCCAGAAGAGCTCACCCTGTGCAAAAACGCCCTTTCTGAGCTGGACCGGCCGCCAGTTGCTCACGACGAGCTCGGCGTTGAGCCATTCGGCCAGTTCTTCAGCGTTTCCGACGGTGGCGCTCAGGGCCAGAATCTGAGCCCTGCCAAGCATATGGCTTAGAATCATCTCAAGCGTCGCTCCCCTGTCGTAAGAACCGATGAGATGGACTTCATCCGCCACGACGAGCTTAACGTCTTTAATCCAGCTCGAGCCGTGCCTCAAAAGCGAATCAAACTTTTCGGCAGTCGCGACGATTATGTCATACCTCCCGAGCCACTCATCTGTGGAGTCGTAATCGCCGGTTGTGGCGGCAACGCGGAGACCGAGGACTTCCCACTCCTTAAATTCACGGTACTTCTCCTCGGCCAGGGCCTTAAGGGGAACGAGATAGACTGCTTTGCCCCCCTCACGCAGGAGTTTGTTAACCATCACTATCTCGGAAACGAGGGTCTTTCCGCTGGCCGTTGGAATGGCCAGGACTAGGTTTTTCCCTTCCAGCACTCCACTCCTCAGGGCTTCCGCCTGGGGAGGATAGAGCTCCTCTATGCCCCTTTCCAGGATGATCCTTTTTATCCTCTCGTCAACGGGAAGCTCTTCAACCCTCATGGTCAACCAGAAAAAATCGGCGGGGCGCTTTATAGGTTTTTGGTTTTAGCGGGAGAGCCTATCACTCGGCCCCTACGAAAAGCTTAAATGAGATGGTCGGCTAAATAAAAACGTAAAGTCTTTCCGCGGTGGTGAAAAATGGTTAGGTCGTACGTTTTATTGACAGTTGAGATTGGAAAAGTCGAGAGCGTCATAGAGGCCCTCAAGCAGATTCCTGGAGTTACCAAGGCCGACGCAGTTACGGGCCCCTATGATGCCATAGTTCATATAGAGGCCAAAGACCTCGGCGAGCTGACCAGAAGGATACTCCACGACATACACAACATCGACGGCGTCATCGATACTACCACTGCAATAGTCGTAGAAATGGAAGAGGAGGAGTGATTACCTCTTTTTCCTCTTGGATTTGGACTTCTTGTCTTTGGCCTTAGCCCGGGTTTTTCTGATTTCCCTGATCTTCTGACCTATCATCTTCAGGCTCTTGCCCTTGGGGTGCTTGCTCTCTATCCTGACCATGCCACGCCTTCTGTACTCCTCGTCGAGGCCGGCTAACCTTGGATTCAGCTTGTTCTCATCCAATTCGACAACTTTCATCCCGAGGCTTTCGACTGCATCAACGATTTCCTGAATCGTTGGCCCATCAACGGCAAATTCCTTTCCAATGGTCCGCCCGTATCGCCTGCTAAGCCTTGCATCGAGCTCGTTGGGCCACACTACGAACTTTCTCATCCCTTCCACCTAAAAGGTTTAAAAGAGGAGCGGTTAAAAACCCTTTTGGTGAGCCCTATGGACACTTCCGTCTTTGAGAAATATCTCTTTGGTAAGGCCAACAGAGGAGACATTATTCTTGTGGAGTATCCATCAACATATCCTGTAGAGGAGTTCTCGTGGAGTTTCCTGATTCCGGCACTTGTTGAGAGGGGTGGGGTTGTTATAGGTGACTTCTTTGGCATTGGTGATCTTATGTTCCGGAAATACACCCGTAAGGTGTCCGGTAAGGGATACTCAAAGATAATCGAGCTCATCAAGGAAATTAAGATTGTCAAGATCGGTCCGGGCTCAGCCAGTTACGGCGAGGTGATAGAAGAAGTTGTGCCCGTCTATGACTCTCACAGCTTCCTGAAGAACTACCACACGGTCATTAACAAGATGACGCACTTCCCCACCAAGCCGGAGTACTTCGTAACCTTTGGGATTGCCCTCTACGTCCACTTTGGGGGAGATGAGGCTGTGAAAGCAATACTCACGAGCATCAGCACCATCCCTCTGGAGGAGTGGGTTGGAATCCATTTCATCAACGTCGACATTTTAAGCAGGGAGCACGTAGCGATGCTCGAGGAGATGGCCTCGATGGTTTTCTACATATCAAAAGATGGCCTGATAGTAAAGAAGGGCGGTGAGGCATTTGATTCGGGAGGGGGATAAGGTACTGCTGATAGATAGGAGGGGGAAGAGGTACCTCGTAACGGTCTCGAATAGGGAGTTCCACACGGATTTGGGTATAATCAACCTTGGGGAGCTTCTCAATAAGAGCTATGGAGACACCCTGACCAGCCACAAGGGTGAGGAGTTCAAGATACTGAAGCCAGACATCAACGACATAATAGCCAAAATGAAACGAGGGCCCCAGATAGTGCATCCCAAGGACGCGGGAATAATCATAGCCTACGCTGGAATCTCACCGGGAGATACGGTTATAGAGGCCGGCGTTGGCAGTGGAGCGCTGACGATTTTCCTAGCGAACATCGTCGGCCCGGCCGGCAAGGTTATCAGCTATGAGGTAAGGGAAGACTTCGCCAGGATAGCTCAGAAGAACGTTGAGCTGGCCGGTTTCTCTGACAGGGTCACGATAAAGCTCAAGAACATTTACGAGGGCATCGATGAGGACTACGCCGACCACATTGTCCTTGACCTTCCACAGCCCGAGAATGTTCTCCCGCATGCCGTTGAAGTCCTCAGGCCCGGGGGTTACTTTGTCGCCTACACGCCGTGCATGAACCAGGTTCATCGCTTCTTCCAGGCCCTTCAGGAGTACAGGGATCACTTCTACAAACCGAGGGTTGTAGAGGTCCTTGTCAGGGAGCACGAGGTCAAGAAGGAGTGCATGAGACCAAAAACAACGATGCTGGCACACACGGGATACATAACATTCCTTAGAAAGCTGTGAGTCCTTCTTCATTGTTCTTCGGGCTCTCTTCCTCAAAGGTCAGATAGGCCAATCCCCCAAATATCACGAGCCCTGCGATGGCCTGAACCAGGGGGTTTCCTGGAAGTACTCTCAGCGCCGGGACGTTGCCGTATATGACCGGCCAGAAGAGGGCCACAGCCGTCAGCAGGGTTGAGAGGTAATAAACGAGCCGTACCATAGTTGTCCTCCTAACCTCTCTTTGCAGAACGTTTTTTAATCTTTTCCCTACGCACCCGAGGATCCTTCCGATAACTAAACCTTTGGTTGACAACATATTTATAAACACTTTATATTGCAAACCTTTAGATGCCCAAGTTTGACCACGTGTACGGAGGTGTTCATTGTGTATAAAATCCTAGAGAAAAAGGAGATTGCCATGCGCAACACTTGGTATAAAGTTCACGCCCCCCATGTAGCCAGAAAGGTTCAACCGGGGCAGTTCGTAATCATTAGGGCCTTCGAGAACGGAGAGAGAATCCCCCTCACTCCTGTCATGTGGGATCGCGAAGATGGCTGGATAGTTCTAGTGGTTTTCACCAGGGGAAGGACCACCATGAGAATGGCCGCTGAGCTCAAGGAAGGCGACGAGATACTCAACATTGCCGGGCCTCTCGGAAACCCCGTTCCAATGAAGAAGTTTGGGAAGATCCTCGCAATTGGGGCCTACACCGGAATAGTGGAGGTCTTCCCGATAGCCAAGGCGTGGCAGGAACTTGGAAACGATGTTACGACCCTTAACGTTACCTTTGAACCGATGGTAGTTCTCAAAGAGGAGCTTGAGGGGGCAGTTTCAAGACACATAGTTGAACCCGTTCCAATAGATCCAAATCTAGACTTCCCGGCGAACATGAGGAACGTCACCAAGAGGCTCACTGAGAAGGTTCATGAGATGCTGGAGAAGGAGGGCTTTGACCTGGTCTTCATGGTCGGCCCGGCGGGCGACCAGAGAGCGGTTTTCAACGTCGTCAAGGAGTTTGGAGTCCCAATGAAGGTCGACCTTCACCCAATCATGGTCGACGGAACCGGAATGTGCGGAGCCTGCCGCGTCACCGTTGGCGGCGAGGTTAAGTTTGCCTGCATAGACGGTCCAGAGTTCGACGCCTACCAGGTCGCGTGGGACGAGCTCATAGCGAGGAGCGGTTACTATACTGACCTGGAGGCGAAGGCCATGCAGGAGTACATGAAAGCCCTCCAGGGAGGTGGGCAGTGATGGCCCTTAAGAGAAAGCTCATTAAGGAACGCGTTCCGACTCCCGAGATCCCGGTTGGGGAAAGGATAAATTCATTCAAAGAAGTCAATCTTGGTTATACCTTCGAGCTGGCCGTTAAGGAGGCCGAGCGCTGCCTTCAGTGTCCATACAACTATGCACCCTGTATCAAGGGATGTCCTGTTCACATCGACATTCCAGGATTCATAAGCAAGCTCGTTGAGTACCGTGACAACCCTGACAAGGCCGTTAAGGAGGCTCTCAACGTCATCTGGGCCTGCAACTCTCTGCCGGCAACCACCGGTCGTGTCTGCCCTCAGGAGGATCAGTGTGAGATGAACTGTGTTATGGGCAAAGTTGGTGACAAGATAAACATCGGCAAGCTCGAGAGGTTTGTCGCCGACTACGCGAGGGAGCACGGCATAGACGAGGAGCTTCTCTTTGAGATAGTACCCAAGATAGAGAAGAAGGGCCAGAAAGTTGCAATCATCGGAGCCGGTCCGGCTGGACTTACCGCCGCTGGCGAGCTGGCCAAGCTCGGCTACGACGTCACAATCTACGAGGCTCTCCACGAGGCCGGTGGAGTCCTTATGTACGGCATTCCAGAGTTCAGGCTGCCTAAGGAGATAGTCCAGAGCGAGATTGAAAAGCTCAAGAAGCTCGGTGTGAAAATCCTGACTGACCACATCGTCGGAAAGACCGTCACCATGGAAGAGTTGCTCGAGGAGTACGACGCCGTCTTTATTGGCTCCGGAGCTGGAACGCCGAGGTTCATCAACGCTCCAGGAATTAACCTCAACGGCATCTACTCGGCCAACGAGTTCCTGACCAGGGTCAACCTCATGAAGGCCTATAAGTTCCCGGAGTACGACACGCCCGTCAAAGTCGGCAAGCGTGTTATAGTCATTGGTGCCGGAAACACCGGAATGGACGCAGCGAGGAGCGCGAGGCGCTTCGGCGCCGAGGTCATCATCGCCTACAGGCGCGGTCCCGAGGATGTAAGTGCCCGTGTCGAGGAGGTTGAGCACGCCAAGGAGGAGGGCATCAAGTTCGAGTTCTTCCTCAACCCGGTCGAGTTCATAGGCGACGGCAAGGGCAACCTCAAGGCGGTTAAGTTCGAGAAGATGAGGCCGCTCGATAAGCGCGATAGCAGGGGCAAGAGGAAGATAGTCGGCACCGGCGAGTACGTCACCATCGAGACCGACACGGTCATCATAGCCATAGGCAAGCATCCAAACAGGCTCATCGTCAACACGCCCGGCCTGAAGGTCGAGCGCGGTAAGATAGTCGTCGACGAGAACCTCATGACGAGCATTCCAGGGGTCTTCGCCGGTGGCGATGCGATAAGGGGCGAAGCAACGGTTATCCTTGCCATGGGTGACGGAAGGAGGGCTGCCAAAGCCATCCATGAGTATCTGACGAAGAAGAGGGAAGAACAGAGAGAGAATGCCTGAGCTCTTTTCTGTTCTTCTCAACTTTCCTCTTACGACTACTATCTCATGCTTCTGCCATAGAAGTTGCGGCACCTTTATCAATTCCCTGGCGAATGAAACTCTGGCGATGACGAGCTCCGGAGTGGCTGAATCGGGCATGCCATGATGAAGGGCATACTGGCCGAGCCGTCAGCCTTTTAACCCCTTGAAAAGAGGATGAAATGAGCGATGAAGACCTCTAGGGTATCTGAAACTGCGATTCGTGCAGCGAAAAGATGATGAAAACCGAAGGCTGAGCTCACTCCTCCATCTCCTCGATTTCCTCCAGTATCTCCTCGAACTTCTTGAAGTCCTCACTCTTTGTCAGGAGTGTAACGAACTCGTCTATTTCTTTCTTCTCCAAGAACGCTCCAGCGAGGAGCTTGCCCGTGTAGCGGTTGTTCTTTATCTCCCAGAACATGTAGAACTCGGGGAAGTTCTCCTTAATCTTCCGGTAGGCAACGCCGTACTTGGAGTCCTTCAGCGGGTTCTGTTCGAGGTAGAAATGCCCAGGCTCGAGCTCTATCATGTGAAGAACAGCACCGCGTTTCGTCTTCACGAGTCTAACCTTAACGTCCCATTCCTTCAGAACCTTCATGGGGAACCACCGAAGGGAATAGGGCTGTAAGATACTTAAGCGTTCCGAAGCGAAAGGGAGAGAAAAGTTGAGTGCAATCAAAGGGACTTGAGATACTCCGCGTAAGCCTCGGCGTCCATGAGCTCCTTGAGCTCCTCGTCGAGGTTGCTCGGCTTGAGCTTGGCTATCCAGTTCTCGTAGGGATCCTCGTTAAGAACTTCGGGGCTGTCCTCAAGCTCCTCGTTAACCTCGACAATCTCGCCACTGACCGGAGCGTAGACCTCAGAAACGGCCTTGACGCTCTCGAGTTCACAGAGAACATCGCCCTTGCTGACCTCTTTACCGACCTCAGGAAGCTCGACGTAGGCAAGGTCACCGAGCTCCTTCTGGGCGTAGTCGCTTATTCCGACGAGAACAGTACCGTCCTCAAGAACCTGGACCCACTCGTGGTCCTTCGTGTAGTAAAGGCCCTCCTTGACCTTGTATTCACCGACCTCAATCATGAGCATCACCAAATTCCTCTAAAACCGCTCGAGATTTAAACCTTTCCATGACGGAACCCTCTCATGGCCGGTCAAGAAGGGCTCTGAGCGTAAAAATTCCCTATTTTTGGGGAGTTCTCCGAACGGATTTCACATTTCTGGGCATTCTCTTTGCATCTACAAAAACATTATAACTTCCCGTGCTATAGATTACAACATGAGCCGCATCCCCTTCTACCTCAAAGAGAGGCTCGAGAACCTCCGAGAAAGGGTTCTCCATGAGAGGTTTGAGGCGTCGAAGCTCCCGGTCTGGGAGCGGATAATCCTCACCTGGGCTCCCCTGCTGGCATTCTGGGTGGTCATCTCTGCTAACCTCGAGCCGAGGAATCTCTTTCTGGGTGCAACGGTTACCCTGATAATTGCCTCGTTCATGAGGGACATGCTGACCGAGGACATAAGGCGGACCGGCCACGTTTTGGAGAAACTTCTCTATTTCACCTTTCTCTACCTTCCTCAGTATCTCATCATAATGGCCTTCAGGCTCATAGAAAGCAACCTCAAGGTGGCTAAAAACGTGATCTTCTTAGACATCCATCCGGGCATAGTCAAGATAAAGACTGATCTGCACTCCGACACGGGCGTTACTATCTTGGCGAACTCCATAACCCTGACGCCGGGAACTCTAACCCTTGACGTCAGCAAGAAGCTCGGGGAAACTTACCTCTACGTCCACTGGATAGACCTCGAAACGCTCAACCGTGAGAAGGCCGGAGAGAAGATAAAGGGGGATATCGAGGAATGGCTCAAGAAAGTCTTCTGGTGAGTACCTTCTACCTGCTGGTCTTCACGGCGATATTGATAACCTACCGCGTGGTTAGAGGACCGACCCTGCCTGACAGGATAGTGGGGCTCAACACGATAACGACGAAGGTTGTGATGATAATAGCCATTGTATCGGTCATCCGGAAGGAGTACTATCTAATAGACCTCGCCATAGTCCTGCTCATGGTGAACGCCGTTGGGGGGTTAATTCTGGCCAAATATCTGGAGAGGAGGGCCGTTCATGATTGAGACGATACTCCTTTTGTTCGGTGGGGCGGTTATGCTCTTTGGCGCTTTGGGTATACTTCGCTTTCCCGACGTTTACACCCGCCTCCACGCGGCAACGAAGTGCGATACTGGTGGCGCGATGAGCATAATCTTAGCGCTCGTCCTCATGATGGACGCTCCGGCCCTGGTGAGACTGAAGTTTCTTGTGCTGGCCTTCCTGATAGCGATGATAAACCCCATGGTCTCCCATGCCATAGCGCGTGGGGCCTATAAGTACGGTGTAAAGCCCAAAGTAGTGGTGGACATGTATGCTTGGGACAATCCTTGATGTCGTCTTTGTGGCCATGATAATACTCGCGGTGGCCGTTGTTGAGGAAAAGAACTTGGTTAGTGCAGTTGTTAAGTACTCCCTCCTCAGCCTGCTCTTCATCTTGGCTTTATTCGAGCTCAGAGCCCCCGACGTTGCCCTCTCAGCCATAGTTGTCGGCGCGATAGTCATAGGGATATTCCTCTTTACGATAGAGGAGGTGACGAGGTGAGGAAGGTCGCTCTCCTGATAACTCTCGCACTGGCCGTCGTCCTCCTTAGCCTGGACTACTCCCACTCCTTTGGCGGAAGTTATGCCTACTACGTTGAGAACTGGGATGAAATAGGGATACCCAACCTGGTCTCGGCCATCTTAGCTGGCTGGAGGGCCTATGACAGCCTCGGAGAGGCGAGTCTGCTCTTCACCGCCGTCATTGGCTTTTACTTGCTCATTGGAGGGAAGAAGAAGTGAAGATGAGCATCGTCGTGAGGACGACCACGAAGCTCGTCAGCCCCTTCCTCGTAACCTATGCGGCTTACCTCATGCTCTACGGCCATCTCAGCCCGGGAGGAGGCTTCCAGGGTGGTGTAATCCTCGCGGTGGCGGTAATACTTCTTATCACTTCCCACGGCTACAAAAAAGTCAGGAAGAAGTTCAAATTCAACTGGGCAAGCCTCATAGAGAGCTCCGCCGGGGCGATGCTCGTACTCTTGGGAATAACTGGACTTGCGTTTGGGGCGTTCTATGCCAACTTCCTGCCCACGGAGGGCGGGATAATCCTTCCGTTCAACGTCATCGTCGGCCTTGAGGTCGGTGCGGCGTTCACGTTCGTATTCTACATCCTGCTGAGGTGGGTTGAAAGTGATTAGCCCGGAACAGGCTGGAGTAGTAATCATGCTCATCGGGACCTACGGCCTGATGGCCAAAAAGGAGCCGATAAAGCTAGTGCTCTCCATTAACGTCGTCTCCCTTGGTCTGGTTCTCTTCTTCGTGGGACTGGCATATTCGCCGGGAAAGGACGTTCCCATAATGCCCACGGACCCTGTTGATCCGCTCCCAGCGACGCTTATGCTCACCACCCTTGTAGTTGATGTCGCGATAACTTCCCTGGCCTTGGCGATTATAATGCGCATGCGGAGGGATGGGCAGTGATTTCGCTTGTGGTGGCGTTTCCGCTCCTCTTTGCCTTCTTCATCGTCCTGTTGGACACGCTGAGGGTGAAAAGGCATATAATACAGGTTTCCTTCCTGCTCGGTGCCATCCTCCCTGCCACGGTTCTCTTCATGGGCATCCCGAAGGGAGAGATAGTTGGCGGCTGGAACCGGATAAGCGGCATAGAGGTGGGAATAAGCGAACTGAACCTGCCGTTCATCGTAGGGGAGCTCATACTCTTTGCCTTTGTGGCACTTTACTCAATATCCTACTTCGACTTCAGGGACAAGAAAACACCCAAGGCTTTAGCTTTGCTACTGCTTCTCCACGCCGGCCTTCTGGGAGCGTTCATAGCGGGAGACCTCTTTAACTTCTACATCTACATGGAGATTGCATCTGTCTCGGCCTTCGCGCTCATAACCTTCTCGGGCGAGCCGAACTCCAGGAGAGCTGCCTTCAAGTACCTCATGCTCTCGCTTCTGGCTTCATACTTCTTCGTCTTCGCTATAGGGCTGATATACATGGAGACGGGCTATCTAAACCTGATCCTTATATCCGAGAACGCTGTCCCCTCAAAAGAGTTGAACGCGGCCGTTGGGATAGCCTTCGCCTCGCTGCTCCTGAAGGCAGGCATCTTTCCGCTCCACTCATGGCTTCCGGATGCCCATTCGAGTGCTCCCACTCCGGTCAGCGCGGTTCTCTCGGGGGCGGTGGTTAAAGCTCCTGCCTACGGCTTGATTCTCATGTTCTTAGCCCTTCCTGTAGGAGGGACCTTAAGGACCCTCGCCATGGGTACGGCAGTCGTGTCCATTTTCTTTGGCATAACTATGGCGCTCTTACAAAGGGACGCGAAGAGGCTGCTCGCTTACCACACAGTTTCCCAGATGGGCTATGTGCTTCTCGGGATAGCGAGTCTCAACTTCCTCGGGGCGGCATACTATGCGCTCGCTCATTCACTCTTCAAGGGTGGCCTTTTCCTGAGCGTTGGTGCTCTAGGAAGAAAAACTCGGGAGCTGGGGAAGTTCGGCTACAGGAACGTGCCAATCATGGCGCTTTCCGTGGTCATGCTCAGTCTGGCCATAGGCGGCGTTTCTCCCTTCATAGGCTCCTACGCGAAGGGTTTGATCTCTTCTGGCCTCGATGGGGCATGGAAGTATGTCCTCTACGCCGGAAGCGTCGGCACGCTGATTTCCTTCACAAAGCTCAACTACTACCTGCTAAGGGGCACCTCTGAGGACATTAAGGCTGTCTGGAAGTTTTCTTCCATCTTCCTCGCCTTCATCACCTTAGGCTCTGGGCTGTATTTAGGAGCCGTCTTTGATCCAAAGGACATCATATATGTAGTCCTGGCCATGGTTCTGTTCTTCCTCCTGAAGGCAGCGGATATCTTCAAGAAGAGAGCTCACGTCGGCTTCGGGGAAATAGGGGAGGAAGTGAACGTCCTCACGGCGGTTTTTATACTGGCAATTCTGGCATCGGTCTTACTCCAGGGGGCGTAGAACTACTTCCTTAACTTCTTTCAGCGCCTCAAGTTCTCCTCTCAGTTCTTCCAGCGTGCCACTCATCCCGCTCACGTCTATGACCGCAACTATCCCAGCCAGCTCTATGCCTTCAAGCTCCTCGGACTCGCTGAAGAGTATGTTTGCTCCGTGCTTCCCGAAGAGGCCGCTTATCTTCGCCAGAACGCCTGGCTTGTCATCTACAATAAGTTCAACTTCCACAAGCTTCTTCCCTGGTAGGGCTATCCTTTCTATGTGCACCTCATTGAGATCCGTGTCAATCTCCAGGAGGAAGTAGGCACCTTCTACAAGACCGAGCTCGTAGGCGTAATCGAGGGGTATCTCAACCTTTCCTCTCTCCTTTATTCGAACTATCTCGTAGTGCCGCATAATTGGAGCTCTCATTTAATTGATAAAAGCCTTGCCCATCAGAAACATTATTAACCCCTGTCATCATAAGAAACCAACATGGAAATCATAGGGTACGTCTTTGTAATCATAGCCTTTGCGAGGCTTCTAGCTGAAGGCTTCGAGAGACTGGGCTATCCTGGCTTCCTCGGTGAAATAACCGCGGGTATGATACTCAGCGCCATTCTGCTGGAGATGCCGAGAGATCAGATGCTTCTGATGGCCGAGCTTGGTCTCTTTTTCCTGATGATTTCGGCTGGCCTTGAAGTGACGCCGGAGGAGCTCCACTACGCCGGCAGAATAACCCTTCCCCTCTATGTGCTCACTTATATTGCAATGTTTGTGGTGACCCTGCCCTTCACGAACTGGATGATAAGTTCGGACAACATCATTGTAGCGGCGATACTGTCAATAGCGTCCGCTCCAATAGTGCTCCGTCTCAAGCGCTTCTTTGGTGAGGATTTCCTTCACGTTGCCCTCTCATACGCGGTCATAAGTGAAGTCATGAGTCTCTTCATAGTCTATATAATGGTTAGAATACATGAAAACCCCGGGAACTATACTCCCATTGTGACCAGTATCCTCAAGGATGCGGTCTTTATTGGAGGCATTATGTACATCAACTACATCATAGGCATAAAGCAGAAAGTGTACATCATAAGGTTCCTGAGGAGGCTTAAGAGTGACGAGGCCGTATTTGGACTGTTCATGGTGTTTTCAACATCACTAGCGTTCATTAGCGAAGAGATTGGTATGCACTTCAGCATAGGTGGGTTCTTGGCAGGCCTCATGATGCACAGCGACCTCGTTGGAACCAAACAATACGACAGGCTTACCACCATAGTCAGCGGCGTCACTTACGGTATCTTTGCCCCAATATTCTTTGCCTGGCGTGGTCTGAACTTTGAGACAGAGCTTTCCCTCCTTGTACTGGAGTTTTTCGCTGTGGTCTACGTCGCCAGGCTTATCCTATCGGCAGCCGTAGTTAGACACAAGGATGTTCCAACGTCCATTGTCAGGGGCGCTGGAATAGCGAGCTTCGGGGTCCTTGGCCTTCTTGTAGGTGAAATCGGTTACGTCTCGGGCGTTTTAAGCGAACACATGTATGCCATGGCCTCTCTAGCAAGCGTCCTTGGAATATTCACCTCTGCCACTCTGGGCAGAGTGGTGAATCACTACCTAGCAAAACCACAGGAAACAGTCGATTGATGCCCCAAATCTTGTCCCTCAATGTTTTCCCAAGAGAAAGATTTTTTGACGTTCTTTCCAATATAGCGAAACGTTTTTAAGTCCCCTACAGAGTAGCGAGTGAGCGAATCCTTGCTTTGATGTATAACCGTCTAATCCGTGAGAAAGGAAAGGAGGAAGTTGGGATGAGCTGGACGACCCCGAAAAGAGCCTTTATAGGTGCCGCCACCGCAGAAGGTGGGACTAAACTTAACGCTTTCGATAACGCCCTCCTCAAGTTGGGCATAGGCAATGTCAACCTCGTTAAGCTGAGTAGCGTCATACCCGCTCACATCGAGTGGATCGACCAAGTCCACGACGTCCCAATAGGAATGCTCCTGCCGACAGTCTATGCGCACATCGAGAGCGACGAGCCCGGGATGACCATCAGCGCCGCTCTTGGCATTGGCATCAGTGAGGGCAATGCAGGCGGACTAATCTACGAGTACGCCGGATACTGCACCAAGGAAGAGGCCGAGGAAATGGTCAGGAAGATGGTCGAGGAGGGCTTTCGTGTCAGGGGCTGGAAGCTGAAGGAGTTCAAGGTCGCCTCGGCCGAAATAACCGTCAGGGACAAGCCGGCTGCGGCCATAGCCGCTGTCGTAATGTTCCCCTACTGAGGGTTTAGTTTTTAAGCCCTTTCCCTTCTTCAGCTTTTAGAGGTGGAACTTATGGGATTTAACGAGCAGGAGAATGCATTCATCGAGTGGTATCCAAGGGGCTACGGAGTGGGCTTCAGGGTTAAGGAGAGGCTCTTTGAGACCCAGACTAAGTATCAGAGGCTTGAGCTCTACGAAACCGAAGGTTTCGGCAAACTCCTTGTCCTTGACGGGACGGTTCAGCTCGTCGAGATGGGTGAGGAAAGCTACCACGAGCCCCTCGTCCACCCCGTCATGCTCGCTCACCCTAATCCGAGAAGGGTGCTCATCATAGGTGGCGGCGACGGAGGAACGCTGAGGGAAGTGCTGAGGCACAAAACTGTAGAAAAGGCCATCATGGTCGAGATAGACGAGATGGTCATAGAGGTCTCCAGGATCTACATGAACGTCGCGAGGGGCGCCTTCGAGGATCCGAGGGCGGAATTGATAGTCAGCGACGGCGTTGAGTACCTCAAAAACACGGACGAGAAGTTTGACGTCATCATCGTTGACTCAACGGACCCTGTTGGACCGGCAAAGATGCTCTTCAGCGAGGGATTCTTCAGAAACGCATACGAGAAGCTCAACGATAACGGTCTGTATATCACCCAGGCGGGCAGCGTGTACCTATTCACCAACGAGCTGCTCGACGCCTACAGGGATATGGGGAAGGTCTTCGACGAAGTCCACTACTTCAGTTTCCCTGTCATAGGCTACGCATCTCCATGGAGCTTCCTCGTCGGAGTCAAGGGAGATATTAACTTCAGAAAGGTTGACCTTCAGCGCGCTAAGGAGCTTAAGCTCTACTACTACGACCCTGAGAGGCACGAAACCCTCTTTCAGATGCCAAAGTACGTGAGGGAGCTTCTGGAGAAGGTCTGACCCTTCTCCTTACTTCAATACCTTTTTGGAGGTGATTAACCCGTGCTCAAGGCAGCCTTCAAAAACACCAGAATCCTCGATGGAAGAGCGTTCATTGGCATTGGCCTCCTTGGCCTGGCGATGAGTTTTTCCAGTAATCCCGATGTTTATGATGCGTTCATACTGGTTGTCTCGCTTATCCTGTATGTTGCATATGCCTTCGCGATAAACAACTGTTTCGATGCCGATACCGATTCCCTCAACCCGGCCAAGTGGGATAAGAACCCGGTAGCCAGCGGTGAGCTGAGCTTCCGTGCTGGAGTCATATCCTCCACATTGATTATCCTCGTGGGAATTTTCCTCGCCAGCACCCTTGGCAGAGGCGAGTTCTGGATATACGTTACAATGGTTGCCCTTGCAACGGTTTACTCAGCCCCACCGAGGCTCAAGGCCCGTCCGATAATCGACGTGCTCTCCCACGGAATATTCTTCGGGGTGCTGCCCTTCCTCTACGGGGCTTACTTCGATGGTATCCTCACGCGGGGGGAGATAACCATAGCCGTCGCGGTGCTCCTTTACTCCTTTGCCTTGGAGCTGAGAAACCACCTTGAGGACTACGAGAGCGACCTCAGGGCAGGCTTGAAAACCACGCCAATAGTCCTCGGCAGGGAAGCCTCAGAGACCCTCGTGGTGGTCTTCTCGGCCCTTTCACTGGTGCTCCTGCTCGCTTCCTTCAACTTCGCCCTCGGGGCACTGGGAGTGGCCGTTTACGGGTTCAAGGACAACTACAGGCTCATGGATGCTGGAGTGGTCGCTTTGCTCATCACACACCTGCTCGGGACGGTGGTGTGAATGAAGATCGCCCTCGTCAGTGACTGGTACTACCCCAAGGTCGGCGGCGTCGCCAGCCACATGCACCACCTTGCAATTCACCTCGGAGAGCGCGGTCATGAAGTGGCCATTGTTACCAACGATCTCGAGACCGGGAAGGAGGAGGAACTCGAAAGCCTTGGCATCGAACTCGTTAAGGTTCCGGGGAGGGTAAGCCCTATACTTGGGATCAACATGAGCTACTCCCTCGCATCGAGTGAAGGGCTGGGTGAATTTTTGGAGGATTACGATGTCGTGCACTCCCACCACGCCTTTACACCCCTTGCGCTCAAGGCTGTTAAAGCCGGTAGAACCCTCGGGAAGGCGACCCTGCTGACAACCCACAGCATATCTTTCTCCTACGAATCGCGGCTCTGGGAAGCTCTCGGACTGACTATCCCTCTCTTTAGCAGATATCTCCGCTATCCCCACGAAATAATAGCTGTCAGCAAGGCTGCAGAGGCGTTCATCAACCACTTCACGGATGTTCCTGTGAGGGTCATCCCGAACGGGGTAGACGATGAGATCTTCAAACCCTTGAGTAATAAGGAAAGAGACCGCCTCAAGTCAGAACTCGGTATTGAGGGAAAGGTTGTCCTGTATGTCAGCAGGATGAGCTACCGCAAGGGACCTCAAGTTCTCATCAATGCCTTCTCGAAGATAGAGGACGCGACACTCATCTTGGTTGGCTCGGGTGAGATGCTTCCCTTCCTGAAGGCGCAGGCTAAGTTCCTGAAGATGGAGGACAGGGTGCGCTTCCTTGGCTATGTGGAGAGCTCTCTCCTTCCGAAGCTCTTCGGCATGGCGGATGTCTTTGTCCTTCCATCCATTACGGCGGAGGCTTTCGGTATAGTAATTCTCGAAGCGATGGCGTCGGGCATCCCCGTTGTCGCGACGGACGTTGGGGGAATCCCCGAGATAATTAAGGAGAGTAGAAGTGGACTCCTCGTTCCACCAGGCAACGAGCTTTCGCTTAGGGATGCAATTCAAAAGCTCCTCAACGACGAGGAACTCGCGAAGTGGTTCGGAAGCAACGGAAGGAAAGCTGTGGAGGAGCGTTACTCGTGGAAAAAGGTCGCTGCAGAGATAGAAAAGGCTTATGAGGATGCACTCCTTATGGGGTAAGGGGATAATTATGAGGATGGAAGAACTCACCTGGCCTGATTTTGAGGAAGCTAAGAAATCAATAGATACGGTTCTTATTCCCGTTGGGAGTGTGGAAGCCCACGGCAGGCACCTGCCTCTTGGTACTGACGTTTTTGCCCCTCTAGAGCTCTGCAGGCGCGTGGAGGAGAGAGTGAGAAACGCGGGGAAGGACGTTCTAATAGCGCCGCCGATATGGTACGGCCATACATTCGTCCTGAACGTTTATCCCGGGACCATCGACGTTAGAGCCGATGCCTTCAAAGCCTACGTTAGGGAGGTCATCTCGGAGTTCGTCGAGGAGGGCTTCAAGAGGGTAGTCCTCATGAACGGCCATGGGGGCAACGTTTACCCTCTCATTGAGGCGGCCGAGGAAGTTGCGGAGAGCTATCCGAACGCCGAGATATGGCTCATAAACTGGTGGATCGACTTCAGGGAGGACATACTCAGCATATGCTCCAGCCAGGGCCATGCAGGCCAGGACGAAACGTCGGTGATGCTCGCCATAAGGCCGGAACTCGTGAAGATGGACAAAGCAGTCGGCGAGAAAAGGACGAGCAGGGTTAGGGTCATCAGGAAGGACATAGGGAGGGAACTGTTTCCGGATGGAGTCAACGACGATCCCGGATCTGCGACAAGGGAGAACGGCGAGGCAATACTGGGTGTAATCAGCGAGAAGATAGCTCGCCTTCTGCTGGGTGAGGATTAATGGAAAATGAGAAAGTTCTGGAGGAACTTGATAAGCGTATAAAGCGCCTCGAGGCTGAGATAGAACTCGTGGAGAACAGACTTCGCTACCTTGATGAGATAGGCGCACCGTCCAAGTACAGGGCGTTCCGGAGAAAAGACTACTCAATCTACTATCTCCTGCTCATGGGCGTCTGGATGCTTGTGGGATTCCTCGCCCTCATGAGCATCAGGAACCGCCTCCCCGGAGAGATCAATATCCCGCTCCTGCCGTATCTCTTTGTTGCTTTAACGGCCATAGTTTTCCCGCTCATATACCTGCTGTGGAGCAAGCGGGAGGAGCCAAAGACACCAATGGATGAGCTAGAGGAGAGGGAGAGGCTCGCCAGACTTGTTTTGTCCCTCTTCTACCGTCCGCTTAGGAAGGCCATTGAGGAAGGGGACAGGGAAGCCTTGAGGAGCCTCGCCGATGAGCTTCTAACCAATCCTATCCTGGCGGAAGCCGTCGAGAGGATGAACGAGGGCGACCCGAAGCTCATGGCCTACGCGCTGTACCTCTACACCTCCTATCAGAAGGGTATGGAGGGAGAACTTAAGGAAGTTCTCTCGTCCCTCCACAACAAGCCCCTGAAGGCGCTCCTCTCGGCCCTTGCCGAGGCCTAAAGGTTAATAACCTTTCCTTCTTTCTCTTTAATCGGTGAGACGGTTGAGGTTCGAGGTTCTTAGCAAAGACGATATGAACGCCCTCTCGAGGGAGCTGAGCAGGGCTGGGATAATGAACAGGACCAAGGAAGAGGTTTCGCCCGAGATAGCACACTACATCGTCATAAGCGGCACCTATGCCGAGCTCGTTGAGAAGGCGGAGGGTATAGAGCCCCTTGAAGAGAGCCTCGAGGAGCTGAGGGCTGCCTTTGACGACATCATGGCCAACTGGGAGGTCAACCAGGGGAAGGCCCTTGAGGAGCTCTTTGACGAGTCTGACCTGGGTAAGCTGCTCATAGTCACATCACTCATCGAGACCGGTGCGGTCGTTGAGGAGGATGGGAGGCTCGTCCTCATGGAGAAACCTCTGCTGGATGGCCTGAGGGTCGAGCTGCGCTTTCCGATAGAGGAGGTTGACGAGTACCTCGAGGAGCTCGAGGAGCGCTTCGAGACGAGCATGGTGACAGAGTTCACACTTGAGAAGCACTACTACGTTGAGGTCATGGAAGTTGACAGGGAGCTCGTTGAGGCTGCACTCGAGATAGCTGAGGACTATGCAACTGAGGAGAGCATCGTTGAGGCGATGTTCGGCGGTATAGCCCGCTCCGTCCTGACTGACGTCATCCTCGATCTCGCTGAAAAGCACAGAAGGAAGAACGAGCTCATTGACACCCTCCTTGAGAGAGAACCCATAGTGGTCGAGGGGAAGCACGAGAGACTAAACATATACTTTGATGAAGAAGCGATAGAAGACTTCCTGAAGGAGCTCCAAACGCTGGGCTACCTCAAGGTGAAGGGCAACAGGATATGGATCTGACATAAAGCTTAAAAATTCAATCTCCTACCAGCGACGGGGGTGGAGGAGATGGCGGTGTTGAAGGCCATCAAGTTCAAGGACAGGGACGGAGAGCTCTACTTCCGCTGCCCCAGGTGCGGGATGGTCTTCCGCAAGAGCAAGGACTATGTGAGGCACATCAACAAAGCGCACGGCCATCTCTTCAGAAAGGCCTGATTCTTCCCTTTTTCTGGGATGAAGAAAAGATTAAGGGTCTGAACCGTGATGAGCGGTTCGGGCTTGCTGACCGTTAGTCTCTGATTACTATCTCTTTCGTTAGCTTGACGATGAACGTCTTCCCGACCTTTTCTCTTGTGACGAGCTCCTTCTTCTCGAGTTCCTGGATGATTCTGCTTATCGTTGGCCTTGAGTAGCCGGTAAGCTCCGGAAGCTCTTCCTGCTTGACAATCCCGCCCCTCTCAAGGATTGCCCTGACAACTATACGCTCTTTCTCGGTGAGAACCTCGATAGGCACCTTGTTTGCCGCCCAGCGCTTCTTGGCGTAGTAGAGCGAAACCGGCACTGCGACTGCCAGAGACAACATCACCGCAGCGATGACCATGACCCAGTTAGTTCCTTCTTCAGGTTTGGGCACGGTTATCTCTATGTTCTCCTTCACCCAGTAGGTCTCGTAGCCCAGGGACTCTATCTTCTTCTGGACATCCTTTGACATTCCTGCACCGATCAGGATGACAAGATCTGGGTTGAGTTTCTGTATTGCGTTGGCCGTTGAGTCTGACAGAGCGTCCTCCTGTGTGAGGAGCAGAGGATCGCCATAGTTCATTGCCCATCTTGCTGCCGCCAGAGCCGAACCGTAATCACTGGAGCTTGCGACAACAACGGTCTCCGCGCCGTTGGGGTAGAAATGGAGGGCCAGCTTTGCGGCGGTTTCTGTTCTAACGGCCCCACCTATCCTTTCGACCACAAAGCCTATGTTCAGCAGTTCGTCCTGAACCTCGTTGCTTACGGCCTGAGAGTCTCCTATGATAAGTACATGGCTCCAGCCGAACTGAGCGTAGGACTGGAGCTGGGCCAGCGTTCCAGGATCGAGTTCCTTCGGATCGACAGGCAGAATAGGGACACCGAGCATTTTGGCGTAGGGCCACGCCACGATGTAATCTATCAGATCATCATTCCTCACGATTATCAGGTCGTATTTTGGGGTCTCCTCTTGAGCGGCGGAGAGGGGCAGTGTGAGGGATGAAACCATGAACAGGATGAGCACCAAGGCAATGGCCCTTTTAACCATTTTATCACCTGAAAAAAGAGTGGGGAAAGCTCCTTAAAAGGTTTTTCAAAGTTCCAGGATCTCGCCCGGTTTGAGGATGATGACCTCCGCCTTGTCCCCGACGAGCTTCTTGAACTCTTCCGGGTCCGCGGCGATCGGTGGCCAGGTGTTGTAGTGCATCGGAACGACTTTCCTCGGCTTAAGAAGCTCCACAGCCTTTGCGGCCTCCTTCGGTCCCATCGTGAAGTGACCACCTATCGGGAGTAAAGCCAGGTCAATCGGCCCGTAGAGTTCGTTGAGGAGTTCCATGTCCTTGAACACGAAGGTGTCGCCGGCGTGATATATCTTGACTCCATCGAGCTCGATTACGTAGCCGCAGGCGTTTCCGATGCTGTACTTACCATCGCTGCTGGAGTGCCAGGCTGGAACCTGGACTATCTTGACCCCATCAACCTCGGTCGGACCATAGTTCATTCCGATAGTTGTTATACCAGGGTTGTTCTCGACAAGGTAATTGGCTATGTCGTACATGGCGACTATCTTGGCACCAGTTCTTTTGGCTATCTCTACGGCGTCACCAATGTGGTCACCGTGGGCGTGGGTTATTAAAATCAGGTCTGCTTCGAGCTCTTCAGGCTTTGCGGCAGCTGCAGGATTGCCGGTCAGGAAGGGATCTATCAGAATCCTTTTGCTTCCGACGATCTCGAAAGCAGCGTGGCCCAAAAACCTCACCTTCACCATGTCATCACCTCCGACGGATATAATAACCAGAACTTACTTAAATCTTTCGACTTCTCTGGAAGTGGGCAATGATGGTCTTTTTAGCCCATCGGAGCTTTATTTATTCTCTTCCATGCCCATATCTGCCTCACTGTCCTTTTTAGGAAAGCTTATATAGAATTCCGCCGAGTCTAGCTCGGTGATGTGATGACGTTTGATTACTTCTTTAAACCCAAGGCCATAGCTGTTATTGGAGCTTCTAATGACCCCCTCAAGCTGGGCTACGAGGTCTTCAAGAACCTCAAAGATTACAAGGACGGCAAGGTTTACCCGGTTAACGTCAAGGATGAGGTCGTTCAGGGCGTCAAAGCCTACAAAAACGTCAAGGACATCCCAGATGAGGTTGAGCTCGCGGTTGTCGTCGTCCCGAAGAGGTTCGTAAAGCAGACGATAATCGACTGCGGCGAAAAGGGCGTCAAGGGGATAATCCTCATAACAGCGGGCTTCGGCGAGGTTGGCGAGGATGGCAAGAGGGAGGAGCGCGAGCTCGTCGAGATAGCCCACAGATACGGCATGAGGATCGTCGGACCGAACTGCGTCGGCATAATGAACACTCACAACGACATGAACGCCACCTTCGTAGCCAACGCCAAGAAGGGGGACATCGCCTTCATCAGCCAGAGCGGAGCTCTGGGAGCTGGAATCATCTACAAGACCATCAAGGAGGGCATAGGGTTCTCCAAGTTCGTCAGCATAGGCAACATGGCTGATGTTGACTTCGCCGAGTTCATGGAGTATTTGGCGAACGACCCGGAGAGCAAGGCCATAGCACTCTACATTGAGGGCATCAAGGACGGAAGGAAGTTCATGGAGGTCGCAAAGCGCGTCACCAAGAAGAAGCCGGTCATAGTCCTCAAGGCCGGAAAGAGCGAGAGTGGAGCCAGGGCAGCCTCAAGTCACACGGGTTCTCTTGCAGGTTCATACAAGATATATGAAGCCGCATTCAAGCAGAGCGGCATCATCGTGGCTGATACTATAGATGACATGCTAAGCATGGCGAGGGCTTTCACCCAGCCATTGCCGAAGGGTAAGCGCGTCGCGATAATGACCAACGCTGGTGGGCCAGGAGTCCTCACTGCGGATGAAATTGATAAGCGCGGCCTCAAGCTTGCAAACCTCGAGGAGAAGACGATGGGGGGACTCCGCTCTTTCCTCCCGCCGATGGCAGCGGTGAAGAACCCTGTTGACATGATAGCGAGCGCGAGAGGCGAGGACTACTACAGAACTGCGAAGCTCCTCCTCGAGGACCCGAACGTTGACATGCTTATAGCGATATGCGTTGTCCCAACCTTCGCAGGAATGACGCCAACCGAGCACGCTGAAGGCGTCGTCAGGGCGGTTAAAGAGGTCAACAACGGCAAGCCAGTTCTTGGACTGTTTATGGCCGGCTACATAAGCGAGCCCGCCAAGGAGGTTCTCGAAAAGGCAGGCATTCCAAGCTACGAGAGGCCGGAAGATGTTGCTTCTGCTGCTTATGCCCTTGTCGAATTCGCGAAGGACGTTGGAATTTTGAAGGAAGAAAAATGAGGTGATTTTGGATGGCGAAGGTTACCGACATAGTGTTGTGGGACAAGCCCGGGGAGAAGGTTATCCTCCTCGGTAACCAGGCCATAGCCAGAGGAGCACTTGAGGCCAACATAGCGGTTTTCGCGGCATATCCTGGAACTCCAAGCTCAGAGCTTACCGACACCATGGCCATGGTTGCTAAAAAGGCCGGTGTTTACATGGAGTACTCGACCAACGAGAAGGTTGCCTTTGAGACCGCTTTGAGCGCCGCCTGGGCTGGATTGAGGGCTATGACGGCAATGAAGCACGTTGGTTTGAACGTCGCTGCTGACACCTTCATGAGCGCCGTCGGAATGGGTGTCGAGGGCGGCTTCGTCATAATGGTGGCGGATGACCCAAGCATGTGGAGCAGCCAGAACGAGCAGGATACCCGTGTTTACGCTAAGTTCGCCAACGTCCCGGTTCTCGAGCCGATTTCACCGCATGAAGCCAAGGAGATGACGAAGTACGCCTTCGAGCTGAGCGAGAAGTTTAAGCATTTCGTTATCCTCAGAACCACCACCAGAAGCTCCCACGCGAGGGGAGATGTTGTTCTCGGCGAGCTTCCAGAGGAAATAAAGACCGGTAAGAGGAAGTTCGGTGAGTTTAAGAAGGATCCGAGCAGATTCGTCGATGTTCCAGCCAACGCCAGACGCTTCCACCCGCAGATACTAGAGAAGATCGAGAAGATCCGCGAGGAGCTTAACAACTGCCCATTCAACTGGATAGAGGGTAAGGAAGACGCCAAGGTCGGTATCATAGCTCCCGGTCTGAGCTACGCCTACGTTAAAGAAGCCCTTGCCTGGCTCGGCATCGAAGACGTCAAAATCCTCAAGCTTGGAACGCCCTTCCCTGTTCCCTACGGCCTGCTCGAGAAGTTCATTGACGGCCTTGAGAAGGTTCTCATCGTTGAGGAACTCGAGCCCGTCGTTGAGGAGCAGGTCAAGACCTGGGCCTACGACAAGGGCCTCACCATCCCGATTCACGGCAAGGATCTCGTCCCGAGGATTTACGAGATGACCACGAGGAGGGCCGTCGAGGCCATAGCGAAGTTCCTCGGCCTTGAGACGCCCATAGACTTCGCCGAGCTTGACGAGAAGTATAAGAAAGTTAGTGAGATGGTCCCGCCGAGGCCGCCGAGCCTCTGTCCTGCCTGTCCTCACAGGAACACCTTCTACGCCATAAAGAAGGCCGCGACGCCTAGGGCGATATTCCCGAGCGACATCGGCTGTTACACCCTCGGTGTTCTCCCGCCGCTCAAGGCCGTCGATACAACCGTCGCGATGGGCGGTTCGATCGGAGTTGCCCACGGTCTCAGCATAGCCCTCAACGGTTCTGTCGCTGAGGATGAGCACAAGGAGGGCAAAGAGAAGAAGGTCATCGTGGCAACCATTGGAGACTCGACCTTCTTCCACACGGGACTTCCGGCTCTGGCGAACGCCATCTACAACCGCTCCAACGTCGTCATAGTTGTCGTGGACAACCTCGTCACGGCAATGACCGGCGACCAGCCGAACCCGGGAACGGGCGACACCCCGCACGGACCGGGTAAGCAGATCAAGATCGAAGAGGTCGCCAGGGCACTCGGTGCAGACTTTGTTGCGGTCGTTGACCCCTACGACATAAAAGCCACCACCGAGACCATCAAGAAGGCCCTCCAGGTTGAGGGTGTGAGCGTCGTTGTTTCGAGAAGGGTCTGCGCCCTCCACAGGATCGGCGAGCTCAGAAGGGCCGGAATCAAGTGGCCGCTATACCAGGTCAACGAGGAGAAGTGTACCGGCTGTAAGATATGTATCAACGCCTACGGCTGTCCTGCGATCTACTGGGATGCTGAGAGCGGCAAGGCCAAGGTCGATCCGCTCATGTGCTGGGGCTGTGGCGGATGTGCGCAGGTCTGTCCGTTCGATGCCTTTGAGAAGGTCAGGGAGGGAGAGCTATGAGGGAGTACAACATCGTTATCACTGGAGTTGGCGGCCAGGGTATCCTCACTGCCGCCAACCTTCTTGGTTGGGCCGCCCTCCACGCCGGCTACAAAGTGAGAGTTGGTGAGGTTCACGGCATGAGCCAGCGCTTCGGTAGCGTTATCGCTTACGTCCGCTTCGGCGAGGACGTTTATGGCGCAATGGTTCCTGAAGGAAAGGCCGATGTTATCCTAAGCTTCGAGCCGGTTGAGGCTCTCCGCTACATCAACTACCTCAAGAAGGGTGGCCTGGTCTTCACCAACGCGAGGCCGATTCCGCCGGTTCAGGTCTCCATGGGCCTCGCCAAGTACCCGAGTCTCGAGGAGATAAAGAAGGTCGTCGAGGAGGACTTTGAGGCCAAGTTCATGGCTTTCGACGCCGAAGAGCTCGCCATGAAGGCCGGCAACGTCATCACCACGAATGTCGTCCTCATCGGCGCACTGACCCAGACACCGGGCTTTCCGCTCGACGCCGAGCACGTCAAGGAAGTCATTCGCGTAAGCGTCCCGCCGAAAGCCGTTGAGGTCAACATGAAGGCCTTCGACCTCGGAGTCCAGGCGGCAAAAGAGATGCTGGGGCTTTGATGCCCCTGTTTTTCTTAAATCCCCCACCACTCCCTCTGTATTTCTACCACACTCTCCACAGTTTTTATTGCTTCGTAGCCTGGATGGGCGATTTCTTCGACGTCTTTCTCGTTTAAATAGCTCTCTATGAAGGCAGGCAGACCTTTCTTCAGCCCAACGTTGTAGCCACCCTCGAGGATTACAGCGAGGGAGTACCTGGACAGCGTTGAGCCCGCATAGCGGAAGAACCTTTCCGTTAGTCTGAGCATCGTGAGGTACTCGCCGCGAAAGCCATCAAAGCCTGCAGATACTAAAACGACCTCCGGTTTGATTTCCTCAAGGATCGGCAGTACGACCTCTCTCCAGGCGAAGATGTAGTCGTCATCAGTAGAGTAATGCGGCATGGGTATGTTTATTTTTGTTCCTTTTGCATCTCTGCCGCCGATGTCGTGCTCGTAACCGCTCCATGGATAGATGTCGCGCTCGTGAATGTCTATGTGGATTATGTTCGGGTCGTTCCAGAATATCTCCTGAGTGCCGTTGCCGTGGTGGGCATCGAAGTCTACGATAACGACCTTTCCTTTGAGTTCCTTCAGAGTGTATGCGGCGAATGCAGCGTTGTTGAATATGCAGAAGCCTAAAGAAGGGGCGTTGAAGGCCCTGCCGTCTTTGCCTGCGTGGTGCCCGGGCGGTCTAACTAGGGCAAGATAAAGGCCTTTCTTCTCCATGGCGGATAGAGCGACCTCTTTTGAAGCCCCTAACGCCTTCAAAGCCGCCTCCCAGGTTCCAGGGGAAACGTAGGTATCGGGATCGAGGTAGTCAAAACCTGTGCTCAGTTTTCTAATGAGTTCAACGTGTTCGCGTCCGTGAACTTTAAGAAGTTCGGTTATGGTCGTGTCCTCCGGCTCCCTCACGTTGATCCATAGGTTGTGCTCTTTAAGTCCCTCGATTGCGTACTCAAGTCTGCTCGGATTTTCGGGATGGTACTCTTTTGGCCTGTGTTCACGGAAAATGGGAGAGTACAAAACTTCATAGGCGGGCAAGGCCCGCGTCCTCCAAGGGCTTACCATTCTTCCTCTTCGTCTTCCTCGATGAGCCCGTACTTCTCAAGCTCCCTGAGGAGCTTCCTAACAGCCTCCCAGGCGTCGTGCTCGCTCTTGGCTCCAGAGCAGACTATCTTTCCTGAGGAGAAGAGCAGTATAACGGCTCTTGGCTCCTTAACGCGGTAGATAACGCCCGGGAACTGCTCGGGCTCGTACTCACAGTTGGGCAGGCTCAGAGCAACGGCATCGAGGTTGAACTCCATTCCTATATCGCCGCTGAAGACCATGTTCTGGATGTCTATCTGCGGCGCGCGCTGGAACTTGGCACCTATACGCTTGAGCATCTGGATGAGCTTGTTGACAGCCCTCTCGATGTCCTCGACGCTCTTGGCACCGGTGACGACGAGCTTGCCGGAGCTGAATATTAGCAGGGCCACCTTCGGCTCCTCGAAGCGGCATATTATTCCAGGGAACTCTTCGGGATTGTACTTGGAATTGGGGCATATTTCGATGACCTTCTCAAGGTTGAGTTGAGTGAATAAGTCCACAGAAGCGACAATATTCTCAATCCTGAGCTTTACATTGCTCATGTCGACCAAGGCTTACACCTCCAGATGGTGGGTTTAAAAACCCTTTATAAATGAACGCAAGGAGTTTTTAAAGGTTTAGGTCGTTCAAGTGTTAAAAGTAAAAGAATACTGGTTCATAGGTAAGCCTCGACAAGCACCTTTCCAGCCTCTGTGAGGCTATTCTCGCCGAGGAATCCAAGTGCCCTCAGCATTGTTAGGACTTTCTTTATCTCCTCATCGCTGAGGCTTAGGTACTTCTTAATGACGTCGATCTCGTCCTTCTTGTATCTACAACGCCGAACTCCTTGGCTTCTCTGCCCCACTCTGTTAACCAGTAGGTGTCTTTGTTCTTCATGAACTTTCTCTCGAGGAGTTCCTTTGATTCGAGCAGGTGAAGTATGGCTCCGAGATCATCGACCTTGGCAAGCTTCTCGATCTCGGTGTAGGTGGGCAGTATCTCTGGGTTGGCCTCGTGCTTCTTCTCTATCTCTGCTATCGCCTTGAGAACTTTGAGCTCGTCTGCAAGCAGGTAAATGGGCAGTACCTTCTCCTCAACCCTTCCCATGGCCTCGTAGGTCTCCATGACGGTCTTACCGAATTCGGTGATTCCTTTCTCATCGGTGAAGCCTGGGCATCGCTGCCCTCACTCCTCTTTCCGGCCTTGAGAGCTTCAAAATCTTCTTTCCTCAGGATTATAGTCCCGGCGAAGACGGGAATCATGCTTGCGGCCCTGAGTGCGAGCTTGTCAGCCGGTGTTGTGGTGAAGGCTCTACCACTCTCCGTTGCCGGCGAAATCAGGAGCAGTCTCGTGGCCTGCAGTGCATTGACGAGGTTGTCCTCGTAGAGCTTCGAGTTCTTGTAGTTCACCAGCTCGTCGAGTGTTCCAATCTTGGGCATCCCTCTCAGGAAGGAGACTATCTCGGGTGTGAGGTAGACTATCGGGTGGCTCTCGCGGTATATCTGGAGAAGTTCTCTGCTGAGGTCGTTGACACTGTTCTCGTCGGCGAGTTGCCTCTCCCTGAGGAGCTTCATCCATTCCTCTGGAATCTGGCCGGTCTCGACAGCCAGTTTGAGTATCTAGATTATTTCATCTCCCTGAGAATCTCCAGGTGCCTCCTCTTCAGGAACATCATCATTCCTCCGGTTGTTTTCTGCACTTTTCCTCACTCGAATTTTTTAAAACTTCGGTAACTAAAAATTGAGAAGGCTTAAAAAGGCTCACAACAAGGACGAATTGGTGAGAATATGAGAAACACGATGGTATTGGTAAGGACTGACAACTTTCAGAAGGCCAGCATAGCACTGGCCGACCTCGTCCGCTACGGCGGCATGAAGATAAGGGGGGATCCGAGGATAATACCTCCCGTACTCTCTGATTGGGCGTTTGAGAAGATAAGCGGTGAGAAGCCGAGGAAAAAGTTCAGGGCCCACGTGATAGCGCAGATAGATTTGCCTCCAGCTAAGGCGATAGGCAGGCTGATGGATATTCATCCACCTGCTCACATTCTGGTTATTCCCCCCGATACAGAGGTCTGGGAGGAGTTAATTCGTATGTGGGGAACCTTCGAGAAGCTCAAAGGCTTCCACCCGCCGAAGAGAACGAAGGCTGAGAAGCTCAAGAAGAAGAGGGAGGAAGATCTGGAGGAGTTCTAAGTCCTCACTTCTTCCTCTTCCGAATCTTGATGTTGGCTATATCACCAAGTGTCGGTTCGTAGTCCTTTGGAATTGTGACCTTCTCTTTAACTTCTTCTTCAACTCTCTCGATGAGTGTTATCTTGAAGTACTTCTCAAGCTTCTTCGCTTCCTTTATCGTGGGCTCACGGTAGCCGTGGGCTATCGCGCGCAGGTCCTTCATCGAAAGGCCAATTTCATGCGAAAGCTCCTCGTAGCTCTTGCCCGAGCGCTGTATGGCCCTGTAAACCCTCTCAGCGAAGTCCTCGACTATCTCCTCTGTGTAAAGAGGTCTTTCCGTCCTCGGCTTGGGAGCCGGCTTGGGTTTTGGCCGTGAGTAGGTCCTCCTGACTGGCTGCCTGCCCGTGGGCATTATGCTGAAGCCTGCCTTTTTCCTTCCATACTTCTCATAACAGCGGTCGCAGACGAGAACCTCGGCTCCTTCGAGCCTTATCCTGTGACCTGGACCCCTTATGGGCGCGCCGCATATCTCGCAGTACTTCGGCTTAGCCTTCGCCATTTCAATCACCTTCTGACTCCACCTAAAGCTCGGAGCTATCCTTTTTAAACCCCTCGATGAGCTTATATTGATGAGTAAGGTAAGGATAGAGAAGCTGCAAAAGCTCGATCAGGAGACCCTTGAGAGGCTGATAGAGATATACATGAGCGGCTACGAGGGTATGCGAGAGTACGGTGGTGAGGGTGAGAGTTACGCCAAGCGTTACCTTCGCTGGTGCTGGAACAAAGCCAAGGACGGCTTCTTTGTTGCCAAAGTCGGCGACGAGATAGCCGGCTTTATCGTCTGTGACAATGACTGGTACAGCAAGTACGAGGGGAGGACCGTTGGAGCTATCCACGAGTTCGTCGTTGACAAGCGCTTTCAGGGGCACGGAATCGGGCACAAGCTGATGGAAAAGTGCCTCGAATACTTGAGCAGGTACAACGACAGGATAGAGCTCTGGGTGGGCGAGAAGAACGAGAAGGCCATGAAATTCTACGAGGACTGCGGCTTCAGAAGGGTAGAGCAGAGCGGGATATGGGTTCGAATGGTAAAGGACATTCGAAAGGATGATAAAGGGAAGAGAGAGAGCTAAAACTATTGGGTGGATTGAATGCTCTGCATACGTCCGCCAAACCCTGAGAGGGTGAGAAACTTGAACGAGGAGAGTTTTATACGGGAAGGAAGGGGGAAGCTGAAGGTTACGATAGAGAGCGGTGGGGAGAAGCTCGAAACCACGATGAACGGCTCGCTGAGGAGCGTTGGAGAGATAGCCGAGATGCTCGGCGTCGAGGCCAAGGATGGAAAGCTAGAGGCCGTTGTTGATGGTGTGAAGGTGAAGATGGAGAAAGGCAAACTTGAGCTGGAGTTCGAGAGCGGGGATAAGATGAGGATTGAGAAGAGTTGATCCTGTTCCCGATTTCTTTTGTTTGGTTGGCTTTGTCTGGATAATGATGTCACCATATATCAATGTCAAGGATCGTTTAGGAAAAATGGTGAAAAAAGGTGCTCCTCACTTAATAGGCGGCCTGAACTTGTAGCCGTAGAGGATTATTCCGTCCTCCTCGAACTCCCTTATCTTCTTGGTGACGACCTCGACCTCCATGCCGAAGTCAATCTCCTCGGGATCGACGTCTGTCAGCTGGGCGAGAACTGTTATCCCCTCCTCGAGCTCGATAAGGGCGAGCGGATAGGGTTTGTAGTACTCGAAGCCGCTCGGCGGGTTCCTAACGATGGTCCAGCTTAGGACCTTACCCTTGCCGCTGAGCTCAATCTCCTCGATGTTCCTCGAGCCGCAGACTGGACAGATGCTCCTCTTCGGGAAGTGAACGTGGCCGTTCTCACACTTACTGCCGATGAGTCTGTACTTCTCACGGAAGTGCCTCCAGTGCCTCGAAACCTGCATTGGCCTCGCCATTTCAGACCCTCCTCAGGATGTTAACAGTTATGTTCGAACCTGTTCCACCTATGTTCTGGGTCAGGCCTATCTCGGCGTCAGGCACCTGAGTCGGCGCTTCTCCGCGCAGCTGGAGAACCGCTTCGACCGTCTGGTAAACGCCGGTCGCTCCGACTGGGTGTCCCCTGGCCTTTAGCCCACCCATTGTTTGTATTGGATAATCTGCGTCGATGGCTATCTGGCCCTCCTTTGCGAGCTGGGCACCCTTACCACGCTCTGCGGCTCCGAGGGCTTCCAAGCTTAAAGCGGCCATAACCGTGAATGCATCGTGAACCTCGAAGAAGTCTATGTCCTTTGGCTCGACGCCCGCCATCTTGTATGCCCTCTGGGCGGCTACCCTTGCAGCTTTGAGGTCGAGCAGATCCTCCCTGTTGGCAAGATTTATGGTATCGATGGCCCTTCCTATTCCGGCAACCTCGACCCACTTCTCCTTAGGAACACCTAGCTCCTTCGCTTTATCAGGCGTGGTGATTATCAGGGCCGCGGCACCGTCGCAGACAGGGGACGCGTCAAAGAGCTTGAGCGGGTCCGCCACATAAGGACTCTTGAGGACAGTCTCAACCTTTATTGGTTTCTTGAACATTGCGTAAGGGTTCTTAGCACCGTTGGCGTGAGCATTAACTGCGAATAAGGCCAGATCCTCCTCGGTGTAGCCGTAAGTCTTCATGTAATAGCGCATGATGAGCGCGTTAAGGGCGACGAAGCTGGCCCCATGGAAGAGCTCCCACTCGGCGTCAGCGGCGTAGGCGAGATATCTGGTGGTATCGCTTGGCCAAGCGTCGGTCATCTTCTCAACGCCGACGACGACAACTACGTCCTCGAGACCGCTTAGAACGGCCTTAACTCCTTCCTGTACTGCAGCACCGCCGGAGGCACATGCTGCCTCGATTTTAACAGCTGGGATGTTGCCCAGGCCAGCCCAGTCGGCTATGAGCGCACCAAGGTTTTCCTGCTCGACGAGCGGTCCTGAAATCATATTTGCAACGTAGAGGGAATCAACACTGTCGATTCCAGCGTCCTCCATGGCCTTGAGGATCGCCTCAACGGCCAGATCGCGAAGGGCAAGCTTCCAGTGTTCCCCAACGGGAGTCATTCCGGCACCGATTATGACGGCCTTTTCCATCTCAACCACCTCACATTATATACTTCCTTCTCGCCTTTGCGTAGAGGGCATAGTCGATGTACTTCTTCCTGTTCACGTAGTCCATGGTCTTCGGCGCGAGGTCGCGCTTCTCTTCTATGGCGTCCTGTACAACGATGCTGAAGGCGTCGCTTCCGGCTCCAGAACCAAAGGATACCCACAGAATCCTGTCGCCAGGCTTGGCGATGTCGAGAACGGCAGAAACACCGACCATCGTGGCGCCGCTGTATGTATTTCCGATTATTCCAGTGAGCAGTCCCGGGAGGACTTTCTCCTTCGGAATTCCAAGTATCTTCGCGACGGTAAGCGGGAATTTGACGTTTGGCTGGTGGAAAACAGCATAGTCAAAGTCGTTAACGGTTAAACCGAGCTCCTCCATCAGGGTCTTGGCGGCGTTGATTATGTGGTGGAAGTAAGCCGGCTCTCCGGTGAACCTGTTTCCGTGCCTCGGATAGTGCTCGTGCTGGCGCCTCCAGAAGTCCGGAGTGTCGGTGACGTAGGAGTAGCTTCCCTCAAAATACGCAACGGTCTCGCTGCTCTTCTCGCCAACTATGAAAGCGGCGCCTCCAGCGCCGGCGGTGAACTCGAGGTGGTCGCCGGGCCTTCCCTGGGCCGTGTCGGCGCCGATGGCCATAGCGTAATCTGCCATACCGGAGCCGACGAAGCCGATGGCAGTCTGGAGAGCCTCGGTTCCAGCCTTACAGGCGAACTCGAAGTCAGCGGTGCTAACGTCAGGAGTCGCACCGATTGCCTCGGCTATGACAGTTCCGGTTGGCTTGACCGCATAGGGCTTGCTCTCACTTCCAAACCACACCGCCCTGATGAGCTTTGGATCTATCCTAGCCCTTTTGAGGGCATTTCTCGCTGCCTCAATTCCAATTGTGAGTGCATCCTCGTCAAGACCTGGAACGGCTTTCTCCTCGATCGGGAAGCTCGAAACTCCCCAGACTCTTCCTATCTCTTCGGCTTTGATTCTATACTTTGGAACGTAGGCACCGTAGCCGACGATACCGACGTCCTTGACGGGCTTCAGGAGCTTTCTCATGGGGCATCACCTACAAAAGTTGAACGTAACTCCGCCTAAGGTTGAGACGGGAGTTATAAAAGTCTTTCGGTGAAAGTGAAAGGCTTTTTCGACGATTGGCGAGAAAGTTGAGTGTATGGCTCTCCTGCCTCCAGAGAACAGAGGTTGAAAAGTTTTGTCAAAAAAGGAAATCTCAAGGTTTCCTGACCACGAAGAGCGCGTGGTCCTTCTCGTAGGGCTCAAGCGAAAGCCTCTCGACGACCTCGAAGTAGGTTGCAAGCTCCTTCTCGACCTCCTTGAAGACCTGCTCCGGTTCCTTGGTGACGTCAATGCTCCTGCTCTTGACGGATATCATTCCGTAGCCGCCACTCTTGAGGAAGACCTTTGCGTTGTCGATGAGTATCTTCGCCTGCGTAGGCTGGGCGACGTCCTCGAAGATGACGTCCACCTTGGGAACCAGCGCGCGATAACCTTCTGGCTTCGTTGCATCGCCAAGTATCGGGACTATGTTTCTTCTCTCCTCGACTATCGGAACGAGCTCCCTGAGAACGCGCGGCGAGAACTCCACTCCAAAGACCTTGCCCTCCCAGCCGACTATGTCGCTGACGTGGGATGCAGTAGTTCCGCTCGCCACACCGAGGTAGAGCACGGTTGAGCCCGGCTTAATCGGGAAGTGCTTGAGGCCATTGAGTATGGCCGCGCCGAGCTTTGATCTCCTCGGGTTCCAGACCCTGTACTCCTCGCCTTCAAACTTGATCAGCCTCTCGCCGTAGACCTTCTGGCCGGGGACGAGGTTCTTGGTGGCTATCTTCTCGCTCCCGTCCTCATCAATGAAGACGTAAACGCCCGGGAACTTGTGCTTTTTAATCTTCATTCAAATCACCTCTTGGCTTTCTTTTTCTTCTTTCCACCCTTTTTACCCTCGCCTTTTCCTTTCTTCTTTTCCCTGCCCCTGAACTTCTCCTTGCCCTTCTTCTTGAACTTCTTCTCCTTCTTTTTCTTCTCTGGCTTGGCCTTCCTCTTGGGCGGGTTCGGGTACTTCTCCTTGATTTCCTTTATTCTCTGCTCCAGCTCCTGCTTGAGCTCTTCAGCGATATATTCACCGGAGAAATAGTCAACCCTGGCAGCTATGGCGAGCTTGCCGGCGAGAGCCCTTGCTATCTTACCCCTCTGCCACCATGGTGAGCGGTTTATGGCTGGGTACTGGAATATGACACCGTGCTTCGGCGGCTTGGCACCGGTTCTGAGGTGCCTGAAGAGCGCCTTCTCGGCACCGAGAACCTGTATGGTCGATGCCGGCATCATGGCGAGCTCCTTGAGGCCTCCAGCGAGGCTGAGCAGCCTGGCACCGAGCTTCGCACCAACGAGGGCCTTGAGGTTTGGCGCTACTTCGTCCATGGCAGTCTCGAGGTAGTCCTCTATCTGCTCCCTCAGCTTGTAGAGGTCGCTTATCTCGCTGGCGAGCTTCTGGATTATGTCGCTATCGAACTTGCCGAGCGGGGCGCCCATGGAGCTCTCGGCGGCCTTGACTATCTTTTCGATCTTTCCATCGGGAAGGCCAAGCTCCCTGAGCTTCTCCTCGGTGACGTTTTCCCTCGGTCCTATGGCCTTGACGAAGGCAACGTACTGCTGATGCTTGGGCAGAATCTCGTCCAGCTCCGGGAAGTGGAGGCTGTACCACTCCCTGAGACGGGAGACTAGGAGATTGATGACTTTGTCAATGTCATCAAGCGCCTCGATGGCCTGGATTATCATCTTATCTCTCGCACCGCTCTGCTCCTGTATGCGGAGCCTTGTCAGGGCCACACCGACGCTGAAGTACTCGTCGAACCAGTTCTCGCCCAAAAACTCTTCCGGGATTGAACGAAGTTTCTCACCGGCTATGTTCGGGAACTCAGCAGTAACATTGTATCCGAGCTCCTTTAAAGCCCTGCTCAGCTCCGAGTCCTCGACCACGAACTCGTCGTAGCCCCTGCTTTCAAGCTCTTTGAGGAACGAAAGGAGCTCGTCGCTCGACTCGCCCTTTAAAAGCCTGTCAAGGCTCACTTCTGGCTTTCCCGAGAAGACCTTCTGGTCGATGAGATTACCGCTCTCGTCAAAGGCGTAGATGCCCCTGACGTTCTCAGCAAGGTACGCTTTCATTATCATCACCCTCTCAGTTTTTTGTCTCCGAAGTATAAAAGGGTTAGGCGTTTTAAACCCTTGCGTGTATTCGTTCAGTATTAACCCCCCATAGAGGCATGCCGGCAGTCGATAAACCAGATCAGTTTGGGTTTTAAGGGTCATCGATCCGCATCGCATAGGTTTATGTATGTGCAACGACTTGGGATTTATACCAATATAACTTAGTTCTAGCCAAGTTTTCACTTCTGATGATAGAAAGAGTTAAATAATCTAACGGCATATTTTGTAACGCGACCCCCTATTCGAGGTGCAGATTATGAACTGGAAGGCCCCTGTGGTGTTACTCATCGGACTTTTCTTGTTAGGGGGGGTCGTGACGGCAGTCCCATTTGACAAGCCCGAAGCAGTGCCCTTAGCCACAGTCAAAGCACTCGCACTTAGGGAACTCCACAAGTTCCCGGAATTCAACCGAGCAATCCCAACCAACCCAACCCCCCTCTACTTCCCCGATGGTAGATTAGTAGCTTACGAATTTAGAATTGTCAAAAATGGAAAAACCATCGGCTACATCATAGTATCAGCCAACAGGAATTTGCCGCCGGCAATTCTCGAAGCGGGCTTTGGGGAAAAGACCCCAAGCGACTTGATGAAAGAACTTGCAGTGAGGAAAGGAGCGAAAAACTACCGCTTTGCCTACCTTGGAGGGCTAAGCTATGGGTTACTAATAGGAGACAAATTAATGGACATAAAGGGGAGGGAGTACAAAAAGCCAAGCAGGTACACTCTCTCACTGGAAGTTGAGGCCACCAAGAACCAAAAAGAGTGGAAATCAATAGAATCCATAGTACTTACAACACCGAAATACCCGATTACTCCACTGGCAACAATAACGTCTGAGAAGATAATCTACGGCGTTCCAGCATGGACCGATACAGATCCAGGAGGAGCATCAGATACAGATTCAAACCTTGGGCCAGCCCCGGATCCCTGGGGAGATAACGACGGATGCGCTCCAATCGCAGGTTCTATGGTTGTGGGTTATTACGAGCCTCAATATCGTACTGACTGGTATCGGGAGGCCATAATAGATATCCTCCATGACCTTATGCACACTGATTACTATGGGAACACTGCCCCCGATGACATTGGGCCTGGTCTTGAAGCATTTTACCAAGACGCCATTCGCCGCTACTGGGAAGGGGAACTGGCTGATCCTCCACATTGCTCATATCAAGTTTATTGGTACGAGAATCCAGATCCCTCCTGGTTGTTTGGCAAATTGAAGTATGAGGTTGACAACAACAGACCAGGATTATTTAGAACATTTCAGGCGTATTTAGAGGAAAGTGGTAAATGGATAACATGGCCTCATGTAATGTCCTTTACAGGATACCGAATTTACAGCAACGGGTACGAATACCTACAAGTCCACACGGGAGCAAGAAATTATGAGGCATTAAGCGTGGACTGGATTTTGGTAGGGAACTGGCAAAACGCGGATTTATACGTAATATACCCAACATGCATAAGCGGGCCAGAACCATTATCCGGGGGTGATACAGTTGAACGGTAGAACTATCACAAAAACTGCTCATACTTTCCATTATTTTACTTTTTCTTGCGGTGGTGTTGTATTCCAAAATGCCCATCCGAGAGACAGAACAGGATGAAGGTTCAAAGAATTGCCTCCTAACTTCGAACGTATCCTACTGGCCCTCGATGCCTGTGGTAACTGTTCACCGTTATCTACCAAACGGGTCAGTTGTAGAGTACGAGGAGAGCTTTACCCCGTGGCCCCATGGAGATAAGGGCTTTTACGTGATCGAAGACTGGACTGAGGAACTGGGGATAAGCCCACCGTGCTACATCACCAAGGCTACAGGAAAGGCAGTGCTGGAAGCGGAAGGGAAAGCTGGCTATGGTCTATTCCTTCGGTGGAGAGTCAAAAACGACGGGAACTCTTGGAGCGATTTGAAAAGGGTGGACAAACGAAAAGAGACCGCTGTCTCCGCGGGTTCAGTGAGAGTAGCAGTTTACACGATACCGATATCCAACGGAAGCTGGAAAATCGAGACAGGTGAGCTCTTGGAGAACCCTTACTGGTTCAACAGCACTGGTGGAGGACGGTTCGTTTCCACTTGGTTCAACGGAACCTGTACCTGTAAGCCGGAAGAGATCGTAGAGGCCACCCTTAAGAAAATCAAATCCGCCGGCTTCAAAGAAAAGGAGCATGTGGGAATCTTAGAAACAGAGGTGCTAAAACCCATGTATTCAGCTTTTTTCGTTAGAGACAGTCAGTACCTCTACGTGGAATTTGCCCAAGTGAAGGGCATGGATCTCGTCAGAGTCCTCATGATAATGGGCGATGAGGAAGTCGTGAAGGCATATGCCGAAGCGTTCACCGCAGGAAGCGTCGGAGGTTAAAGCCTTTCATTTTTCACCATCAAATGACGAGAAATAAAGAGACAAGGAAAAACCTCAGTCCTCCCAGGGCTCGGTGTACTTGAGGGCCCAGCCGAACTCCTCCTTGAGGATGTCGATTGCCGCGCTCGGTGGAATAACTCCGCGCTCGGTTATTATGACATCCACGTATTCAGGCGGGGTAACATCGAAGGCTGGGTTCCAGACCTCGATGTTCTTTGGCCAGGTTTCCAGTTCTTCCTTTGGAATGACCTCATAGGGGTCACGCATTTCAATCTCAACCAACTGGCCGAGCATGGTCTCCGGGTGGAACTTGTAGGTCTCGGCAGCTATCATCGTCCATACCCTGTGCTCCTTGGCAGTCAGCGCTATAAGAGCCGTTCCAATCTTGTTTATAACCGCACCGTTCACGGTGATGCTGTCCGCACCCATGACGACCTTGTCCGTCATCTTCATGTAGTGTCTCGCCGCGGAATCAACGACGTATATAACCGGAATGCCGTAGCTGGCAAGCTCCTTAGCCGTTATCTTGCCCTGCCACTTGGGCCTCGTCTCCGTGACGATGACCTTTATGTCCTTGCCCTGCTCCCAGGCGGTCTTCATGACGCTTATAGCTGCCTTGCTGTGGCAGTGGGTCATTATGACGTCGCCGTCCTCTATGCGCTTGGCACCGAACTCTCCAATCCTCACAACGGCGTTCTCGGAGTTGTGGATGAACTCTTTAGCCGCGTTGATGACGACGAACTTTAGCTGGTCGAGGTCGGCTCCTCCTGCGTAGGCCACCTTTCCGCGGTGCATGACGTAACGGAGCGCATTTGGCAGAGAGACTGCCGTCGGCCTCGTCTCGAAGAGAATCTTTGCCGCCTGCTTCATCTCGCTCCAGAATTCGTCAACGTTGGTCGCTTTGCTCTGCTCGGCCTGAACCTGGAGTGCGTAGGCAGCTGAGCGGGCTATCTTCCCGGCTCCCCTAATCTCCATGTTCTTGATCTTCTCCGCTATTTCGAGCACTTCCTTCACTACCGCCATCTCTATCACCCCATACCGGTAAACTCACATTGTATCTAAGGGGTTTATAGAACTTTCCGTGTTCACTGGTGAAGCCTTATGTTCTTTGATGTTCACAAACACGCTCAAAAAGGCTCCTTTACAAAAGTAAAGGGCTCTAACGACCATTGCAGAAAGATTTATAACCAATCGCCGCTACCATCACATGTATAGAATTGGTGATGCGCTCAAAAGTGTTCATTAAATGGGGGGAACGGAAGTGGGGGAAAAACTCATGCGGAAGCTGAGTTCTGGTTCACTGGATTTTGAGGTATACTTCTCTGACAAGGCTCAGGAAATGAAGGCCTCAGAGATTAGAGAGCTCCTCAAGCTCGTCGAGACATCAGACGTTATCTCGCTCGCCGGCGGCCTTCCCGCCCCGGAGACATTCCCCGTGGAGACAATCAAGAAGATAACCGCCGAGATACTTAACACTCATGCAGACAAGGCACTCCAGTACGGAACGACGAAGGGCTTCACACCGCTCCGCCTTGCTCTCGCGGACTGGATGGAAAAGCGCTACGGTATTCCGACGAGCAAAGTCGAGATAATGATGGTCGCTGGAAGCCAGCAGGCCCTTGACATCATTGGAAGGGTCTTCATAAACCCTGGAGACATAGTCGTTGTTGAGGGTCCGACCTATCTGGCTGCGCTTAACGCCTTCAAGTACTACGAGCCTGAATTCGTCTCAATTCCCATGGACGACAACGGTATGATGATTGATCTCCTTGAGGAGAAGTTAGAAAAGCTCAGGGCCGAAGGAAAGAAGGTCAAGTTCGTCTATACCGTCTCGACGTTCCAGAACCCGATGGGTGTTACGATGAGCCTTGACAGGCGGAAGAGGCTCGTAGAGCTGGCCCAAGAGTACGACTTCCTCATCGTTGAGGACAGCCCGTACAGCGAGCTCCGCTACTCCGGAGAGCCAATTCCTCCCATTAAGCACTTCGACGACGAGGGAAGGGTTATCTATCTCGGCACCTTCTCGAAGATATTTGCTCCGGGCTTCAGGCTGGGATGGGTAGCGGCCCACCCGCACTTCATCAGGAAGATGGAGATAGCCAAGCAGGCCCTTGACCTCTGTGCCAACCCGTTCGGACAGGTCATAGCTTGGAAGTACGTTGCCGACGGCTACCTCGACGAGCACATTCCGAGGGTTATAGAGTTCTACAAGCCGAGAAGAGACGCGATGCTTGAGGCCCTCGAGGAGTACATGCCGGAGGGCGTTAAGTGGACCAAGCCAGACGGAGGAATGTTCATCTGGGTTACCCTTCCTGAGGGCATCGACACCAAGCTCATGATGGAGAAGGCCGTTGCCAAGGGTGTCGCCTACGTTCCGGGTGAGGCGTTCTTCGCCCACAGGGACGTCAAGAACACCATGCGCTTGAACTTTACATATGTCCCAGAGGAAAAGATACATGAGGGCGTTAAGAGGCTTGCAGGAGTCATAGAAGAGGAAATAAAGGCTATCAAGGACTGATTCTATCCTTTTCCGTAAACCTTTTTATACTTCCTTCCTCAACTTCTTTCTAGGTGGTCGCTATGAAGCCTCTGATAGGTATAATCGGTCAGGTAGACCATTCCAGAAATCGCATTTTTCTCGATAAAATGCACTTGGAGAAAGTGATTAAGGCAGGGGGCATTCCTGCGGTTTTCACTGCGGATTCCTCTCCGGAGGAGGTTCTGGAGCACGCCGACGGAATCCTCCTCATCGAGGGCCCCGACGTTCATCCCCATTTCTACGGTGAGGATCCATCAAGTTCCATCAAGTATGTGGATGTTGAAAGGGACGAATTTGAGATATGCCTCGTAAAAAAAGCTATTGAAAAGGGTGTGCCGATTCTTGGCATCGGACGTGGAATGCAAGTTATAAACGTTGCCCTGGGTGGAACTCTGTATCAGGATCTAACGGAGATTCCTAAAGCCATCAAGCATGACTGGGATCTGAACATTATCGGTCCGACCCAGCGTGTTCACGGAGTAAGGATAAAGATGAGCTCGAAGCTCTATGAGATTCTCAAGGACGAGCTCAGCATAGAGGGCACCAATGAGGTTTATCTGCGCGTCAACAGCTTCCATCACCAGGCCATCAAGAGGGTTGGTGAGGGAATAAAGCCCGTTGCCTACGCCGTCGACGGCCTCATCGAGGCGATTGAGGCAGAGGAGAGCTTTGTGATTGGCGTCCAGTGGCAGGCGGAGCATTTGCCCGAAATGGGGCGGCTTTTCGAGGCTTTTGTACTGGCTGCTGCAGAATACCGTGCCAAAAAGCGGGAGATGGAAAGGCTGGAGATAGAGGCAGAGGTCAGAGAGGAACTAGATGAGAACCGTCGCAGCTCGGATACGACCGATAACCTTCCCGACACGAGCCAAACGTAATACCCTTTTCGGTTATTTTTCTCTCCGCCTCTTGAAGGATCTTCATTCTAAGCTCCCTTGGAAGGTAGTAATATCCTCCTATCCGCTCACCTTTTTCATAGAGCGGCCACAGCTTTTCCATGAGCTCCGGAAACTTCGCAAACATTCTTCTCTTTGAATCTGTCCTCAGCTTGAGCGTCGAAACGGTTATGTGATCAACGAAGCTCAGCGCATCAAGGGTCTTGTCGAAGTCCTCCCATGTGTAAAACAGGATTATAGGGTCTATGCGCGCGTAAACTGGGATTCCCTCACTCTTAGCCTTTTTGAGGGCTCTAATCCTGTCTTTAGGTGCGGGTGCGTTCGGCTCCAGGAGCTTTGCCTTTTTCTCGTCTACGGTGGTCACGGTTATCCCAACGGCGCACTTGATCTCCTTCAGGATATCGAGGTCACGCTCGAAGACGTCCGATTTCGTGAGGAGCAAACAGCGGACGTCGTATCTCTTGAAAAGCTCGAGAACCTTCCTCGTTATTCTGAGCTCACGCTCTATGGTTGGATAGGGGTCTGAGGAGTAGGAGAGTGCTATGATGTACCTCCTGTTGAACTTTCTCAGTTCTTTTTCAAGCTTCGGTAAAATTCCCTCCTTTATCCTCACACGAAAGGCATGGGGGATGTAGCTCGTTATGTAGCAGTAAACGCAGGCATGATCGCAGCCGGTGTAGACGTTCAGCGTGTACTTAAAGGGACATGTGCAGAGCTTTGCCTTCCATGGATCAAAGGGCCGTATATACATGTTTGTGCCTACGAAAAGGCCTTAAAAGAAATTGTGTTTACTTTTACGGGTGAAAAATATGGGGGACGAGGTTAAAGGCCGGGTGGAGTGGTTCAAGGACTATCAGTTCATCGGAAGGATAGAGAACAATAGCTGCTCCGTTATCCTCGGTGAGGGTGGCATAAGCCCCATGAAGCTTCTCCTTCTGAGCGTTGCTGGTTGCACCGCCTATGATGTGGTTATGATACTCCAGAAGATGCGCGAGCCGATTGAGGGCCTGGAAGTCGAAATCGGCGGTGAAAGAAGGGAGGAGCATCCGAGAATATACAAGAAGGTTCACATCCATTACAAAATTTACGGTGACGTGAGTGAGGAGAAAGCCAAACGCGCGATAGAGCTGAGTCAGGACAAATACTGCTCTGCCTCGGCCCACATAAAGCTCAGTGGGGCGGAGCTTACGTACTCTTTCGAGATTATCAAGAGTTAGCTTTTTAACCTCTTTTCTTTCAGCCGCCGAGGGTGGTAAAGTGATAGAGCTCCTCAAGCACTTTGTCATACTCTACGGTGGCCTCTTTGCGATAACGAATCCCGTTGGAGCGGTGCCAGTCTTCCTAGGCGTCACTCACGACCTTTCATGGAGCGAGAGAAGAGAGATAGCAAGGAAAACTACCATAACGGTAGTGGTAACGCTCGTAACCTTTGCCCTCATCGGCCAGTGGATATTTCGGTTCTTCGGCTCTAGTATAGATGCCTTCGCCATAGCCGGCGGCATTCTTCTCTTCCGAATGGCCATGGACATGCTCTCAGGAAGACTCTCTTCAATCAAGATAAGCCGGGAAGAAACAGAGGAGTTCGACGAGGAAGTGGTGACCCTTGAGGAGGTTGCGATAATCCCCCTTGCCATCCCGCTGATCTCCGGTCCGGGTGCGATAACGACGGTGATGATTTACACCGCCAAGAGCATTAGTCTTCCGGAGAAAGTGACGGTCATAGCCAGCATAATGGCAATAGGTCTCACGGTATGGCTCGTCCTGTGCTCGGCTAACAAGATCAAAACCAAACTCGGGAGGGTCGGAATCAAGGTCATGACGAGGATGATGGGTCTCATACTAACGTCCATGGCCGTTCAGATGATAATAAACGGCATAAAAGGCGCCTTCGGCCTCTGAGGAAGACTTTTAAGCTCCTTCTCCAACTTTTTTCGGTGGTTGTATGAGAGGAGATTTGATCAGGGTTCTAAGCCTGATTGAGGAGAAGGCCAACGAGCTAAAGCTCGACGGCTACGAGCCAGATGTTGTTCTCGTCGGCTTCGAAGCTTACGAATTCATAAAAGGGCAGGTGAACGAGGAGTTCGGCGGTGAGGAGGAAGTCCTCGAGCTTTCAGGATTAAAGCTCCGCATCCTCGATGAACTCGGAAAGGACGCGGTTGTTGTTGACAGTAAGGTTCTGGGCTTTGGTCTCGGCGGGGCAAAGCGGTTCAGAGTTCTGGAGTGAAACGGTAGCCCCTTAAGATAAGGAGACTCAACGCTACTGCCATTACGTCTGCCAGGCTTCCGGGGTTCCTTAAGTCCTTCTTTTCCCTCATAAATGAGTCAAACTCCTCGAGCGTAAGCTTACCTTCCAGGACTTCCCCCGCCTTTCTCTGGACGAGCTTTGCCTCTTCTATGCCAGCTTTTCTGATGATGAGCGTGTCGAGGTTGCTCGCCAAAAGCTCCAGAAAAGCCGTTTGTACTGCTTCCTCAAGCGGTCTCCTCCTGACGAGCTCGTAAAGCCTCGCGAAGGTATTGTAACTCAGCTCGTACTGGTTAAGCCACTCGCAGAATATTAGCTCCCTCTCGCAGCTTATCTCAGCGAGCCTTGCTAGGTTTATTCCATCCTGGAAGAGCTCCCTGAAGGAATCGTCGCTGTAGACATCGTACTTAACGCCACTGGGGATGCCTTTCGGGTTGGCTATCCTTATCGCACGGTATAGCTCCATGGTATCTCTCACGATGGATTCCTCGATGAGGAGCTTCACCTTCTCCCTGGCATCGAGCATGTTCCTGCCCATTGATAGGGCAATCATCAGCGGAATGGATAGGGTTATTATGCCAAAGTTGGGATTGGCGTTCTGTGCTTCCCTCGCGTTCTGAACCGCCCTCCTAATCAGCTCGCCGATTCCTGCCTCACTCGGTAGGAGGGCTCCTTTCCGGAGAAGCTCGCCGACCTTAACGGCCTCGTAGTAGATGTCTATAACGGCAGTTTCAGCGAAGAGGAAGTGGTAAAAGGTCAGATCCTCGAAGTCCCTAAAGCGGTTTACGTTGCCAGGCTTCGGGATAGTGGCTTCAATGAGCGGGCCGAGGGTGAAGGCCTTTATGATCCTCCACCGCTCCATTCAGACCACCAGATAGAGGAGCAGATAGATGAGGTAGAGGATCAGCACAATCCTCCTCGCGGTTCTCTTTGTCAGCATGTAAAGGCCGAAGGCTATCAGCGTAACACCCCAGAAGGCATCCTTTATTGCCCCCGCGTAGGGCTGGAGCCAGGCTATGAAAGCTGGATTGAACTGCTTCAGCAGGAGGACGAACCCAAGGAAAACGAAGATTATTCCGAGCGTTCTCATCTTAATCACCCTTCGTCAGCAGTATTATGCCTATCACAAGGAGCGTAGCGGCGAGGAGCGTCGTTCCTCCAACAGGGTCGATTATCAATGGGAAGAGGGGCTTTGCTATAAGGGCCGCGCCGATTACTATCAGTATTACCGCGAGGGCTTTAGTATTATCGTTCCCTGAGAAGATCTCGTTGATCCTCTTTCCAGTCTCGTCCGCCAGCTCGTTGAGCCTCTCCTCGATGGGCTTCTCCTCGTCCCCCTCCTCTGGCAGGACAAGGGCAAGCAGGAAGTAGAGCAGAACCATCGCGAAGGGGTTGAATACCAGCAGGACAACAAAGATAATCCTGAGGAGCGTCGGGTCTACTTCAAGGTGCTCGGCTATCCCTCCAATAACCCCGAGAAAGACCCTGTTCTCCTTTGAGCGCATCAGTTTCTTCACCACTTCTCCTCACCAGTTGTAAGAAGGGGAAGGGGCTTAAAAAGTCACCCCTTGATGCTCACATCACCGACCACATTGGAAATCGAAACGACTATCGTGCCGTTGTTCCCGCTCGTTGTGCTCTTAACGTCTCCCACAACATCTTCGGCGTTTAGGGCCACACCAAAGTCCGGCGGGACGATTACTATGATATCGCCAACCACATTGTTGATGCTCACGTGATCGCTGGCGTGGAGCGTTATATCTCCAACCGAGTTCTCGATCGTGTACCCCGCCCAGCTCTGGCCATCGAAATCGCCAACGACGTGCCTTACGGTTATTCTCTTGACTCCTGCCGAGACCAGAAACTCCCCGACGGCGTCTCTTATGCCCAGGTACTCGAGCTCTCCACCAACTTCTACCACAACGGTGCCGTTCTTGTAGTCGTTGCAGATGTTCCTTTTGCCGATAATGCCCTCTTTAATCGGGCAGTACACTTCGAGGACGCCGTTTTCAAAGCTAACGTTTATTGGAAGGTTGCTCTTGACCACTATGCCGCTCACGTTCGCCTTGACCACGTATACATCTCCCACGGTGCCCCTGACAACAAGAGAGGACGCACTGAACTTTCCAAACTCAACGAGTACTCCGGCGGTCTTTTTTGGGGTTATACCTCTGATGATCTCAATGTCGCCGTGGAGCGCTAAGGCTAACGTCACCGCCGCACCCACAAGAACTGCCACGAGGATTAATGCTAGGAGTGCACCGAGAGTCCTGCCTTGCCTTTTCATTGCTTACACCTGTGAAAGATCTCATCACTTTTCTGTATAAGGCTTATGCCGGAGAGAAGTTAACAAGAAAAGTTGGAGCTCAGTGGAGGAGCTTCACAAACTCCCTCATCCAGGCATACAGGTCGCCTGGGTGCCTTGAGCTGACCCAGTTGCCGTCGACGACGACCTCTGCGTCGATCCATTCTGCCCCTGCGTTTATCACGTCGTCCCTGATGGTTATCGTGCTGGTTCCCCTCCTGCCTTTAAGGACTTTGGCGGAGATGAGTATCTGCGGCCCATGGCATATGCTCGCGACCGGCTTGTCGTCCTCGAACATCCTTCTGGTTATCATAACTGCCTTCTCGTTAAGCCTGACTATCTCCGGGGCCTTCCCACCTGGAAGAACGAGGGCATCGAACTCGTCGGGGTCAACCTCCTCAAAAGTCAGATCAACGTTAACACTGTACCCGTGCTTTCCGGTTATCTTGCCCCTCTGAAAGCTGGCGACATAAACCTCGTGGCCTTCCTCTTTTATCCTATGGAGCGGGTATATCAGCTCCAGATCCTCGAAACCATCCGCGCTCAGAAACAGTACCTTCATAGGAACACCCCCATATTAACGCTCAGAGAGAAATAGAAATGGGACACTTATAAGCTTTTGTGGACAAAAACGGGCATTATAGCGGAAGTTCCGTCGTCTCTTTGTGGACCTTGAGCACGACCATGGTGTGGGTCGCCTCAACGCCCTCGATTTCACCGATGGTGTCGAGGAACTCGTTGAGCTCCTCGCTTCCACTTGTTCTTATCTTCACGAGCATGTCGTAGTCGCCGGTGGTTTCATAGATTTCGACTATCTCCGGGTACTGCGTAAGCTCCTGGGCGACGTGGGAACACCTGCCGGCCTTGGACTTTATGAGTATAAACGCGAGAATCCTGAAGCCGAGAGAATCGGGGTCGAGAATGACGGTGAATTTCTTTATGATGCCTTTCTCTTTCAGCTTCTTTATCCTCTCGTAAACGGTCGATTCGGCCAGATTGACCTCCTTGGAGATCTCCCGCAGGGGCGTTCTGCTGTTCTTTTGGAGTATGGCGAGAATCTTTTTGTCTATTTCGTCCAAACCCATTCGCATGAGCATCACCACCCCTAAAAAATTTTCGGATGATTATATAAACTTGGCGATTTTAGAGAACCATACTTTTATAAAACGCCATCCGCTCTTTAATCCAGAGGCTTCTGGAGGGTCAGCCATGCCAACCAACGTAACAGCGGAGTACCTAGCAGCTGAGGAGGAATACCGGAACGCCAAGACGATTCCAGAGAAGATTCGGGCCCTTGAGAAAATGTACTCCACCGTTCCCAAGCACAAGGGGACGGAGAAGCTCAGGCTCCAGATAAAGCGAAAGCTGGCTGAGCTGAGGAAGGAGCTTGAAAAGCAGAGGCAGGTTCAGAAGAAGGGTGGCGGCTACTCCTTCAGCGTGAGGAAGGAGGGTGCTGCTCAGATAGTCCTGGCTGGCCTTCCGAATGTAGGAAAGTCCTCCCTCATGAAGGCGCTGACAAACGTTGATATTGACGTGGCTGATTATGCCTTCACAACAGTCGAACCTATCCCTGGAATGATGCATCACAAGGATGTTCAGATACAGCTCGTTGAGGTGCCCGGCCTCGTCGAGGGTGCCGCCCTCGGAAAGGGCATGGGGCCTCAGCTCCTGAGTGTTATAAGGAACGCCGATGCTATAGCCATCGTCGTTGACCTCTCTCAGGATCCCGTAAAGCAGATGGAAATCCTCCTGAGAGAGTTCGAGAGGGCGGGAATAAAGCTCAACAAGCGCCGTCCAAGGGTCGAGATAAAGAGGACAGCGAGCGGTGGAATAATCATCAACGGTCAGGAGAACATAAAGGGCGACATAAGTGAAGTCATGAAGATGCTCCGCGAGGAGAGGATTCACTCAGCTGAGATAACCGTTAAGGAGCCCGTGACTCTGGAGGAGTTCGCCGACGCTTTAGACGAGAGCCTCGTCTGGAGGAGGGCTATAATCATTGCTAACAAGGGCGACGCCCCTGGAAGCAAAGAGAACTACGAGAGGCTCGTCCAGGCTTACGGAGACAGATTCAAAATCATCCCAATCTCCGCGAGGAGGAAGATAAACCTCGACAAGCTCAAGGACGAGCTGTATGAGCTGGCTGGAATAATAAGGGTCTTCACGAAGAGTCCCGGGGAAGAGCCGGCCTATCCCCCGGTGCCGCTCAAGAAGGGCTCAACGGTCATGGATCTGGCGGAAAGAATTCACAAGGACTTTGCCAAGAACTTCCGATATGCCCGTGTCTGGGGTAAGAGCGTCAAGTTCCCGGGCCAGAGGGTTGGGGCCGACCACGTGCTGGAGGATGGGGACATAGTGGAGATTCACGCACGATAATGTTAGCTCGTTTCTTTCTTGTGTGTTGTTTATATGTCATTCCTTTAGTCATCGGGATGTTTTTAATGGTCTGAGGCAGGTGGAGGATAATTGCTCCCACCGGTGGATTCCGGTGTAATTTAACCAAATGTTGTAAACCATTTTTGGTCAGCCTAACGTTTATAAGCATTGGTGATCATCTTAGAACGCCTGCTTTTAGAAAATCCAGAGGTGGGAGCATGAGACCGCTCGACCTGACGGAAAAAGACCCTTCTAAGAGAATCACGATTCACTTTGAGGGGAAACCCCTCGAGGCCTATGAGGGTGAGAAGCTCACTGTTGCCCTTCTGGCTAACGGCATCTACTGGCTCACCACGAGCACTGAGGGGAGAAAGAGAGGTGCCTTTACGTTCGGCCCCGTTCCGATGGTCGTCAACGGCGTGAAGAACATCAACGGCAGAAAAACGGTTGTAAAGGATGGCATCAGGATAGAGCGTCAGAACTACGGTGATTTTCAGGAGACTGTTGAAGTGGATGAGAGCAAACCCGTAACTAGACAGGTCGTGGATGTGGCCGTTATAGGTGCTGGCCCCGCCGGAATAGGGGCAGCACTTGAGCTTCAGGAGCATCTGACGGTCGCCCTCATTGAGGAGCGCGGCTGGCTCGGCGGAGACATGTGGCTCAAGGGCCTCCCACAGGAAGGTTTTGATGGTGAACCAAAGGAGGTTATAAAGTCACTCGTTGCCCAGTTCAACGACAACGTTCGCGTTTTCAGGAAAACGATAGCGTTGGGAATCTTCGACAAGGGGGAGTACTTCCTGGTTCCCATCGTTAAGGGAGACCAGCTTATAGAACTCATGGCGAGACGCGTTGTTTTGGCCGTTGGAGCAGTTGACAATATTCTCCTCTTTGAGAACAACGACATTCCGGGCGTTTTCAGGCGCGACTTTGCCCTTGAGGTCATGAACGTCTGGGGTGTCGCTCCCGGCAAAAAAGTCGCAGTCGTCGGGGGCAGGCCGGAGGACATCGTTCCTGAGCTTGAGAGATGGGGTATCGAGTACATCGTCGTCCCAAACCCGAAGCGCGTTGAAGGAACGGAAAAGGTTGAAAAGCTGATAGATATGAACGGCAACGTTTACGAGGTTGACGCTGTGATAGTTTCCGATGGCAGAAGGCCGGACATAAACCCGATAACCCAGGCCGGCGGAAAGCTTCGCTTCAAGAGAGGCTACTACATGCCAGTTCTCGACTCCCAGCACAGAATAAGGGACGGCATCTACGTCGCTGGAAGCGCCGTCAGCATAAAGCCCCACTATGCCAACTACCTTGAAGGCAGACTCGTTGGGGCATACATCCTTGGAGAGTTCGGCTACGAAGCCCAGCCGTGTGTTTATGAGAAGAAGCTGAGGGAGTACGAGCCTGAGGCTATCACCATCCACAAGATAGAGTTCGACGCTTTTAGTCTGGAGGACGTCCAGATATGTGGCTGCGACGTCTCGCTGAAGAAGGTCGACGATGTGGTGAGAAGTGGTATAACAGACCTTCAGATAATCAAGCGTCTCACCCACCTGGCCATGGGCTTCTGCCAAGGTCGCTTCTGCCTCTTTAACGGCGCGGTGGTGGTTTCCCAGAGGGCCAACCTGGACATGGCGAAAATTGACCTGCCGGTAGCGAGACCGCCGCTCAAGAACGTGAAGATGAAGGTTACCGCCGCTGGGGGATGATGGCTTATGCCGACGAAAGAACTTCCCGAAAGAAGCGAAATCGTTATCATCGGCGGGGGAATAATAGGTGTGACCCTTGCCCACGAGCTAGCTAAACGCGGTGAGGAGGTCACCGTCATAGAGAAGCGCTTCGTAGGCTCAGGCTCGACCTTCCGTTGTGGAACTGGCATAAGGCAGCAGTTCAACGACGAGGCCAACGTTCAGGTCATGAAGCGCTCCGTCGAGCTCTGGAAGCACTATAGTGAAGAGTACGGCTTCTCCTTCGAGCAGACAGGCTATCTCTTTTTGCTCTACGACGATGATGAGGTCGAGGAGTTCAAGAGGAACATAGCCATCCAGAACCGCTTCGGCGTCCCGACGAGGCTCATAACTCCAGAAGAGGCGAAGGAGATAGTCCCGCTCCTTGACATAAGTGAGGTCATAGCGGCATCGTGGAACCCCACTGATGGAAAGGTCGATCCCTTCTACTCGACCGCTGCATTCGCCCTCAACGCCGAGCGCTTTGGGGCTAAGCTGGTTGAGTACACGGAGGTCAAGGATTTCATCATCGAGAACGGTGAGATAAAGGGTCTCAAGACCAACAGGGGAGTTATCAAGACGGGCATCGTCGTTAACGCCACCAACGCGTGGGCCAAGCTCATCAACGCAATGGCCGGAATAAAGACTCCTATTCCGATAGAGCCTTACAAACATCAGGCGGTGATAACGCAGCCGATAAGGAAGGGCGCGATAAAGCCGATGGTCATTTCCTTCAAGTACGGCCACGCTTATCTGACCCAGACCAGCCACGGCGGCGTTGTTGGCGGTGTCGGCTACGAGCTGGGGCCAACCTACGACCTCAATCCGACCTATGAGTTCATGCGCGAGGTGAGCTACTACTTCACCAGGATAATCCCGGCCCTGAGGGAGCTTCTTATACTCAGAACATGGGCGGGCTACTACGCTAAAACGCCTGATAGCAACCCTGCTATAGGAAAAATCGAGGAGCTGAACGACTACTACATTGCCGCCGGCTTTTCCGGCCACGGCTTCATGATGGCCCCGGCCGTTGCGGAGATGGTCGCCGATTTGATAACCAAAGGCAGAACGAGCCTTCCAGTCGAGTGGTATGACCCATACAGATTTGAGCGTGGTGAGCTCAGGGGCCAAGCCCTCCAGATGGGGTGAAGTCCTTTCTTTTTCCTTCGCTATCCTTAAATATCTTCTCGCCGAATTTTCGTGGGTGAAATCATGTATCGCGTTGATTCTCCCGGTCGGGTGAATCTTATCGGTGAGCACACTGACTACGCCCTTGGCTACGCCATGCCGATGGCAATAAACATCCACACGGTTCTGCATGCCAGGGAGGACGAGCAGATCTGGGTTTACTCGCAGATATTCCGTGAGGTCAAGGAGTTCTCGCTCGATGACATCAGAAGGAGTGGGGACTGGGCGGACTACATAAAGGGAATCTTCTGGGTTCTCCGGGAAGAAGGGCATGAAGTAGGCGGCATGAAGGGAATTCTGAATGGAGACCTGCCTATAGGCTCGGGTTTGGGTTCTTCAGCGAGTCTTGAGCTTGCCGTTCTGGCGTTTCTCAACGAGGCATATAAACTGAGATTACTCCCCATAGAAATGGCCCTCCTGGCTCAGAAGACCGAAAACGAGTTTGTGGGTGTCCCCTGTGGAATACTCGACCAGTTCACCATGACCCATGGAAAGAGGGGGCACGTCATTTTCCTTGATACTGATACGCTGAGGCACGAATACATAAAATTCCCGAGGGACATTCAGGCGATCGTCTTCTATACCGGTGTCAAGAGGGAGCTGGCCAACTCAGCCTACGCGGAGCGTAGGAAGGTTGCAGAAGAAACCTTAGGGCTTCTCGGTAAGAGAACTTCCAAGGAGGTTGAGGAGGCAGAGCTGAGAAACATTCCCTCCCTCTACAGGCGCCTCTTTGGCTACATCGTTAGAGAAAACCGGCGCGTTCTAGAGGCAAGAGATGCACTCAGGGAGGGGGATGTAGACACATTGGGAGAGCTTATTACAGCTTCTCACTGGGATCTTGCGAGGAGCTATGATGTAAGCTGTGAAGAGTTGGACTTCTTCGTTCGTAGATCCCTCCAGCTCGGCGCCTACGGCGCGAAGCTCACGGGAACAGGTTTCGGCGGTTCGGCCATAGCGATAGTCGATAGTGACAGGGCACTGAGCATTGCTAGGACAGTCTTAGAGGAGTACCAGCGTACCTTCAACTGGGAGGCCGACTACTATCTTGTCCTCCCGACCGATGGTGTTGCTGTGAGGAGGGTTTAGGGTGTCTCTCTTGTATCTTTTATCTCTCCATAAACATTGGCACTTTTCCCAAGTTCTCTCAAAGGTCGTGTTCTGAAGAGAGAACCATCGAGATGCTTCAGCGCCATAATAAATCCTCAGCCTAAAATCACCTTGGAGGAAGTTTTATAAGAGGCTTCCCATAGGCGCGAGCGATGAGCAGAAGGGAGCTCGTCGTAACGCAGGGGAGGCGCGAGAAGGCAGGGAAGATTCGCAGAATAAGGATCAAGCGCAGGAACGTGGTCCTGCTAGCGGTGAGTATGTTCATCGCCAACGCGGCCTTTGGCATGGCGTTTCCATATCTCAGCGTCTATATGAAGCTCCTCGGCGGCGGCATGCTGATGGTCGGGCTTTTAAGTGTCGCCTTCAACCTGACCTCGACAGTCTTCCAGTATCCCTTTGGCTATCTCTCCGATAGGACTAGGAACAGGAAGGCTTTCATATCCTTCGGCCTGTTCTCTACGGGGACCTTCTATGCCCTCATGGCTGTCGTTTCAACTCCGTTAGCCCTGCTTACCCTGAGGACGTTCCAGGGAGCACTCGGCTCAGCCATTATGCCTGCCCATTCGGCGCTGATAGCGGAGCTCTCGACCCGTGTTGGTTCAGCCTACGGGCTCTTCGGTTCGATTGAGAACGCGGGCTACATGCTGGGCAACTTCATCGGCGGCTTCCTTATAAAATACGTCGGGATCAGGGGAATCTTCCTCATAGCAGGGGCTCTCCTCGTCCTTTCCTCTGCGATAGTTCTCCTCCTCAGGGAGAGGCCGAGGCCGAAAAGGGCTCCAAGAAAGCTTATACTCGTCCAGGAAGGGCGGGAAAGCGAGAGGGCAACCTTCCAGGGTGCGGCATTCAAGCGGCTCATGAGGGGCCATCTGGGCCTTTTCTACTTTACAGTTCTGCTCGTAATGATAGCTTCAGGTCAGGTCTATTCAGTGGTCTCGGTTTACTTTGAGGAGGTCTTTGGGAGCGAGTGGGTAGGGATACTTTTTGGAATAGACTCTTTAGCGGCGGCGGTGAGCGGATACTACCTCGGGAAGCTGATTGACCGCTACGGCGCCAAGAAATTCTACCTGCTGGCGATAGCCGGCTACGCCATCGCTTTCCTCGGCTACGCTTTCGCGAAGAATCTCTACCTGATGATCGTCGTGGCCCTCTTTTCGGGCGTCAAGTGGTCACTGACCCTAAACGCCTCCTCGACCTATGTTGCCACGAAGGTCAGAGCGACGGAGAGGGGTCAGGCTATGGGCCTGCTCAACGCTATGATGAGCCTCGGCTGGGTCGTAGGTCCATTACTCGGAGGCTATCTCTCTGCCATAAGCTTTGAGCTGAACTTCATGAGCACGCTCGTGCCTCTCGGAGTAGCTTTCCTCTTCGCGCTTAGACTTCCAGAGTGATGCACTCCGGTGGGACTTTCTCGACTATCCTGACGTTCTTCCCGGCTTTGTAAACCTTCAAGCCTTTCTTTCGGAGGCATTCGGCGTCTATTACCAGAAGAACCACGTCCCGCCCGTGCCGCCTGCCGGTTTTGATTGCCTCGCTTTTGCTCGTGCTTAGGTGGACGAACTGCCTCCTCATGGGCTTCAACCCCTCGCGGAGAATGCTCTCGAGGTTCCTCCTCGGCGTGCCGTGATAGAGGAAGCGGCTCTCGGTGTCTTCTTCGTGGTCTAGACTCACCGGAAAGCTGTGGCCGTAGCGGGCGCGTATTCTGTCTCCTTGAATCTCGTAGCGGCCCTTCGCATCGCGGGCGACTATTTCGCGTACGAACTCCTCCGTAACGTCTGGATAGATAGTTTTTAGGGCCTCGACGAGCTCGGAAAGGGGTACGAAGCCCTCCACGTCAGGCCTCAGTCCGAACTCCTCCGGCGAGTGCCGCAGGATGTAGGCCATTAGCTTGCTGACTTTTCTTCTGCCCGGAAACATCGTGAAAAGTTGGAAAGAAGCTCCAAAAAGCTTTCCCTTACGCACGGTAAGAAACGGGCTTTTTGACGGGCTTCTTGACGTTTATGTCCCTAACAACGAACTCATCGTAGACGTGGCCTTTTTCATATACTTCAAATTCCTGACCGTAGATGTCCTTGCCCCAGATACGGATCTCCATTTGATAGGCTATTCTGCCTCCGACAAAAACGCCATCCCTGAACCTGACCTCAAGGATGCCGTTGGTAACGTTGAACGTCATGTTCGCATTGGAGCCTATGAACAGCCGGGTCATGGCATCGAGATCTTCCTTTGTTATCTGATAGTAAAGCAGCTGCGTATCGTTTTCGATGGTTGTGTTGGATGGTTCTTCCTGTAGATACTTTGCCACGAAGCTCACGATGTTGTATTCCCAGGTGAGGTTTAAAATGGTCTCCGGATCAATTCCGAGGGTCTCGTTCGTCATCTTCTGCCATGTTCCGCTTGAAAAGACATAGATTTCGTCGTCCTTTATAATCTGGCGCGAGAAAACGGCGGCCCCTCCCGGAAAGGTTCTGGTCGTGGTATTGACGTCGGCTTCCTTGCTATCAAGATCGATATAGCCCTTCCGTTTGTAAATCACAGTAACGTTGCCCCCATCCCGGGTAACGTTCCCCTGAGAGATCCTGACGTGAAGTATCATGCTTGTGTTCTCGAGGTAGGTGAACTGCTTTATACTCCCCATGTTTTTGAGAAGCTCCTCCGTCGGGTAGTGCTTGGGCTGGAGGACTACTTTTGGAGATGCTGTGTTTGACGTTGCCGCGGGCGTAGTGGATGTCCCCGTGTTCTCCCATATACATCCAGCACCAATCCCAACCAGAAAAACGACCAGCAACAGGATGCCGAGCTTTTTCATTTTTATTCCTCCTTTTTAATCAATAATTTTGTCTCAATGCCATCCCCTCCGCTGAAGGATTAAACCAGTCGAAAGAAACATCACGCTCAGAGATAGCGCACTGCCGTCACGAAAGAGGAGTCCCAGAACCATTAGGAAAAGCCCGCAGATAATCACCGTCCTTCCAGGGTCATCTTTAACAAACTGAAGCAATTTCATCTCCGACCCTCCAGTTCTTTTAAATGCTCTATCCTCTTTTCAATCGAAGGGTGTCTGTTCAACAGGTTAAACCATTTCCCTGTTTTTTCCGGCAGCAAGTTGAGCTCAGCCAGCTTTTTAAGTGCCATTAGAGTTGGCTCAAGCCCCACGACATTCGCCGCGAACTCATCTGCCTTGAACTCGTTCCTTATGGCTATCCTTGATTCAATAACAAAGAGCCAGAAGTAGAATGCAAAGAAGAAAACGCCGAAGAAAACCCACGGCGATGAGAACAGCTGAACGTTGAATTTGTGGAGGATGTAGATGAGTCCTATCCAGAAGATGAACCAACCGATGCTCAAAGCCGCGTTTATCCAGAGGTGCTTTCCTTTTATGTGCCCAATCTCATGGGCTAAGACCGCTTTAATCTCGTCCTCTTCGAAGTTATCAACCAGATAGCGGGTTAAAACAACGTAGCGGTAGCGGGGGATTATACCCGTAACCATGGCGTTTGCGAGCTTTTGACCGGGCTTTCCTTTAACGATGATGCCCCTGACTTTAACTCCATGCTCCTCACAGAACCTCATGAGCTCGGCCTTAAGCTCGGGGTCGAGCTCGCTCTTTGTCCCAACTCTAATGAGGATGAGTGGAAAGAGCGCAAAGAAAGCGAGTATTAGGGTTGAGTACATGAGCAGGTCAAACCACCACTTTGAGGTCAAACTCTCTGGCAGATAGATCATCAGCAGCAGCCAGATAAAGGCAAAGCCAACTGTTGGACCAAGAATAAGTGCGAGAACTTTCAGAACCTCCTTTTTTGGATTTTCAATCTTTTCCTCTGTAATATTTATCCCTACTTTGACGGTCTCGTAGATGATGAGGAAGATTGACAGCAGAAGCGGGAAGATCAGGATTGCTGCAAATGCAAACACCCTGAATATCTCAGGTAGGGGGAGCTTATCTACCACGTCAGAGGCCCAGTCAAGGGCTCCGAGGGCTATCATCGCAGGCAAGTAGAGTATGAATGCCCCGAAAATGCAGACCACCTCAGCCTTCAGCAGATTATAGTTTTTCTCTTTCTTTGGTAGCTCTTCTCTCAGGATTTTGCGGCCCCAGTGTCTCATGACGAGGGGAGGAATAATAACGGTTGCAATGGACACCAGAACCAATGAAATCTCTTTCATATTTTTCACCGGGCGGAGATACGTCTGGTTTGGAATTTAAGAGTTGTGGTTCAATTTTCAAAAAAGGTTGGAAGAGTAAAAACCTCACGGTAGCTCGATGACGGCCCATATCGGCCTGTGGTCGGAAACTTCCACATCGCAGAGGCATCCGTAGTCTTTGACCTTTGCCGGCCAGTCCTTCTTGAGCAGGATGTGGTCGATGTTTTCGATGTCGATGTTGCCCCAGTTTGAAAGTGTATGGCAGCCTCTTCTCAAAGGAGTTATAGTAGTTGCGCGTAAGTATTGCTATCGCCTCTCGTCCGGTTCGACGTTAGTGTCGCCTGCTATTATATGGGCTACCGGCTCGCTCTCCGCGAACTTGAGGAGCTCTCCCGCCTGCATTGCTCTCTCTGTCTCGTTCAGCCCCATGTGCACGTTGACGAGGGTTAATCCGAGCTCATCGATGGTTACCTTCTGGGCTGACCTCGCCTGTCCGAGGCTCTCGGGGTTGAGTTCACTCTCCGTCTTCATGTGCCAGTGCGAGAAGACCGCTATGCCGTGGGTTCCTTCAACGGCCGGTTTGTACTCGTAGGCGTAGCCGAGGTATGCGGAGATCATCAGGGGAATATCCTGGTAGCCGTTGCTGATCATTCCACCGACGACCTCCTGCGCCGCCCAGATATCGGGCTTCTGCTCCTTCAGGAGGTTAATCAGCTCGTAGCCGTTGAACGTCCCCTGTTAAGGTCCAAAGTCCTGGTGGACGTTGTAGCTCCAGATGAGGACGTCCTTCTTGGCTTCAACGTAAGTTGGACCACGTTGAAGAGGGCGAGAACTATTACCGAAACCACTGCGAGGCCGAGAAGCGGGCCGCTATTTCTTTCGCGTTTGGAAGCCTAACCTCAGCACTTCCACCGTAGCTCGCGAGGGCGTAGATCACGGAGGCGGCTAGAATTAGGGCTTCAAGGTTGTTCTCCATGAACGCCAAACCGATGTCCATACCGACGTAGGCACCCAAAGCCAAAGTTGCCACGAGAAAGAGGTACGCAGCGCCGATTACCCCACCCCTGCTGCCCTTAGTGCTCTCGACGAGAGCTATGGCTGATGCAAAGGCAAGGGAAGCCACCGCGTAGGCTGCCATTAGGGCCGCTCCAGCTTTTCTGCTCATTTTGCCAACAAGATGGAGGCGAGTATGAGGAGTATTATATCAAGTCCCGATGGGAAGTTCACGCCGTAGAAGAACGTCTTCTCAAGGCTGGAATAAGCGCCGGCAACGAAGATCCTCAGGCTCGACGCCAGCAGCACTCCGGTCCCGATTCCAAGCAGTATCTTATTCCTATCGCTAACCTTCACTAGCATCATCTAAAACCCAAGTTTGCCAGAATGGACTTAAAGTTTGCTAAAATGTGAAGAGAAAAGAGGTGTCACTTGAACTTCCTCAAAGCCATCTCGGCTGCAACGCTTATCGGATCTATCGTCGGGCTTATCGGCGGGGCGTAGGCGGTCTCTAAGTAAACAACGTCCTCGACAGTTGCACCTTTCTGTGCTAGGGCAGAGAGCGTCATTATCCTGCCCCAGACACGCTCGCCGCCGACTATCTGCGCGCCAATGAGCTTTCTATCGTCTTTCCTGAAGATAACCTTCACGGTTATCGGCTTGCCGCCGGGATAGTACTCGGGCTTGGTGGAGCCTTTGAACTTACCGACGGCTATCGCGATGCCCTCTTTCTTCGCCCTATCCTCCGTTATGCCGAAGGTGCCGATCTCAAGGCCGAAGAGCTCGGTTATTGCCGTGTTGAAGACGGGCCTGAAGGAGACGTCCTTTCCTGCTATGTGCTCCGCTGCCACTTTCGCCATCCTCACTGCAGAAGTTCCCAGCTGGCTGAGGATTCTCCCTCCGGTAACGGCGTCAATAACTTCCGCACAGTCGCCTATCGCGTATATGTCAGGGTCGCTCGTCTGGAGGTGCTCGTTGACGACTATTCCGCGGTTAACTTCGAGGCCCGCTTTTTTAGCGAGGTCAACGTTGGCCCTCACACCGGTGGCAACGAGAACCAAATCAGCCTCGACTTCCTCGTCACCAATTTTGACGGCCTTGACGGGGCTGCCTATTATCTCGCTCACACCGACGCCAAAGCGGAAGGAAACACCGTGCTTCTCCATCTCCGTTTGAACGAGCTTGGCGGTATCCTTGTCCAGCATCGTGGGCAGAAGCCTGTCTAGTAGCTCGACGACGAGGACCTCCATGCCGAGCTTTGCGAATGCTTCAGCCCCTTCAAGACCGATCAGGCCGGCGCCAATGACGACAGCCTTCTTCGGCTTCCTCTCGGCTATGTATGCCTTTATCTTCCTCACGTCGTCGAGGCTCTTGAGCGTGAAGACGCCTTCGTTTTCGACGCCCTTAATTGGTGGGACGAAAGTCTTTGAGCCGACTGCCAGAACGAGCTTGTCGTAGGAAACTTTGCCCTTGTCTGTAATGACAACTTTCCTCTCGCGATCTATTGCTTTAGCCTCGGTGCCAAGCATGAGGGTTATTTTCTGCTTCTCGTAGAACTCGTTAGGGAAGACGATAACGTCCTCGGGCTTCTCTATCGTGCCGCTTATCACGTGCGGCAGGGCGCATGGGGAGTACTGCATCGTCTCCTCCTTTCCGATGACGGTTATCTCAGCTTTCCTGTCAAGCTTCCTCATGAAAAGGGCGAAGTTGCTTCCGGCAGTTCCAGAACCGATGACCACGATTTTCATAGACACCACCGGAGAAAAGAGGAGGGAGGGATATAAAAATCTGCCCTTAACCGAAGGTTGGTTAGCGCATCCATTTGCGAGCTATGGCTGGGACGGTGCCCTTATTCAAACGCCTTAACAAATGATAAATTGATATTAGGAAATCAGGGCTCCACAACCGTCCCGCTGTGCTTACCCTTTATCACATCGAAGAGGCTGTAAGCGTCCTTCTTGCCCACGATGTACGTCCTTATCTTGCCGCGCTGGATGAACTTCGCAGCAAGGGCATCGACGACGCCGCTTCCACCGGCCTTGCTTTCGCCCTCCATTGCTATGTCGACGAGCTGATCCACGGTTATCCTGTCGAGCTTCTTTGCGTTAGGATTCTTCCTCGGATCGCTGTCGTAGACACCGTCAACGTTGGTGACCACGATCAGAAGGTCGGCCTGCAGGTACTCGGCGAGAAGGGCAGCGACCGCATCGGTCGTGTGTCCTGGGTGAGTTCCGCCCATTATGGGTATCTTCTTGAGCTGTATGACCTCCCAGGCCTTCCTGAAGTCCTGGACGACGAAGGGATAAGCTTTCTCGCCGAGCGCAGCTATTAGAAGCATTGCGTTGGCCCTGGTGATGTGAATTCCTATGTAGTCCTTGAAGGTCTCGTTGGGCGTGAAGGTCTTCGCAGCCTTGATGTACTTGCGCGCCACTTTGCCGCCGCCGACTACCACAGCCACCTCATGGTCCTCGCTTATCTTGGTGAGCTCATACGCGATGGCCTTGATAAAATCGATGTCGGGATCGTCCGGAACGAGAACTGAACCGCCTATGTCAAAAACTATCCTCATGATGACCCTCACGATGCTAATCGGGGCCCCTTTATAACCTTTTCTTGCCAGTAAAATATCAAAAAGAGTAGAAAGCCCTCAGTAGTAGTACCAGATGGTCTCGTAGTCTTCCCTCTTCTCCCCGATGCTCTCCAGATAGCGGAGATACTCCTCTATTGGGACGTCCGTGTATGTGTAGAGTTTCGTCTCGCTGATGCCTTTCTCCCACGGGTGGAAGAGGTACACCCTGCTTCCGTCGGGCTTTATGGCTATGAGCTCCCTGTCCTGCCAAGCCCTCAGGTGGTTCTTGCCCATCCTCGGCACGTTAAAGATTGGCTCGTCAGTCCTGAACTGGCCCGGTAGGAGCCTTGCCTCCTCTTTCCTCTCCTGGATGACCCTCGCTATCGGCACGAGGTAGTCTCTCTGCTCGATCTTACCTTTGGGATAGAAGGTGTAGTATGGATCGATGCCGATCTTCTTGAGGGCTATTCTAAGTGCAACGTTCTCGAAGCGCCTGCTGACGTTTCTCTGGTAGACCAGCTGGTTGTAGACGTATATTCCCTGCCTCCTAAGGTTGTAGACTGCCCTGGCCATCTCTGGGGTTACCTCGTAGGCCGTTTCTACATGGGTCGAGACGGCCACGTTCCTCTTGCCTGGTTCGATGTACGATCCGAGTATCTCGGCCAGCTCTTCAGTTACGCGCATTGGGACGGTCACTGGAATCCTTGTTCCCCAGCGGATGTTAATGACGTGGTCGAACTCGCTCAGACGGGACATTATCTTGTCTATAATCTTGTTGCTCAGGGCGAAGGGGTCTCCTCCGGTTATGAGCACGTCTATCATCGACTCGCGCTCGCCGAACCACTCTATAGCCTTCTCTATCTTGTCCCATCCCGGGAACGAGCCTGCCATAAAGGGTTCAAGGACCTCCCAGTTCCTCTGGCAGTAGACGCATATCTGCGGGCAGGTGTCGAAGGCCTTGAGGATCGCTATCATCACGTACCTCCTCGTGACGAGGTCTATCGGAGAGGTGTCGTGCTCGCCCATGAAGTCGAAGGCGTACTCTCTGTCCTTGCGGTGGAGTATCATGTTGTCCATGTACCACTTGGGCGGCATCACCTGCCTTCTGACGTGCCTGTCCTCCTTGTAGGGCTCCTTAAAGTCCCAGAGGTGGAGGTAGTAAGGTGTTATTCCCCAGGGAATGCGATACTTGACTGCCCTCTCGACTTCTTCCAGATCCTCCTCTGGAACCTTGACGATGCCAAGTTCGTTGAGCTCTCTGAGGATTTCAAGGCCCTTCCTGCCCTTGAGGACATGGCTGAACTGCCACCTGTAGTCGAACCACTCCTCATCGTCTATGCCCCAGTACTCCTCGAGCTGCTTCCTCTGCTCCTCCCTCTTCTTGATTATCCTCTCGTCGAGTCCACTCGGATAGCGGTCGAGCCAGGCCTTTATGTACTCGTAGACCTTATCGAGGTAGTCGGAGCGCAGCTTCCCTGCCTCCCTGCCGTGAACCTTACTGAAGTCGGGTGAAACTATGCCTGCTTTTTCCAGCTTCGGCCCAAGCCAGCCCTTGGAGTAGTTGGCCTTACCAGACATGGCAAGGAAGAGGTGCCTGAACTCCTCGAGGAATCCCTTAGTGAGAACACTGAGAGTCTTTTCGTCGCCCTTGGCGGCTTTCCAGAGATATTCCAGCGTTGAGAAGCCTGCTGCCTTTTCGTTGTATGGCGAGAGAATGTTCTCAAAGACGTCGCAGGCATAGATGGCGAGCCACCTATCTAGGGGGCTTACCTCTATCTCGCCGCTTTTGAACTTCCACCCCAGGTTCTTCGTGAATTCCAGGAGCTTCTCCCTTGCCTCCTCAAGACTCTCGCTCTTCTGGAGAATTTCGCCTATTTCTGGAAGTGGCTCGAAGATTTCCATGAATTCTCCGTGCCCCACCCCCTGTTCAAGACCCCATGGAGACTTCTCAACCCCAAAGGCTGAAAGGGCACTCTCAACCCTAATCACGGTGATCACCTCCTGACCTTGAAGAGGACAGAAAGAGGCGTGGAAGTACGTATGCGTGCATTAATTCTGAGAATACCTATTTAAATTTTACTCCCATTCTCGAATAACCTGCGTCACATAGTGTAGAAAACAAAAGAATATTTGGCAGACTTTTGGGATATATTAGCCTATCTGAAAGGCCGAGCTCCTCAGTTCGCCGCGCTCGAATCTGTACGGGTCGTACCACTCCCAGTCGAGGGGCACTTTGCTTTTTCCTTTGGTCATGAACTCCGCCATCGCTTGGGCAACCGCTGGAGCCATCATGAAGCCGTGGCCGCTGAAGCCTGCCGCAATGTAGAAGTTGTCGAGGAGCCTTCCTATGGCAGGGTTCTTGTCAGGCGTTTTAGCGTAGAAGCCGGCCCACTGGCGGACGATATGGGCGTGTCTGATGGCGGGAATTATCTGAACGGCGTATTTCAGCACACCCCTCAGAAAGTCGTAGGTCGGCTCGTAGTCGTCGAGGCTTTTGGCTTTGTGCTCTATTCCCGAGCCACAGATTATTCCACCGTCCTCGCCGTCCTGGATGAGGTAGCTGTCGTTCCAGCTTGGCGGACAGACGAGGGGTTCGACCTGACCCGGCTTGAGGGGCTCCGTCTTCACGAGCTGGTGCTTGTACGCGGTTATTGGAACGAGTTCCCTGCTCAGGCCTGCCATCTCGTTAATCAGCGGTGCCCATGCGTTGGCCGCGTTGAGAAGGGCGTCAACCTTAACGCTCTCCACCTTTCCGTTGCTTCTGAACTTCACCGCGATTATCTTGTCCCCCTCGCGCTCCAGAGCCACAACTTCGGTGTGCTCCCTCGCGTCAACGCCCATCTCCTTGGCTTTCGTGAGATATGCAAAGAGCGTCTTGAAGGGGTTGGCCTTTCCGTCCATCGGGTTCCAGGCCCCGGCCAAGAACGGTTCCGTGTTGAGTGGCGGGACTATTTCCTTTGCCTCATCCATATCTATGAGCCTCGTGGGAACGCCAAAGCTGTTCTGGAGCTTTATGTTGTTTTTAAAGGCTTCAACCTCCTCCTCACTCGTCGCCAGGAAGAGGTAACCGGAGTGCCGGAAGCCTATCTCGGCCCCGAGCTCCTCTTCAAGTCTCTCCCAGCGCTCGATGGCGTACTTCATGAGCCTGATGTTGGCCTCGTCCGTGAACTGCGCCCGTATTCCCGTTGCACAGCGGAAGGTCGAACCTGAGCCGAAGTAGTTCTTCTCGAAGAGGATTACCTCTTCTCCGAGCTTTGCCAGCTCATAGGCCGTCGCGACGCCTATTATTCCGCCGCCGATGATCGCTATCTTACTCATCGGCACCACCCACCAGAACCTCGACGCGGACGGGCATTATCGGAACCCTCGACTTCGGGAGCGGTATATCCTCCTGTCTCTTTCCCGTCTTCCTCGCGAGGATTGAGATTACAATCGGGATGCACGTCCTTCCCTGGCAGGGCCCCATGCCTATCCTGAGAAGCCGCTTGATTTCCTCGATGTCCGTGATGCCCGAGTCGATGAGCCTCTCGACGCCTTCAACCGTGACGTCGTTGCAGCGGCAGATGATTTTCTTCCCGCTCATTCTTTCACCACCACAGCTCTTTCTGATGAAAGCGCTGGCGGAATGTTTCTGACTCCCAAACTAGCTTCAACGATATTGGGTGCCCGCGCAATTGATGCCATTCTGTTGTTCACCCCTGAAATGCGCCCTTCGGGCGCGAGATGACTGTGAACCTTACAGAGGTGTCCCATCTTTTGGCACCCATCAGATACAATCTCGGTGGCCGTCATTCTCTCACCACCTTAACCGCTCTGACCTCCCAGGCGAGTTCTATTGGAACCTCCACAGTGATTATCGGCGTGTCCCCCTTGCTTCTCTCCCTCGGGACTACCGTGAGGACTTTCCCCTTGCCAACAGGCTCCCCGACGCGGTTAAGGAGAACGACCTCCTCGCCCCTCTCCGGAACTGGCAGAAGCTCGTGAGGCATCGTTATCCTCGCCTTGTCTCCAACGTAGTGCATCATGAAGAATGCTAGGCCGGGGCATATCTGGACACAGAGAGAGCAGCCTATGCACTTGTCATAGTCAACGATGGGCAAATCGTTCGGCGTGGGCATGCTTATGGCTCCAGTAGGACATATCTCCCTGCAGGGGGCGCAGGGTATCTCCTGCGGACACTCTGGAATTGCTACTGGCCTTTTCCTCAGCCTCTCCTCGCTCGGAAGCGGGATGAACTTCTGAAGCTCCTCGGGCGTTATGTAGCCGGTTCTCAGGTACTCAGGAATCTCGCTCATTCTCTCACCACCAGAGCTTTCTTAACACCTTCCATAACATGCCTGCCGAAGGGTCCGGAGCGGAACTCGTCCAAGTCTCTCTGTGCCTTCTCTATCTCTTTGACCCAGCTCTCGTCGGCTATGCCGAGCCTCAGGGCAGCGGCTATTCCTGCTATCTTGCCCTCCAGCATCGCAGTGGTAGCCTCCTCTATTCCGGCAGAATCGCCGGCCACGAAGATGCCTCTCACGGTTGTCTCCATCCACTCGTCGCGAACTGCCACATGGCCGCTGAGCTCCCGGATGTACTTTATCTGGCAGCCTACCTGGTGGAGGAGCTCTATGCTCGGCCTCAGGCCAACCGCGAGGGCTATCACATCGACCTCGAAGACCTTCTCCGTTCCGGGAATAACGTTCCAGTTCTCGTCGAGCTGAGCAACAATTGCTTTTTCGACCCTCTCCCTTCCTTCAGCGCGAAGAATAGTGTGCCTGGTCAGTATCGGAACGCCCAAGCGTCTAACCTTGGCCGCGTGAACGAAGTAGCCTCCCACCTTCGGCATCGCCTCGACTATAGCCTTGACTTCAACTCCGGCCTGAATGAGTTGATACGCCAGAATAAGTCCCACGTTGCCCGCACCAACGATTAGAACCTTGTCGCCCGGCTTCACCCCGTAGGTGTTCATGAGGGTCTGAATGGCTCCAGCACCGTAGATTCCGGGCAGATCGTTGTTCTCGAAGGGAATCATCTTCTCCATCGCACCGGTGGCGACGATGACAGCCCTTCCACGGAACTCTATCAGCTCGCGGTTGTTTTTGACGGCCAGAACGAGCTTCTCATCTCCATCTTGGAATATTCCCACCGCCGAAGTTTCGAGGAAGACCTCGACGTTCTCCCTTTTTCTGACCTCATCCTCCAGAATCCTAGCTATCTCGACGCCCCTCACTCCAGCGAACTGCTCGCGTTTGCCAAAGAACTTGTGGGTCTGCTTGACGAGCTGACCGCCGAGCATCGGATTCTCGTCGAGAAGAACGATCTTTGCTCCTGCGTCGGCCGCATGGATTGCCGCCATCAGTCCGGCGGGCCCACCTCCAATGATGACGATGTCTGCCTTCACGACCTTGGCATCCTTCCACTCCGGCGGCTTGACGTCCTTCGGGAGCTCGGCCTTTCCTCTCTGGCGCTCTATGGTCATGCCGTCCTCGACGAGGGTTATGCACGTCCTGACGTTGGGGATTCCGTTAACGACCATCAAACAGGAGGAGCACTTTCCAATGGCACAGAAGAGGCCTCTTGGACGCTTTTCGTTGGCCGAGTAGTTCAGGACTCTGATTCCATTAGCGTGAAGTGCAGCGGCGATGGTTTCGTCCTCGTAGGCCTTGATTGGCTGTCCTTCAAAGTATATGATAACTTCTCTTCCGCGTTCAAAACGCAGAACAGGGTGTTCAGTTAGGCGCATGATGTATCACCTGTGCACCCATCCGTGCAGGAACTTATGAAAATTTTTCAATCCAATGGTGGGCAACCTTTGGTTTGTGAACCTACCAAAGCTTTATATATCTAAGAGCGGATAAGTTAGCTGGCGGCGGGCTAGGCCGGGGGGTTCGGCGTCCCCTGTAACCGGAAACCGCCGATATGCCGGGGCCGAAGCCCGGGGGGCGGTTCCCAAAGCCGCCTGCGGAAGTCGGGGCACAACGATGATCCCTCGTCCCACGGGGCCGACGGTGGGCGGGGTCTGGCTGGAGGGCCGGACTAACGCCCTTTGCCCGCCGAACCCCGCCAGGCCCGGAAGGGAGCAGCGGTAGGCGGGACGTTCGGCGCTCGTGGGGTAGCGGGGGTGAGCGAGCCCCGATGGAAGCGGACGGTGGAGGGTTCCCACCCCCGGGCGCGCCCGCCGCCGTTAAAATTCTGGCAAAAACCTTAATAGCAAACCACCTCTTTTGCCTCCGGGGTGTTAAATGTGGTGAGGCTTTTCGTTGAGGTCGCCGGTCTTAAGCTTGAAAATCCACTTATTCTCGCCTCGGGAGTAAACGATAAGACCCCTGAACAGTGGATACGCGCTCATGAGGAAGGTGCTGGCGGCGTCGTTACCAAGTCCATCGGAATCGAGCCGAGAAATGGCTACGACAACCCCACTATCGTGGAGCTCCCCTATGGACTGATAAACGCGATGGGCCTTCCGAATCCCGGCTGGAAGGGCTTTCTGGAGATGGTTGAAGGCTACACCTTTGACTTTCCGCTGATAGTATCGATATTCGGCGGAACGCCGGAGGAGTTTGCCTTTCTCGCTGAAAAGCTGAGCGAAGTGGCCAATGCCTTCGAGCTCAACCTCAGCTGTCCCCATGCGAAGGGCTACGGCATGGAGATAGGCCAGAGACCGGAGATGGTCTACGAGGTCGTCAAAGCCGTTAAGGATGTGACGGACAAGCCCGTTATAGCGAAGCTCACGCCAAACATAGACGACATAACGAAGCTCGGTCTGGCCGCTGAAAAGGCCGGTGCAGATGCGGTCGCAGCCATAAACACGCTGAAGGCGATAGCGATAGACGTCTACGCGAGGAGGCCGATACTGAGCAACAGAGTCGGCGGCTACTCTGGTCCTGGGGTCAAGCCCGTTGCCTTGAGGGCGGTCTACGATTTGGCCAAGGCCCTTAATATCCCGGTCATCGGGATAGGCGGCATAACTACGTGGCGGGATGCCCTGGAGTTTTTCCTCGCTGGAGCAAGAGCGCTCCAGATAGGAACTGCAGTGGCTCTACGGGGCTGGAAGGTCTTCAGGGAGATAAACGAGGGAATAGCGAGGTATCTCGAGGAGGAAGGCTTTGAGAGTATTGAGGAAATAGTTGGGCTGGCGCTGGAGTAGATTTTTAACCTTCAGTCCTCCTTTTAATCTAAGCGAGGTGATAACATGAAGCGCGCAGTTGTGTTATTTTCCGGGGGGCTCGACTCGACGGCCTGCCTCTACTGGGCGAAGAGGAACTACGACGAGGTGATAATGCTGACAGTAAACTACGGCAGCAATGAAGAGAAGGTCACTAATAGGGTCGCGGAATTCTTCTCGAAGGAGCTGGACGTTCCGCTGAAAATAGTTAGGCTTGACTTTCTCGAGGAGTTCTCGAAGCTGAGGGGGACGACCTTGGTCGGCGGCGAGACTCCAAAGGTGACCGCTGAAGAGCTCGAAGATATGGGCGTTGCACAGGAAACCGCGAAAAGCGTCTGGGTTCCAGCAAGGAATGTCGTTCTCATCAGCGTCGCTGCTTCGCTCCTTGATGCGCTTGGTGGAGGCGATATAATAGTCGGCTTCAACGCTGAAGAGGGAGCAACGTTCCCTGACAACACGCCCGAGTTCGTCGAGAGGATGAACGAGATGCTGAAGTACGGAGCGATGGCGGAAGTTAGGGTCGTTGCCCCGCTCATAGACCTCGACAAGAAGGGAATCGCAGAACTCTTGAAAGAACTAGATGCAAAGTACGAGTACTCTAACTCTTGCTACATGCCTAAGGGCTTCACGGAGGATGGCAAGCCTATACACTGCGGCGAGTGCGAGAGCTGCGTCAGGAGGCATCGCGGTCTGATGGAAGCACTTGGAGAGGACAGAACCGTTTATGCCGTTGAACCGAAGATATAACTGCCTTTCTCCATCCTCTTTAGATTTTTAAAGACCTCTGGCCATACCACCGCAAGATTTATAAATACGCTCTCTACCCTATCCATTGGGCGTGGGGCGGTAGCTCAGCCTGGGAGAGCGCCGGACTGAAGATCCGGGTGTCGGGGGTTCAAATCCCCCTCGCCCCACCACTTTCTCTCAATGCGGTGGTAGTCTAGCCTGGTCTAGGACACCGGCCTTCCAAGCCGGTGACCCGGGTTCAAATCCCGGCCACCGCACCACATTCTAACAAACTTCGCCTGCGCGACGTTGAAGCGAAGCTTCAACGCACGGGACTATCGTCCCGTTGAGTTTGATCAAGGCTCGCATGTCTTCTCAAACTGGTAGTTTTGAGTGGTTTACTTCGCATTTTGCCAGTTTTATATCGTTTCACTGCAGGAATAACGCCCTTCGGGCGTTAAGAGGAAAGTGAAACATTTCAATTCAGAGGTTTTCAAGTTAAACCCCTGGAATTTGCTGTTTTTGAAAAAGACATGCAAACTCATTCCAGCGGATTTAAGGTGAAGTCCGCTTTGCTGGAGGAATTTGATGGGGTTCGTGCATTTTTCTTCACATACTAACTTCGCAGGCTCTTCATTCGCTGACTTTTGAGTTAAACCTGTGTTAAACTCGCGAGTTTGATAAGACGTGAAAGCGTGCCAGCCAGTTTAGTGAGAAGTTAACTCTTTAATCAAACTTCCTCCGGTGGAGCGGGAGGAACTGAAACGACAGTCTCAGGATGCACAGGCAGAGGTATTGTTCAGCTCTTCAGCTCCATTCTGACTTCCTCATCCAGCAGTATGAAAAGCGCCAGTGCTGAGAGCAGCGTTAAGCTTACCGCTGGAATTGAAAGGCCGATGAGAACCCACAGCAGGCCGAAGAGAAAGTCAAGGAGTGCTATATGGGGAGCGACATCGACTACGAGATCGCGGCCAGTTTTGATTCCATAAGCGAATAGGAGATGGATCGTCGCTATTACGATAAAGCCCCCGAAGGTGTACCTATCTCCAAAGCTTATCGCTGCCATTCCGTAGAAGTAAGCTGCCAAAATCAGAAAGAAGGAAATGACGATGGGCTTAGACCTCATCGCCGAGTTCCTCCACGGGGAGTTTCATCCTCGAAACAATCACCAGCGTCAGGATTCCGAGAAGGGGCATTATCGCCAGCTCCCCTAGGGCAAGGGCAGTACTCTGCCTTGCCAGCGCATCAGTAAGGCCCGGGGCTATGATGTTGGCAGAGTTGGAGATGAGTCCAAGGGCAAAGCTGGCCTTGGGGAAGATGCTCTTCGGGTAGGTGGCTGGAGCGCTGGTCCAGAACGCCGGTCCCGTTCCCTGGAGGGCGCCGATGAGGACAACGGAAGCAAGTGCGAGGGTGTAGTTGCCCGCCAGCATGGCCTTCCCATACACGAGCAGACCGACAAAGGCCACCGCGTAGGAGAATATCATGACCTGAACAATGGCCTTGAAGAGTCCCCTGGCTGTCGGGTTCTTTCTTGAGAGCAGGTAGCCCACGTAGCCCATACCTATGCTCCAGAGGGCCTTTGATATGTTCAGGCTGGTACTTAGGGTTGCCACGTGCTCCTTAGTCCAGCCAATCTCATAGCCGAGCGAAGCTGAGAAACCGACGATGGTGAAGATTATCCACAGAGCTGGGAAGAAAGTCAGGCCAAGAATCCAGGTGAACGGCATCTTCCAGACGTTGATCTTTGTGCTGGCCTCATTTCTGTGGCTTATCTCAAAGTCCTCGGTGAACAGCCACCATATGGCCAGGACAGTGTACATGATAACGACTGTGCTCCAGAAGCCGCCTTTCCAGCCGAAAGCCTCAACAGCGTACTTTGCGCTTATGCTTCCAAACACGCCGCCCCAGAAGATGCCCGAGAGGATTATACCCTTGGCGAAGGGCCTTTCAGCCACGAAGAAGTGAGCTATCTGGGTGCTAAAGAGCGGAACGAGCGTGACGACGAATCCCTGAATGAATCTCAGGAAAACGACAACGTGCCAATTGGGAGCGAGTGGGATGAGCGCCTGGGTTACAGCAGCCCAGCTCAAAGCTATTGCAACGCTCCTCTTAAAGCTGCCCTCGTAGATTTTGGTATGGCCGAGAAGGAAGGCTATGAAGAGACCGAAAACATAAGCGATATGCTGCCACTCGTAGGCGGCACTGTCGATTCCGAAGTGCGCCATGACGTCGGGCTTCGCAACGGCCATCATGGTGAGAGTTCCAAAACCGGCAGTCATAACCAGCGTGTCGAGCAGGACTGACCTCCACCGTTTGTCCATGATATCTCCTCCCTAAAGCTTTCCGAGTATCATTAGCACGCCGAAAATAATGAAAAGTCCTCCAGCAAGCTTGTGAACAACGTCCAGGGGCAGTACGTCGCCAAGCTTGTCCCCCAGAAATGCGCCGATAAGATTGACCGCCGCCAGGCCCAAGATCGCTCCAATGAAGGCTGTCTTCCAGCCGTATTTGGAAGCAAAGGCTATCGTTGCGAGCTGGGTTTTATCCCCCAGCTCGGCAAGAAATATTGCAATGAAGATGGTGAGGATACCATCCATGTCTTGTTCACCGTTAGAGCTTTGATAGTGCCTCATTCATTCTTTCCAGCGCCTCTAGGAGCTGACTCTTCTTAGTGGCGTAGCTTATCCTTATCCATCCCTCACCGGCCTTGCCGAAGGCGGTTCCTGGAATAACGACAACCCTCGCGTTCTCGAGCAGCCACTCGGCAAAGTCCTCGCTGCTCATATCGAGCTCTGGGTCAATTTTGGCCCAGATATAGAAGGCGCCCTTCGGTCTGAACGGCGTTATGTGGGGCATCTTGTTGAGGTACTTAAGAACGAGCCTTCTCCTTTCGGCGTAGGTCTGGCGCATCCTTTCAACTGCTTCCCAGCTGCGCTTGTCTCTCAGGGCCGTTATTCCCGCTATCTGAACGAAGGAGGTAACGTTTCCAACGACATAGGCGTGGAGCTTTATCATATCCCTGATTACCTGGGTCGGCGCTATGGCAAAGCCCAAACGCCAGCCGGTCATGGCGAAAGTCTTCGAGAAGCTGTTCGCGAGGATTGTGTTGTCAGGGGCGTACTTGATCATGGGGTAGTGTTTGGCCCCCTCATAGAGGAAGTGCTCATAAGGTTCGTCGCTAAGGATGTAAAGGTTGTAGTCCTCGGCTATATCAGCTATGGCTTTCACGGTTTTCTTCTTGAGGACTGCACCTGTGGGGTTGTTGGGGTAGTTGATAACTAACATCCTGGTACGTTTGGTTATAGCCTCGACAAGTTCATCAGGATCAATCTGGAACTCGTTCTCCTCGCGGAGGGGGATTCTTATTATCCCCGCCTCGGCGATTTTGGCATCTTCAACATAGCAGACAAAAGCAGGATCGGGGATTATAACGTCGTCATCCCCTTCGAGAAGCGTCTGGAAGGCGAGGTAAGTTGCTTCATAAGCGCCAGCGGTAACGATTATATCGTCGGGAGAAACGTCAACCTTGTAGTGGGTCTTGTAGTACTCAGCTATGGCCTCCCTGAACTCTGGAATGCCTGCGTTGGGTGTGTAGTGGGTGTAACCTTCGTCAATGGCTCTCTTCGCAGCATCCTTAACGACATCGGGCGTGTCGAAATCGGGCTCCCCTATTCCAAGGGAAATGACATCCTCCATTTTTCTGGCTTTCTCAAAAAGTTCTCTGATTTTTGAGCGCTGGATGAGGTTTATACGCCCTGCAAGGAAGTACTTGCGCTTTTTATATCTCATCGAGCATCACCTCGGGCAGTCCGAAAATGAGGACGGAATTTTATAAACCTATCCTCAATGAAGTACAAAAATGGGCATCTAATGCCTATAAAACTTCAACGAGGGCAGCCTTTTCAAAAAAAGTTTTCACTTTTTCCTTATCACAATCGTTCATTGGTAACTCCTTGAGACCTAGTTCCTGGAGTATTGATCCTGCCCGCTCACGGCCCCCAAAGACAACCAGGTAGTTCTCTCCATTTCTTATTCCATGTTGGGCTATTGCATCCTTTATCTGAAGTGTCCCGGCAAGACGGAGAAGCAGCTCGCCGCCCACGGTTCTCGCGTGGTTTGTTCCCCTCTCAAATGAACGAAGGGCTAAGAGTGCTGCAAATGCTGCGGCCTCCCAACATTCAACGTTCACTATCTGAAAGTCCCCACCCAGCTTTGGGATGAGCTCCTCGGCATTGTCTACACGGACCTTTGCGATGTGAAGGCGATCTAGTATTTTTCTCATCGAGCCACCCAGAGTTAGCTGAAATTTCTGAAGTTAAAACCCTTTCTCCCCTCCAATTTTTCTTGGGTTGGACTATTTTTTGTTTTTTCGGTTTTTTCAAAAAATTTTTTGAAAATCATAATATGCTAGTAATATTAAGCAAGCGCAAAGTATTTAACTAATTAAAGCACTACTTATTTCAGCGGCTTGCTGGACTGGGTGGTGCAACGATGAGCAAGATGCGTATCATCAGTGTACAGCTCCCCCGGGGACTGATTAACGCCATGGATCAACTCGTTAGGAAGGGAGTCTATCCTAACAGAAGCGAGATTATCAGAGAAGCCATTCGTGAGCTCCTGAAGAAGGAACTCTATCAGTTTGAGGCTGAGGAACGCTCAACGCCCGACTACATCATGAAATAAGCCGCTAAAATCAACGTTAAAATCACTATCCTCTAATGGCTGATGGACTGAGGGGGTTGGGGCCAATGGTATTTAAGCTCTTGGAACAGGCCGGAATTAAACTCGATTTGGACGACGAGCCGAAGACGGCAAAGCTAGATGGATTTTCAGAGGATAATTTAGACGACCTGATAAGGATTGTAATAGTTGGCGTTGGCGGTTCTGGAAACAACACCATAACTAGACTCTACGAACTTGGTGTCCAGGGTGCTGAGCTGATAGCCATGAACACCGATGCTCAGCACCTTGCTAGGACGAAGGCTCATAAGAAGCTTCTCCTTGGTAGAGAGATAACTCACGGCAAGGGTTCCGGCGGGAACCCTGAGATAGGCTACCGGGCAGCCGAGGCGAGCGCCCACGAGATTGCCGAGACCATAGGTGACGCTGATTTGGTTTTCATAACAGCAGGTATGGGCAATGGCACAGGTACGGGCGCCGCTCCAGTCGTCGCTAAAGTTATCAAGGAGCGCGCTAGGCACAACGGTCGCTTTAGGGAGCCGCTCGTTGTTAGCGTTGTCACGTTTCCGTTTAGGAACGAGGGTAAGATAAGGATAGAGAAAGCCAGGGCGGGTATAAAAGCCCTCATGTACTACTCGGACACCGTCATAATTATCGAGAACGACAAGCTCCTCAAGCTCGTTCCGAAGCTGCCCATCAATGCCGCCTTCCGCTTTGCGGATGAGATAATAGCAAGGATGGTCAAAGGCATCACCGAGACCATAAAGCTGCCCTCTATGGTTAACATTGACTTCGCCGACGTTTACAGCGTCATGCACAACGGTGGAGCTGCCCTCATCGGGATAGGTGAGAGTGACTCCAGCAACAGGGCAGTGGATGCCGTCAAGAACGCCCTTGAGAACAAGATGCTTGAAGTTGAGTTTGGCAGCGGTGATAAGGCTCTGGTTCACTTCACCGTTGGTCCGGACGTCAGCCTGGGCGAGATAAACGCCGCTATGGACATTGTCTATGAGAAGCTCGGTGAAAAGTCGGAGATAAAGTGGGGCGCTAGGATAGACGAGGACATGGGTAAAGTCGTTCGTGCGATGGTAATCATGACCGGAGTTAAATCACCGCACATACTTGGCGGGGAGCACGCCCTCCAGATGGGCTCATCATTCAAGGAGAACCTGATAGCCCCAGAGCCGATAAAGCCCTTCAAGTCGGATGGCGATGGAGCGGACAAAATCTGGAGGGCTATCTCAGGGAACAAGAAGAACAAAAAGGAGCTTCCCCCCTACGCGAAGAGGGTTCTCGACGACTTTATCGACTTTACCTGACTTCTTCATCTTTAACTTTGAGCAGGTGATTCTATGACAGTGGTGATTAGCGTAGCCAACCAAAAGGGTGGAGTTGGAAAAACGACGATCACTATGAACCTCGGTCACGCGCTGGCCTCGATGGGCAAGCGCGTTCTTCTCGTGGACATCGACCCTCAGTTCAACCTCACCTTCGGCCTGATCGGCATGGATGTGCTCGAATACGGGGAAAACAACGTCGGAACGCTGATGACGAGAGAGAGCAGTGTCGAAGAAACCATCGTCGAGGTCAGGGAGAATCTCCACCTGATACCGAGCCACCTCAACCTCTCGGCCAAGGAAATAGAGATAATCAACGCCTACAACCGCGAGAGGAGACTTGAAAAGGCTTTAACCCCTATACTGCCCGACTACGACTACGTGCTAATAGACAACCCGCCGAGCATGGGAATCTTCTTGGTTAACTCACTCACGGCGTCAGATTACGTTCTAATCCCACTCGAGCTCAGCTACTTCGGTGTCATCGGAATGCAGCTCATGTTCAACCTGATGCGCATGATAAGGGAAGAGACCAACGAGAACCTCAAGCTGCTTGGTTTAGTTCCCAACAAGTTCACGCGCCAGACTAAGGTTCCCAAGATGCGCCTCAGGGAGCTGAAGGAAACCTATCCAGATGCGCCGATTCTGACGACGATCCCAAAGGCCATAGCACTCGAGAAGGCCCAGAGCCAGGGGCTGAGCATATTCGAGTTTGAGGGTGACGGACGGGCCGCAAAGGCCCTCTTAAAGCTCGCCAGAGAGGTGGTTGAGATTGTCGAAGGATAAAATCCCGAGACTTTTTGACGGTTCCGTTAACGAGCTTACCAAGCCTTCCAGGCCAAAGAAGCTGGAGGAGAAGGTCAAATTGAAATCAAAAGACCTGAAGAAGGAGAAGAAGCAGAAGACCCTCTACATAAGCCTCGACATGAACAGGAAGCTCATCGAGCTCTACGGAGAAGAGGGCAGGAGGCAGAGCGCCATCGTGGAGGATGCAGTTAACCTCTACTACTATCTCAAGCTGGCCCTTGGCGAAAAGAAATTCAACGAGTTAATGAGTGCCGTTAAGAGGGAAGACCCCGAGTTCCTGAGGGAGTACATGGGACGTTTTAAGCTCTAACGTTAATCTAGGACAAGCGAAATAAGTGTCGGAATCGGCTCCAACTCCCGTTGGGAAGGATCCGTGATGAAATAAGGACTGAAATCAGAGCTGGAATCACTCACAGTATGTTTCCACTATCCTTTGAATTATTTTGCTCGTCTTTGCCCTATCCTCTTTGTAGAGGTATGGGATCCTTATGACCTCGGAGTTTATTCCGTGCTTTCTCAGTTCCTCCTTCAGCCTCTCGCAGCTGAATCTCTGATCGGGCCCTATTGCAACAATATCCGGATTTATTTTCCTGACAAGCTCGTAGTCTATCGTCCCTGGAGAGCCAATGTATACCTCGTCCACCATCTTGAGTGCTCTCAAAAGCTCGGCTCTGTCTTCAGCTGGGTTCACCGGCTCGCGGCGCTTCTGCATTCTAACCGTCTCATCGTGGGCGACTATGACCACCAGCTCATCTCCAAGGCTCTTTGCCTGGCTCAAAAAGTGGATGTGGCCAACGTGGAGGAGGTCAAAGACTCCGCCGGCGAGGACTCTAATCTTCTTTCTCTCCCTTTTTTCCATATCATCCCACCGTTAGCTCCCATATCCTGTCCTTTGCGTGGTGTATGACCTTGACGGCTTTGCCTTTGGGCTTCTCCTTCATATCCTTTCCGCTCATTAGGGCTATCCCAATTGCGAGAGGTCTGCCGTAGTCCTCCTCGACGACGAAGACGAAATCACCTTCTTTAATTCCCTCATCGGCGTCGGTTATTCCAGCCGCCATTACATCGGCGCCCTTAAGAATGAAGGGCACCGCCCCGGCATCGACGACAACCCTGCGCTTCCAGGTTCTCAGGTCTTCCTCATTGGACAGTTCGTAGAGCGCTATAACGAGCGGGAAGATTAGGTCCTTCCGCCTTATGAATGTCGGCTTCCCGTTCACGATGATTATCTCGGTAGTCTTGTCGAACTCGGCTAGCTCGACTCTGTCCTTTTTCTTGATTAGCTTTTGGGCGACCTCTTCTCCAAAGATCTCGCTCATCTCACGAATTATCTCTTTTACCTCCTTCTTGCTGAGCGGGTGCTTGACTTTCAGCTCCATCTTCACACCCCCATTATTTCATCGTGGAGCTTTCTCGCACTCTCCCTTGGGTTCTCACTTGCGTAGATGCTCCTCCCGACGATGATGTAGTCGGCGCCGGCCTTTAAAACTTCCCAAGCCTTTCCTCCCTGTGCCCCGACACCGGGGGTCAGGATTTTAACCTCCTTTTTGAGCCTCTCACGGATGTAAGCGACGCGCTTGGGCCTCGTTGCTGGGGCGATAACACCGAAAGGCTCGAGCTCGTTTGCCATCTTGATGAGCTTGTCTGCTGCAGGCTGAATGAACTCTTTTGCCCCTAGGTGACTCATCTCGACGACGATTATCGTCTTCCCGAGATCCATGGTGGCCTTAACGCTGTCTTTGCCAACAAAACCATGAGCAATTACGTAATCTGCCCCCGCTTCGAAAACTCTGCTTGCTATGAGCCTGTTCGTGTTTGGAATGTCCGCCAGCTTTAAGTCCGCTATTATGGGGAGACCCGTAACCTGCTTCAGCTCCGTGATGATTCTCAAACCCGAGCCGATTATAAGCGGCCAGTTTACCTTGATAGCCCAGAGATAATCAGCTGTGCATTTGGCTATCTCCAACGCCCTGTCTTGTTCGTAGACATCTAACGCCAGTATAAGCTTGCGCTCTTTGTGGGATGTCATGCAGTCACCTCACAAGGCACTGGATGTCCTCTGGAAGCTCCTCCCCTTTCAAGAACAAGGCTACATGATAGGCGCTCTTCATGGCCTCGGGCTCCTTCTCAGCCCAGGTAACCACGATAAGATCGCTCTCTTCCAGTTGAAATGCCTTCTTGAGCTTTTCTGCCAGTTCAGGCATTGTGTCACTAAGTGGCCTACTATCCTCTGGAAAGACTGGCTCACCCTTCTTAACGACGAGTATCATCGCTCCCTTCGCGAAGAACCTTATTGCCTCGTCGCGGAGCTCTATACTTTTGAACTCTGGCGGATCCTTCACGATAAGAGCATAGGCTGGATAATCTTCAACTTTCCCTATTTTTTGAACTTCTGAGAAGCTCTTGGAGATTCTTTCGAGGAGTTTCAGGCCCTTATCATTTAGTGAGTGCCCTCTCTGAGTCGACTCAATGACTTCGAGACCGGCAAGCTTCTTCAAGAGAGTTCTAACACTCCCCTCACCGAGGTCGAGAACCTCCGAGATAGTTTTTCTACCCGCTGGATTTCTCAGCATAAACAGAACCGCAATGACATCCTCGAGCGTGAACTCTGGATAGGCTCCCCTCTTCCAGCTCATCGGCTTCCCTCCGAGAAAAGTAGGGCAAGGGGATTAAAACTTTATTGGAAAAAGGGAGAAAGGCTCAGAGCCACTTGGGTTCGAGACCGGCCCACATGCGCATCTTCTCGTGGGCGATGATCCTCGGGATGTTGCCCTTCTCCTTCGGTCCCGGGTTCTTCATGTAGAAGGCGTTGACCTCGTAGACGGTTCCGTAGGCCTTCTTGTCGAGGGCTATCTTGCCGAGCCTGGCGAGGTCAACGAGCAGGCCGGCCAGAGCAGGGCTGTCGTTTATCCTTCCAGTTATGACGAGCTCGTCATGGGCGCCGTTGAAGCTGACGTACTCGATGTGCATGGCGATGAACTTCTTGTCGCCGAGCGGTTCGAGGAAGCCGGTCGGCTTGATGTAGTGCGGCGCGTCGTAGCCGAGCAGATCCTTGACGATGGAGCTCTTGGTGAACTCCTTGCTCTTGTTCCTCTCCTTGTCGGTGAGGGCCAGGAAGTCGTTGTTTCCACCGATGTTGAACTGGGCTATGTCGAGAACGTAGCGGTTCCTCTGGGCGAGGTGGCTGAGTACGTCGGCGGTGAATGGGGTTGCACCGGTGGCACCGTCGTCACCAAAGATGACCATGTTGCTATCCTTGGCGAGTTCTACAAAGACCGGGTCGTTGGCGATGAGGGTCGGAATAGCGTTGACAAAGGCAGCGCCGCCGACCTCCTTGGCGTACTGGGCAATGGCGTAGGCGTAGACCTGCGTTGCCGTGAGCCTGTCCCTGTTGTCTTCCTCGATGGCCTTCTCAAGCTCCTCCCTGCTCTCGAAGGGAACGAAGGCCTCGGTGGTGCAGACGTTGATGAAGACCTCAGCCCTGAGCTCCTTCCACTCGTTTACGAGGTGTTCAATGGCGTCCTTAAGGCTCATCTCGTCCTCCAGACCAACGGCCTCAATCGGCAGGTTCTTGAGGCTCCTCAGGTGGATTCCCTTCCTCACGGTTATTCCTCTGAGGCTCTCTGGCGCCTCTGGATCGTAGGCCTTGACGACCTCGTAGAGGTCCTTGCCAACCTTAGAGGCATCGACGTCGTAGGAGCCAACTATTTCAATGTCCTTTATCTTAATTGGAAGCTCGTCGGCCAGGGGGACGCCGTAGGGCTCAAGCTTTCCGGCCTTTATCTTCTCAAGACCGCTCGCAAAGATGCTGGCAACGTAGCCCTGTCCGAGGATTACAACCCTAACCATCCTTCCACCTCCTTTGCTTGTTTATGAGATATTTTATGGCAGTTAAATAGTTTTCGCCCGTTAAATTCTTGGGAGGTTTTTCTTAACGAGGTAGAGGGTAAGTGCAACCCGGAGGTTCGTCAAAACTGCCAGGAGAGCAAAGAGAGCCTTAACCTGGCCGGGAAGGAGCAGGATCATCGTTAAAAATATCCTCTCATCTCTCTTGCCCGGCAGATATCGAAGCGTTGGAACGGCTCTGTAAGCATCCTTGCAGTAGGCCGCTTTAAAGCGCTCTGTGGAGTAGCTCACCATCACTGAGCCTAACAAGGCCAACAGAGCTACGAGCCACCAGACTGGTTCGCTTAGCGTTGAGTATGCGAGTAGGGCCAAAAATGCTCCATCCACGTAGCGGTCGAGGAGGGAATCAACATAGCCCCCAAAGCGGCTTGTCTGCAGTCTCGCTCGAGCCAGTTCACCGTCCATCCCGTCAAGGATTGAACTGAGCTGGTACAGAATTCCAGCTACCGCTGGATTCCAGAGGTTTAGCAGTGCCGAGAGCAGGCCAAAGAGGAACGTAACGACGGTCATTAAGTTTGGGCTGACGTACTCGATCAGCAGTATGCTCATCTCGGTTGAAATCTTCCTGTTCAGATGCCTGCTGATGAAACCATCGCCAGTTTCTTTAACAGCGCTCTTAATAAGCATCCTCCTGGCGCGCTTGACGTCCTCTGGAGTGTCCACATCGATCCATGGAAGGCCGTCAACGAAGGTAACTTTCAGCTTTGCCCTTTCAACAACCTCCCTAAGCTCAAAGCTGTCCTTCTCCATGACTAGTGAGGATGTGACTTCAAAGATATCCTCCTCGAGGACGAAGAAACCGGTATCTACGGCATCCCACCTCGGGAGATCCTTCCCGATTCTCGTCACTTTTCCGTTCTCGACCTTTACCTTGGTGGCCTCTTCAACGTCGGCCCATTCTGGTTTCCTATCCGCTATGAGTCCTTTACCCTTCACTGCTCCCCTGACGAAGGCTTCCGAATATACGTGGTCGCTCATTACGAGGACAAACCTTCCACTAACCCTTCCCCTCGCGAGATGAAGGGAGTAGCCGTTTCCTCGCTTCGGGGTGGGGTTTGTCACGAACTCTGCATTGAAGCCGTGTTTTTCGATGAACTCTCTGTAAAGCTCGACATAGTGCTCGTTGGTGACTATAACAAACCTCTTGACTCCCTCATTGCTCAGAAGCTTCATGGTGCGGTAGAGTATTTCTCTTCCTGCTACCTTGAGCAGTCCTTTGGGCCTTCCGCCGATCCTTGTCCCGAGGCCAGCTGCCAGAATCACTGCCGTAGTTGGAACCATGGGCATCACCTTTTTAAGGCATTTCAAGTGCGTTGGATTAGAAGTCTGAAATTAAATTAACTGAAGGTGATTTAAAACTTTCGGGTGAGAGAGATGCGCGTTGCAGTGCTCTACTCCGGCGGTAAGGATTCGAACTATGCCCTATACTGGGCTCTGAAGCAGGGCTTTGAGGTCAAATATCTTGTCAGCATGGTTAGCGAGAGCGACGAGAGCTACATGTACCACGTGCCGAACATTCACCTGACCGAGCTTCAGGCCAAAGCGATTGGAATACCCCTCATTAAGGGCTTCACCAGCGGCGAGAAGGAGAAGGAAGTCGAAGACATGAAGGCCGTCCTTGAGGGGCTGAAGGTAGACGGCATCGTTGCTGGAGCTTTAGCGAGCGAGTACCAGAAGAAGAGGGTTGATAGGGTTGCAGAAGAGCTCGGACTTGAGAGCTTCGCTCCCGCCTGGCATCGCGATCCGGTTGACTACATGCGCGAGCTGATAAACATCTTTGACATCGTGATGGTCGGCGTTTCCGCTTACGGCCTCGACCAGAAGTGGCTCGGAAGGAGGATAGACGAGAAAGCTTTAGAAGAGCTTATCAAAATTCACGAAAAGTACAGCATTCACGTCGCTGGCGAGGGTGGCGAGTTTGAGACCTTCGTTCGCGATGCGCCCTTCTTCAAAGCCAGGATAGTCTTCGATGAGGTAGAAAAGCGGTGGGACGAGTGCAGCTATTCCGGCGTTCTTGAGGTTAAGAGGGCGCATCTGGAGCCAAAAGAGTGATTCTTCACCTTTTAAAATTTGGAAAAGAAGGGAAAGCCTTAGCCCTCTGGCTTCACCCTTACCCACAGCCAAGCCTTACCGCAGCCTCCGCTGACGCCGCAGACGTTGAAATCCAGGCCCCACTCCTTGGTCGGGATTCCGGAGAAAACGTCCCAGTCGAAGTAGTCGTCGTCGAGCAGGATCGTTATCCCCACGATGCCCACCGGGTCGTCGTTGTCCCACCCGGTGGTTTTGATCAGAATCCTCCTGTACTTCCGGGCCTCGTCGAGCGGCATCACAAAGACAGGATAGCCGTTGATGTAGGGCCAGTTTACGCTTATCGCCCTATCGTCGTGATACAAAAGCCTGCTGTGGTCGTTCGCCCCGACTCGTTCCCGTTGATGTTGATGTGGGGGTATTACTCGCACATCCGCTGATAATGACTAATAACGTCAGGAATACAAAAATTAGAACCTTTGATGTCTCTCTCATGAAGGCGCCTCCAAATCCAAACCCTTGGAGGCAAGAAACGAAATTAGGCCCAATACAAGGGTTTGGATTTTTTATAATTTGGCCCTCTTCATATTTAAGAGTTTCTGGATGGTTTATCTTTTTTCTTTTGAAAACTTCGCTCCTTAGGGCGAGGATTCAATAAACCACCCAATGACCCTCATACCGAGAAAGCACTCAAAGAAAAGCTTAAATACTAAGCAATGCTAATAATTAATGGTGAGAGCTTGGGGGTCATGACAATTTCCGTTGATGATGAAGTCGAAAGAAAATTCAGGGAACTCGTGGAAAAGAAATACGGGAAAATCAGGGGAGCTTTAGGCGTTGCAGTAACTGAAGCCATGAAACTCTGGATTAAAAAAGTAGAAAGCGAGGAAAAATGAAGAGAACATTGACACTCAAACTCCAGCCCTCAAAAGAGCAAGAAAAGGCTCTCTTTCAGTTGGCTGACCTAAGTTCCAGAGCATGGAATAGAGTAAACTACCTTAGACGGCAGGAATACTTCCAAGGAAAACCAATAGACTTTTTGAAAACTCAGAAAATCGTTTACGAAGAGTTCAAGAAAGAAATCGGTTCTGCAACCGTCCAAACAATAGCGAGGAAAAACGCTGAAGCTTGGCGGGGCTTCTTCTCCCTCCTCAGGAAGAAGAGGAACGGAGAACTCCCCACTTGGTTAAAACCAAAACCACCAAACTACCTCAAAGAAAACGGGAAGAGAAAGCTCTTCATCGTTCTGAGAAACACTCAATACCGCATTGAAGGAAATAAGCTTATTTTAATGGGTCTCGGCAAATTCAAACGCCTCGAAATACAGTTTAAGGGGAGAATACACTTGAGGGGCAAGCAGGGAAGATTAGAAATCATCTATGATAATGCTAAGCAAAAATGGTATGCTCATGTCAGCTTCACCGTTGAGAAAAAGCTAATCAAAAACGAATGGATCAGCGTTCCAAGAACACCAAAAGGAAGACTCACAGCAGGGATTGACTTAGGAGTGAACAACTTAATGGCCGTTTATGTCGAGAACGGGGAAAGCTTCTTGGTGAATGGAAAACCACTAAAATCAATAGCCTTCTACTGGCAGAGGAGGATTGCGGATTATCAGTCGAAACTCAGCAAAAGCGGGGCTAAAAAGAGCAGGAAACTCAAAAGAATGCATGAAAAGGCCAAACTTCAGGCGAAGCACTACATTAACACGGTGGTAAGACAAACAGTTAGGAGGCTTTACGATTTGGGTGTTTCTAAAATCGTCGTTGGTTACCCAAAGGGAATAGCAAGAAACTCTGAGAAGAGAAGGAAGCAAAATTTTCTCCTCTCTCACGTCTGGCGGTTTAATTATGTTATCAAACGTCTTAAGGAAGTTGCCGAAGAGTATGGTATCCTTGTTGAGGTCGTTGATGAGGCTTTCACTTCTAAAACCTGCCCCGTTTGCGGGAAGCCTCATAAAGGGGCGAGATTTGTTCGTGGTCTTTATTCGTGTCCCACAACGGGGCTTGTGTTTAATGCCGACTTGGTTGGGGCATTTAATATTTTGAAGAAGGTAAAAACGATAACCCCGAGCCTTGAGGGTTTGAGAGCCTTCCGGGTGAGGGGTAATGGGGGGAAGGCTCTCCCCGAGGGGTTGAAAACCCACTTTTTAGTGGGTTTGAATGAAGCCCCCCAAACCTCCCTGTCACTGGCGAGGGGTTAATCCTCGCCCTTCAATGCAGGGAGGGAGGTCAGTCAATGGACAAGACTTATTAGCGGTGGGTGAAATTTTATCCCGGGTGGTAGGGTGATTGAAGCCGAGAACCTCGTCAAGACCTTTGGTTCCACTCACGCCCTTAGGGGAATCAGCTTCACGGTAAAAAATGGCGAGATATACGGCCTTCTTGGTCCCAACGGTAGTGGAAAGTCAACGACGATGAAAATCCTTGCGGGGATCCTGAGACCCACCTCCGGGAGGGTTCTCGTTGATGGTGTTAATGTATCGGAAAATCCAATCAAAGTGAAAGAGATCACCGGCTACGTCCCCGAAACTCCCGTTCTCTATGAAAGCCTCACCCCAATCGAGTTCTTCAACTTCATCGGGAGTGTGAGACGGATTCCAGGAGAAAGGCTCAATGAGATGGTCGAGACCCTTGTGAAGGCCTTTGGGATAGAGAAATACCTCGGTGAGCTGATAGGCTCCCTCAGCTTCGGAACCAAGCAGAAGGTTTCCCTCATAAGCGCCCTCCTCCATGATCCAAAAGTCCTTATCCTTGATGAGGCCATGAACGGCCTCGACCCTAAAAGCGCTCGCATTCTCAGGGAACTTCTCCTTCAGTTCAAAGGGGAGGGCAGGAGCATTGTATTCTCCACCCACGTGCTCCAGCTGGCGGAGATGATCTGCGATCGTGTTGGCGTTATCTACAACGGCGAAATAATTGCCGAGGGAACGGTTGACGAACTCAAGAAGTTCGCCCATGAGGAGAGCTTGGAGGATGTCTTCCTCAAACTGACCGAGAGCCAGGACGAGATTTTTGCCGTAGTTCAGGCACTGAAGGAGAGGCTTTAGGTGGGAGCATGTTCGAGGTTGTGAGGATACTCTACCGGGAGCTGCACTACAGACGGCTCAAAAGTAACCCTCAGATAGCAAGCGATCCCAAAAAGTTCGAGAAGCAGCTTAAAACCAGCGGGGACATAATCCGGGGCATTCTTTTCCAGTCCATTGCGTTCCTCTTCTTTGGTTTCATGATGGCGATGGCCATAAAATCAACCGGAGACAAAACCAAGGCAGTTATAATGTTCTCAACATACGCAATGCTTCCCTTTGTGATGGCTCTCTACACAACTGCAGTCAACGCTTCCTACACTACCTCTATGGGAATTTTTGAGCCGTTGAAGCCGCTCCCAATAAAAACCGGGGCCAAATATCTCAGCCTGCTTCTCATGATTGACAACGTTCCGGCCCTGGTCGCCATGCTTCCGTCAGTCGGGGTTTTGGCTCTCAACTACGGCCTCACAGGCATCCTGGGTCTCCTCTGGATAACCATTGGTGCGTTCCTCGGCCACGTTCTGGGCCTGGTGATATTCAGATTCTTCGGCTCCGCCAGTGTCGACGGAAGGTTCTCAAGCCTGAAGACCCTTGCGAGAACGATGGGGGTACTGCTATTCATCAGCATGTTTTACGCCCTCAACTACATCCAGGCCTACGTTTCTGAACACTATAAGGAGCTTATCCCGGTTTTTTCGCGCTATTCCATAGCATACCCGTTCTCTGTGACGTCAATACTCGAACCCATTATCTCGGTTTTAATACTGCTCGGCTACATTGCCATCCTTGCTCCCTTATACCTGGTAGTTATTCGTAGGCTGTGGGAAAGGATGGGTGAGAACCTCAAGACCTCTCGCACTGTCGTTTCCAAGTTCAGGGCCAAAATCCTGTCCCCGGTGCTGGCGCTAACAATGAAGGACCTCAGGATAATTTTCAGGAAGAGCTCCCTGTTCGTTGGGCTTTTACTTCCCCTCTTTATTGTCCTTCCGACAGCCATCAGTGTACTGAGTTCGAGAAAGGTCAGTGAATGGGCCGTTGTTTCGGTTCTCTTCATGATAGCATGGATGGCCTCCGTCGGAATTGACACTGTTCTCAAAATAGACGGCTTGGAGTTCGAGTTCCTAAGAAGCCTGCCGATAACCCTTGGTCAGTTCGTGAGGGGGAAGCTGATAACTATGAACGCAGTTCCAATATCCGCTGGAGTAGTCCTCGTGCTCGTTGCTTCCTATCTCAACCCCTACCTCCTGAAACTAGTTCCCGCTGCAATAGTTCTGCCTCTTCTGACGTCATCACTGGCGATGACCTTCTTCTATCACGGGGAAAAAGAGCTATCCCTCCCGGAGACGAACTTTGGGCATGTCATAGCCCTGATGATACTCAACGGAATAACCCTCGGAATCGTTGCAGGAGTCTGGTTCCTCCTAGGCTATCCCTACGCCATGGGGCTTTCTATTTTAGGAGTTTTTGTTTTCCTGAAAGCGGTTAGCAGGTGACGTGGAATATCCCAAGGACTCTTTTCTCCTTTCTTAGCTTCTCGAAGAGCTCGGCCGCCTCTGGCGTTGGTATTTCGATGATTTCTTTGTCCTTGACCAGCTCCTTGCTCTCCGGCAGAAGGGAGAGCATACCCCAGAGGCCAGTCCCAACAACGAGAACGTCAAAGTCCTCTCTCAGGTACTTCCTTAGCTCCTCTGGATCGAGCTTGTGGCTTGTCCCGTGCTTCTCCTTGCTTATCCACTTCTTTCTCGTCTCTATCTTTCCACTGGGATAGATCACGATGTCGTGAGCGTACTCCTTTTCATCAACGATTATCCGACCGAACTCGGGGACTTCTATCATATCCTCACCTCAGTTCAAGGGCGTCTCTCAAGATTTTCTCATGATCAAACGCCAATGGGATTTCATTAACCTCATCTATCGGGACTACCATGACGTCCTTGGCGTCGTCTCCTGCCTTCAGCTCACCGGTTCCCAGAGCAAGAAACGCCACAGTTACCGTGTGTCCTCTCGGGTCCCTGTTGGGGTCTGAGTAAACTCCAATCAGCCGCAATAGTCTGACGTCGAGCCCCGTTTCCTCCTTCGCTTCTCTTACTGCAGCATCCTCAACGGGCTCACCGTACTCAACGAAGCCCCCCGGCAGGGCAAAGTGATCCTTAAACGGCTCATGCTTCCTCTTTATGAGCACAACGCCCTCACGATAGAGAATTACCAAATCAACAGTGAGGCCTATGCATCTGTGAAGCTCGACCTTGAGTTCAGGATGCCTCTCGCTGAGGAACTCCTTCAGCTCCTCCTTTATGGGGGAGATATCCACCCCCTTTGGAGCTTTAACGAGGAGAACGTACCTGTCCATATCACCACCTCAGGGAAGTCCCTTCTCATAATCTTCAGCATGCTGACGTTTCATCATCGGTCGATAATAGTTTCCGCTGGGGCTTTTATAGTTTTCAATGTTAAGAAGCGTCCTCGCTCCTTTCGACTTTCACCCTCATCGCCAGCTCGTCCACATCTTCCATGGAGAAGTCGAAGCTCCTCCTCTCCAGGAACAGCCCAGTGAATGCATTTGCCCTCTTGAGCGCCTGAATGAACGGACAGCTCTTGTAGAAGTAGCTGAACGCGGCGAGAAAAACGTCCCCTGCACCGGTGGATTCCTCGACCTCAACCCTAACCGGCCGGTAGATGTACTCCCTGCCTCTCAGATATGCCCTTCCAGGTTCCGGTCCGTTGGAAGCGAGGAGAACCTCAACGTCCTCGGGCTGAAGGTTCTGAAGGTACGGAAGCTCTGATAGGTCAGCGTGGAGCACCTTGAGGCCCTTGAGGAAGGAGGTTTTCCTCTCGATAAGTTCTACCATCCCGGGCCGAGGTTTTCGAATGAACCCCTGGACGTCGGCCGCCAGAAAGTCTGTTCTTTCCTTGAACGCTGCGACCGTTTCGGGAGGAATCTCGTTGGCAACGGGGTTGAGGATCACCATGTCATAGCGCTTATCTGGGACTTCTGTTATTTGCTCGGCCCTAGCGAGAAGCCTCAGCGTTCTCGTGTTTCCGTCCAGGTATCTGAGCTCGTAGGCCGTACTGGTTTTTGAGGAAACGACGTTGAGTTTTATTCCCATCTCCTCGAGTTCCTCGAGCCATTTCTCTGGAAAGTCTTTCCCCACGCTCGTGAGAATCTCAACGTCGCAGAACTTCGCCAACGCGAGGGCTGAGTAGTAGGCTCCTCCCCCAATTCGGATTTCGGACTTCAAACCTCTGACCACGATGTCAATGACAATGTGACCCACGAGAAGGCACTTCATTTTACCCCGCCTAACTCTGGATATAGAGAGCGCCTTAAATAAAAACCTTTTGGAAATTCACCGAAAAGTTTATAAGTGTAAAAGCGAAAAGCTTAAAAGGATATATCCTTTTGGGGTGGGGCTATGAAGCGCCTGGGCAAGGTTTCTCACTATGCAAAGCAGGGGTTCTTAATTCTGCGTACAGACTGGGTTCCATCGCTCAATGAACCGGTTGTGGATAAGAATCTCACCATGGTCGGGGTAGTGAAGGATGTTTTCGGGCCGGTTAAAAGGCCATACGTGGCTGTTAAACCGCGTGTCAAGAACCCTGGGGAGTACGTTGGGGCTTTGCTCTACGTCGATACCAAGCGCAAAAAGACCAAGCCGAATCACGGGAAGAAGCGAAGAGCTAAGGGCGGAACGGGTAGACGCCCTGCCCCCAGAAAAAGGGGGTGAGAACTTTTGGCTGATAAGAACATCTGTCCGGTTTGTGGTTCCGATAAGCTGTTCTACGATCCGCGGAGGGGCGAGATCGTCTGTTCTGTCTGCGGTTATGTCGTTCAGCAGAATGTTATCGATGAGGGTCCCGAATGGCGCGCCTTTGACCCCGATCAAAGGACAAAGCGCGCCAGGACCGGCGCGCCCATGACATTGATGATCCACGATAAGGGCCTCTCCACCGATATAGACTGGCGCGATAGGGACATTCACGGCAACCAGATTACGGGAATGTATCGTACCAAGATGCGCAGGCTCAGGATGTGGCAGCGCAGGATGAGAATAAACGACGCCGCCGAGCGTAACTTGGCATTCGCCCTGAGCGAGCTTGACAGGATGGCTGCCCAGATGATGCTGCCGAGGCGCGTTAAGGAGGTGGCCGCCTCGCTCTACAGGAAAGCCGTCATGAAGAAGCTCATCCGCGGAAGGTCAATCGAGGGAATGGTCTCGGCTGCCCTCTATGCCGCCTGCAGGATGGAGGGCATTCCAAGGACGCTCGACGAGATTGCTGCAGTTTCGAAGGTAACCAAGAAGGAGATAGGAAGGAGCTACCGCTTCTTGGCTAGAGGCCTTGGGCTGAACCTTAGGCCGACGAGTCCGATCGAGTACATTGACCGCTTCGGCGATTCCCTCGACGTGAGTCAGAGAACCAAGAAGCGCGCCAAGGAGATACTTCAGGAGGCCATCAAGAGGGGAATAACAAGTGGAAAAGGACCAACTGGTTTAGCTGCCGCGGCTCTGTACGTTGCCTCACTCCTCGAGGGGGAGAAGAAGACCCAGCGCGAGGTAGCCGAGGTAGCCCACGTGACCGAAGTTACTGTCAGGAACCGCTACAAGGAGCTCGTCGAGAAGCTCGGCATAAACGTCCCGATCTGAGGGATGGCCTTGCTGATAGCGGTGATGAGCGACACACACTACGGCGACAAGACAAGAAATTTCCCTTCCCTTCTTTTCCGAGAGCTTGAGAAGAGAGGGCCAGACCTTATTCTTCACGCTGGCGACGTTACTTCTCCGGGATTCCTCGAAAGGCTGGAGGAGTTTGCCCCTGTAATTGCAGTCAGGGGAAATGCCGACCACCTAGGACTGCCTGAGGAGCAGGTCGTTGATGCCGAGGACGTTAAAATCGGCCTTCTGCATGGTCATCAATTCTTCAGTCTCAATGCACAGTTCTTGACCCTTAAGGCCCTTGACATGGAGGCTGATGTACTTATTTTTGGTCATACTCATATGTATTATTATGACACATACTCGATTCACGGCCAGAAGGTTGTCCTTCTCAATCCGGGTTCTCCGACTTTCCCGAGAATGGACTCGGCAGGTTTTGCCTTTATCAAAGTGGAGGGCAATAAAGTCTCGGTGGAGCGCGTTAAGTTCTGGTAGAAAAGTCGAAAAGCAAGAAGAAAGGCCTTCAGGCCTTGATGGCAAGCTTGATGTCTTCGGCCTTGACGGTCTTCCTGCCAGCGTGGTGGGCAAGGTCGACCGCCTTCTTGGCGATCTCAAGAGCCTTCTCCTCAAGGTGCTCGGCGAGGAGCTTGGCAGCGTCCTCGCTGACGCGGGCAGCGCCAGCCTTCCTTATCAACCTGTCAACTGGGGCAATCGGCAACTCAGCCATTTTCCCAACCTCCTAAACGTTGTTTTGCAGGCATCTGCGTTCTATTCTAAGAACAAGGAGCTATATAAACTTTTCGGAAATGGGGCACTCTGGAGGCAATACTCGGCCATTTTTCAGTGGGGTATTGAGAAATTGGGCATCATTGGGTCTGTGACTTATAAACGGCTCAATACTAACTTCAGGGCGAAGTTTCGAAAGTCGATTTTAGGCCTTTAAATCAGGTTTACCTACTGCTTGTTGTTCTGATTTCCCAAAAGGGGATGGGAGTTTGGGTCGCTGGCGAAGGAAAAGCGCCCTTAATACGCACATAGAGGCATCAATGTCCCAAAATTGAACCATAGCATTTTTATAGGGATTTATGCAACCTTTAGGTTACCAAGGAGGTGAAAGGATGGTAGAGAAGTTTGACAAGATATATGACTACTACGTGGACAAGAGCTACGAACCCAACAAGAAGAGGGACATCATAGCCGTATTCCGCATAACCCCTGCTGAGGGATATACCATCGAGCAGGTGGCCGGAGGTGTGGCCGCCGAAAGCTCGACGGGAACTTGGACGACGCTCTACAACTGGTACGAGGAGGAGCGCTGGGCCGACCTTTCAGCTAAGGCCTATGACTTCATTGACATGGGTGACGGCTCATGGATAGTTAAGATCGCTTATCCGTTCCACGCCTTCGAGGAGGCCAACCTTCCGGGACTTCTCGCGAGCATAGCCGGAAACGTCTTTGGAATGAGGCGTGCCAAGGGGCTGCGCCTTGAGGACATGTACTTCCCGGAGAAGCTCATCAGAGAGTTCAGCGGTCCGGCTTTTGGTATCGAGGGCGTCAGGAAGATGCTTGAGATCAAGGACCGGCCCATCTACGGTGTCGTTCCCAAGCCGAAGGTCGGCTACTCCCCGGAGGAGTTTGAGAAGCTTTCCTATGAGCTTCTTCTCAATGGGGCCGACTACATGAAGGACGACGAGAACCTCACCAGCCCATGGTACAACCGCTTTGAGGAGAGGGCTGAGACCATCGCCAAGATCATCGAGAAGGTTGAGAGCGAGACCGGCGAGAAGAAGACTTGGTTCGCCAACATAACAGCTGACGTTAGGGAGATGGAGCGCAGGCTGGAAATCTTGGCTGACCTCGGCCTCAAGCACGCGATGGTTGACGTCGTCATAACCGGTTGGGGAGCCCTTGAATACATCCGCGACCTCGCGGCAGACTACGGTCTGGCCATTCACGGCCACAGGGCAATGCACGCGACCTTCACCAGGAACCCCTACCACGGCATCTCGATGTTCGTCCTGGCGAAGCTCTACAGGCTCATCGGTATCGACCAGCTCCACGTTGGAACCGCTGGAGCTGGCAAGCTTGAGGGTGGCAAGTGGGACGTCATACAGAACGCCAGAATCCTTAGGGAGGAGCACTACAAGCCCGACGAGAACGACGTCTTCCACCTGGAGCAGAAGTTCTACAGCATAAAGCCAGCCTTCCCGACCAGCTCAGGCGGCCTGCACCCGGGCAACCTGCCGATAGTCATAGACGCCCTTGGAACCGACATAGTCCTCCAGCTCGGCGGTGGAACCCTCGGCCATCCGGACGGGCCTGCCGCTGGAGCGAGAGCAGTGAGGCAGGCTATCGATGCCCTCGTCCAGGGTATACCGCTCGACGAGTACGCCAAGACCCACAAGGAGCTCGCAAGGGCATTGGAGAAGTGGGGCCACGTCACCCCAATCTGACCGCTCTGACGGCTTTTTCTTCCCATTTTCGTCTTCCGTTCAACTTTTCTTCCGCAGGTAATTTTAACCCCAAGGTTCTTGGTTCTTCGGTGAGACCATGCATCCGGGAGGGTTCTTGGAAGTCATCACGGGTCCAATGTTTGCGGGTAAAACAACGGAGCTGATTAAGCGCATAGAACGCCAGATGTTTGCAAAAAGAAAGGCAGCGCTCTTCAAACCTGCCATAGACAACAGGTACAGCGAGGATGAGATCGTTGCCCACAACGGGCTGCGCTACGAAGCTTTTGTCATACCGACGGATGAAGAGGGTGTGAGAACGATAGGAGAAATAACCAAGAGAGAGAACTTTGAGGTCATAGGAATTGACGAGGTGCAGTTCTTTCCGATGAGCATCGTTGAAACACTCGACAGGCTTGCCGATGATGGTGTTTACGTCATAGCGAGTGGCCTGAATCTCGACTTCAAGGGAGACCCGTTCCCTGTAACTAGGGAACTTCTTGTCAGGGCTGACAACATAGTCTACCTAACCGCTGTCTGCACTGTCTGTGGGAGGCCTGCGACCCGAAGTCAGAGGCTTATCGATGGAAAGCCTGCTCCCAGGGATTCCCCGGTAATCCTAGTTGGAGGAAGGGAGAGCTACGAGGCTAGATGCAGGCTCCATCACGAGGTGCCTTAGCTCGTCAGCACTTTGCTCCAGGTGTTGATGTCTTTGAGTCCGTGGCCGGTTGCGATGATAACTACGCTTTCGCCTTTGTCTATTATTCCCTCTTCCCTCATTTTCTGAGCAAGGGCCAGGGAGGTTGCGGAGGAGGGCTCAACAAAGAGTCCTTCCCTTCCGAGGAGAAGGCCAGCAGCGGCTGTTTCTTCATTGGTAACTGTATCGAGGTATCCGTTGCTCTCCTTTACTGCCTTGAGAACGTTCTCTCCATCAACTGGGGCCTTGACGGCTATTGCACTGGCGATTGTTGGGACCTTTTTTGTTATCTTTTCAATGGGTTTGCTGGTCTTCCAAGCTCTAACTATTGAGTCATAGCCCTCAATTTGGACGCCCGCTATCCTTGGAAGCTCACTGATGAGGCCAATCCGATAAAACTCTTTTAGGCCCTTCCAGATTGCCCTGAGGTGTGTTCCGGCTCCTATGGGCACTACTATCCAGTCGGGGACGTTGAAGTGGAGCTGATCGATGATTTCAAAGCCCGTCGTCTTCTGTCCCTCGACACGGTAGTGGTAGTTGCCGGTCAGGTAGTAGCCATCCTCAAGCGCCCTTCTCTCTGCCTCTGCCAGCGCTTCATCGTACGTCTTTCCGAAAACCTCAACGTTTGCTCCATACATCTTGGCCTGGACGAGCTTGCCCTCTGGGGTTCCCTCGGGAACTACTATAGTGACTTTGAGGCCAGCTTTTGCCCCGTATGCACTTATTGACGCCGCCATGTTGCCGGTTGAAGCTACTATCACTTTCTGCGCGTGAAACTCGAGGGCTTTTGTAATTTCGACACTTGAGCCTCTGTCTTTAAAAGCCCCAGTCGGGTTCTCGCCTTCGTTCTTGATGTACAGCTTCGAGATGCCTATTTTTTCCTCAAGCCTTTTTGCCCTGTAAAGTCTTGTACCGCCTTCATTGAGCGTAACCGCTTTTTTAAGATTGGAGACTGGAAGGAACATCCAGTACTTCCAGACGTGCGGATGCTCCCTGAACCAGGGGTCGTTATCCTGGATGAGGTCTGCTATATCGTCGTAATGATAGCGAACATCTAGGGGTGAACCACATTTGGTGCACTTATAAACTCCACATGCTAGGGAGTACTCCTCACCACACTTTGTGCAGACCAGCTTCGCTGCGAACATTGGGACCACCGCTGGTAATTCTTTCGATGCCTTTTAAAGTTGGGCATCCAAACCGAAAAGCTTAAAGTGGCCTTTTCTTACATTAAGTTAGGGAAAGATAAGGGGGTGAGAGCATGGAGTCAAATAAGAACATGGGACGATTGCTTGACATACTAGGAAACGAGACGCGAAGAAGGATACTCATCCTGCTCACCAGGAGGCCGTACTTTGTGAGCGAGCTTAGTCAGGAGCTTGGTGTTGGCCAGAAGGCCGTTTTGGAGCACCTCAGAATACTTGAGAGTGCGGGACTGATTGAAGGTAGGGTGGAGAAGATCCCGCGTGGCAGACCGAGGAAGTACTACACGATAAAGCGCGGCTTCCGTTTAGAGGTTCTCCTGACGCCGTATGCCTTTGGAACAGAGATGTACGAGCCAAAGGCGCCAAGGCCCACCCGCGAGTATGCTCAGGCGAGGGCGCTGATAAAGTCTACCGAGCCAGTGGAGGACAAGATTAGAGAGCTCGTGATGTTCCTCGCCGAGATTCAGGAAAGGATTGAGGAGCTCATAATGACAAAGCAGGAGCTTGAAGAGGTCCGCCTTATCACCGAGACCTACATAGAGAATCTCCTGCGGAGAATAGCCCAGGAGAACGAGCGCGAATTCGAGAGACTCATGCGCGAGTTTGGCCCGAGGCTCCCTAGGAAGATACTGGAAGACCTCGACGACTTTTAGAAAGCGGCTGGAGAAGGAGAAAGTTAAAGCTCAGAAAAACGAGGGATAGGGCATTCAGAGCATCTTGCCCTCTTCTTTCATTCTCACGAGCCTGGTGATGTAGCCCGCTATCCTGTTCCTGATGGTCTTACTGGTAACGTTGGTCAGCTCCCCGACCTTCTTCTTGTTGTGCTCGAAGTCCTTGGTGAACTGGTCTGGATAGCGGTCAAAGAGCTCCCTTGCAACCCTCTTAATGAACGTCTGCCTGATGTTTCCCATCATCAATCCCCCCGTTAGCTTGAGTTTGACAACCATATGCCCAATCTCGAAAGCTGTTTTAAAACTTTTCCCCGGCTCAGGCTTATAAACCCTCTCTCAAAACCTGAACCATGCTCAGGGAAATCATCCGCTGCCGGGGTCACGAGAACGTTAGGGCCACTCACAAGTCCACGCTTGAGTTTACAAAGGAGGACTACCTGACCCCGAGAGGAGATTGCATACTCTGTATTGAAGCTGACAAAGGAATAAACGACCTGAGTGAGGAGTTTAAGCGAGCGCTGAAAGAAGGAAAGAGGCTCCTCATAAGGATAAAAATCGCTGACCTTATCGACGAAGTTCTCGCCGAGGGGAGCCCCAGGCTGATTCTCGAACATCCCTACTCCATGGTCGTCAGGAAGAGCGACTACATCGATGGAAGAACCCTTGCGATAAAAGCGAACAAAGCCGCTAGAGACATAGACAGGCGCATCGTTGAGCTTCTAAAGAACCCAAAAACTGTTGCTGAGATAGAGCTGATTATCCTCGACTGAGGGTATCCTGTGCTTCTTTCTCCATGCTCTAGCACTGGGAATAAACCTTTAAATACTCTTGGCTATTTTATTAACTTTTGGTGATGAAAATGCTCGAAGGGTACTACATAGTTGAAAACTCTGGCGTTGTCCTGCCGAAAGGAGGTTCCGCTTTAAGGATCTCAAGGCCTGGGGTTACGACCTCCACCTCGGAACGATAGAAGGCGAAAGTGCTTACTTTGTCTCAAAGGCTGGCCGGTTGCGGGGGAAGGAAATGATGATTGGAGACACCAAGACCATCGCCTTCGAAATAATGAACGCCGCCCTCAAAGCGGCTGATCCTTATATGGCAGTGAAAAACTCCTTCGGCTTTGATGGGGAGTGGCTGATTGTTAAAGAGGAGAAATTTAGGGTTTCTGGAAAAATTTACCTCCTCGCTTTCGGCAAGGCTGCCTGTGCGATGGCTAAAGCTGCTTATGAGGTTCTCGGTGAGAAGATAGCAGAAGGCCTCATCGTCACAAAATATGGATACGCTGCAAATTGCGTGGACGACTCGAAAATTACGGTAATCGAGGCGGGTCATCCAGTTCCCGACGAGAACTCTATGAGAGGCGCACTGGCTGGCGTTGAGCTCGCGGAAAAAGTTGGGGAAGAGGATTTACTTCTTGTCCTGATTTCAGGTGGAGGTTCGGCTCTCTTTACTCTACCCGAGGACGGCATAAGCCTTGACGACAAGATACAGACGAACGAGCTTCTTTTGAAAAGTGGGGCGAAGATTTACGAGATAAACACCGTTAGGAAGCACATCTCAAAGGTGAAGGGCGGAAAACTGGCAAAGCTTGTGAAGGGGACGGTTGTAAGTTTAATCCTCTCGGATGTCGTCGGTGACCCCTTGGAGGCCATAGCCTCTGGACCAACTGTGAGTGACCCCACAACCTTTGAAGACGCTCACAGGGTTCTGAGGCTCTACGGTGTGTGGGACAAGCTCCCGGAGAGTGTTAGGAAGCACATAGAAAAAGGCCTCCGGGGGGAAGCAGAGGAGACCCTCAAAGAAGATCTGCCCAACGTTCACAACTTCATAGTGGGGAGCGGGGCTATAGCGTGTGAGGCCGCAAAGAGAAAGGCCGAAGAGCTCGGTTTTAATGCCCACATCCTGACGACCACCCTTGAAGGCAAGGCAAGGGAGGTAGCGCTCGCAATCGGCTCGCTGATTCAGGAGATAGCCTCGAGAAACCGGCCCTTTGAGAGGCCCGCTGTTCTGATAGCCGGTGGTGAGTGGACAGTCACGATTGAAGGGGAAGCTGGTCTCGGCGGCCCGAACCAGGAGTTCGCGCTGAGCATAGCGAGGAAGATAGCTGGCTTAAACGCCGTAGTTTTGGCTCTTGACACCGACGGAACCGACGGTCCCACCGATGCCTCCGGGGGAATTGTTGACGGATCCACCCTTGAAAATCTCAAAACGGCTGGAATAGGTGTGGAGGAAGTCCTTAAGAAACACGACGTCTACAGGGCCCTCGAAAAAGTAGGTGCGCTCCTCAAAACCGGCCCGACCGGAACGAACGTCAACTCGCTGGTGATAGCGGTGATTCCGTAGAAGATATAAATCCTTCTGCTGAACTCTAGAAGGGTGAAATCATGAACCGTATATCTCGAAGGGAGCTGATAAGAAAGGCTTGGCATATCTCACCGGGAATACTTGGTGCTCCAATAATAGTCTTCACGCCAAGGTGGGTAACGCTCTTGGTGGTGTGGGGTTTAGCATTCCTCTACACTCTCCAGCATCTCAAGCTGAGGCGCGGCTGGAAATTCACGGTTCCGATAGCCGATATAAGCTACCGCCAGATGGCGAGGGAGGACGAAGTCGACAACTATCTGGGGAGCTTCCTCTTCTGGGTTACGATGGCAATGATATGTTCAATCTTTCCGAAGATAGCCGCCCTCTCGGCACTGTGGGTCTCGACCTTCGGCGACTGCTTCAATGCAATAATCGGCCAGGCGGTTGGTGGCCCGAAGATTCCGTGGAATAAAAGAAAGACCATCATTGGAAGTGCCACAATGTTCGGTGTATCTCTGGTCATGCTGGTTTTTGCCCACAGAGTCCTTGGTATGCAGTATTCCCTCCCGTTCCTGGGATTGGTGGCCATGATTGCGGTATTTCTGGAGAGCCTTCCCATCCCGTCGGCCTACGACGAGTTCACGGTTCCATTTGCAACTGCCCTCCTGATATGGCTCGCCTATGGTGGAGAACTGCTTGGTGTGACGTGGTGATCATAGCGGGACGAACTCCCACCCCTTCCTGTGGGTCTCTACCCCTCCGCTCGAACCTTCAGCGCCTTTATCTCCTTTTTCAGCGCTCCTATGAAGCTCTCAAACTTCTCGTTGTCGGTCAGGACCTCATAGCTCTCGGAATACTCCTCCATCAAAAGTCTCTCAAACTCCCTCCCGGCAGCGCGGAGGTTGAGAACTTCGAAGAAGTAGTAGTCAGCCAAGCCCCGTGTCTCCTCTACGATGGTTCTGACATCGGTAACTCCTGGGATTATTGGGCTCACGAAGACGTAGGTTCTTACGCTCTCATCGTAAAGCGTCTGGAGCGCGTTTACTCTCGCCTTATGCAGAGGTGCCAGCGGTTCAAAGAGCCTCTTTTCCCTCCCATCAACGCCGTTAATCGTCAGGCCAACTTCTATCGAGCGGAACTCCCGGAATAAGTCTATGTCGCGGGTGACCAACGGTGACCTCGTCAATATGGACAGCTCGTTTCTCTTGTCCATGTAGCGGAGAACCCGCCTAGTTAGCTTCAGTTCAGCTTCTATTGGCTGGTAGGGGTCGCTGACGGTTGACATCACAACGCTCCCTCGCACCCGCTTCTTGGTGAGCTCCGGTGCGTTGGTCTTTACCTCCACCCAGCTTCCCCACTCCCCATAGTCCCTCCACCGGCACAGAAACTTGGCGTAGCAGTACCTGCAGGCGAAGGCACAGCCGACGTACTGGTTCACCGTCCAGTTAACTCCTGGAATCTTCGAGCGGGTGTAGATGCTCTTGGCTTTTCTCTTGAGAACCTCAACTTTCATAAGCTCAGCTTCTTACTTTTCCTTAAAGGTGAGCGGGATGGACTACGAGCTCCGCGTGAGGCCGGTAAAGTACGCCCGGCTTGAGGTCAGGCCGGATGGAAAGGTAGTTGTTACGGCCCCGTTCGGCTTTGACGTTGATTCCTTTATTGAGAATCACAGGAAGTGGCTTGAGAAAAAACTTGCTGGGGTTGAAAAAGCCCGGAAAGAGGCGGAAAAGGGTTTTCCCCTCGATGGCAGGTTCTACCACGTCATCCATGGTAGAAAGCCGAAGATACACGACCGGTTCGGGACGGTCGTCCTCCCTCCGATGCCCGAACAGATGATCTCGCTCCTCAGAGAGCGCCTCAGGAGGGAACTCCACGAGCTTATCGGTGAGTACTCCCGGAAGATGGGCGTCGAACCCGGAAAGATCTACGTGAGGCTCGGCAGGAGCAAGTGGGGAAGCTGCTCTTCGAGGAAAAACCTGAGCTTCAACCTCCGTCTCATAGTCGTTCCAGAAAATCTGAAGCGATACGTTGTTGTTCACGAGCTTGCTCACCTGAGGTATCTCAACCACTCAAAGGCCTTCTGGGAACTCGTCGGAAGGTTTTATCCTGACTACAAAACCGCCAGAAGGGAGCTCAAACACTGGTGGCGCGTGGTTGAGCTGAACGAATACTGGCGCTGGCTGGAGGGAAGGGAATGAAAAAGGGAAATATTCTCAAGCTTCTCGCATTGATGGCGGACGAACTTATTGTGGCCGTTCTGCTCTTAATCGTCCTCCCCGCAATGGGCATAAACGTTCCCACCAGGGGTGTGCTGGTTATCTTGGGAGTACTCCTGATCAAGGACATAGTCATCGCCCCGTTCCTTCTCAATACCTTCGACAGAAAGGTGGAAGTCGGCGTTGAGGTGTTGATAGGCAGGACTGCAGTGGTTGTTGAGGATTTAACGTCCGAAGGTCTTGTCAAGCTCGAAGGCGGGCTCTGGAAGGCAGAATGCATAAATGGAACTGCTAGGAGGGGTGAGGAAGTGAAAGTCGTTGCCGTTGAGGGCACTAAGGTTCTCGTGGAATGCCCAGAGTAGAGAGAACCATCGCGACTTCCTCTGGTCTGTTCGTTGTGAAGGAAACGCTCCAGCCATGTTTCTGGCGTATCGTAACGCAGCCTTTGGCGGGAAGGTTGAAGTGTATCATTCCGTAGCACAGGGTCCAGCTCTTACCAACTCTAAAGCTCGCGATGTTCTCCAATGAGATCGTCTTTCTGACCAAGAGCCCCAGAACACCACGTATCCTCAGCTCACGGTCGTCTATCTCAATCCTAATTGCCATGACGTCCAGCAGGATTATAAGAGCCCCGATGGTGGAGGCCGCCATTATCTCGAACCCTTCCCCGGCTTGGTACGTCTGGTACGTTCCCCAGAGCATTGCCGCCATGGGGAGGATCATCAGGAGCTGGAACATCCTGCTCGATACAGTTTCTTCGTAAAGGGACATCTTCCCACCAAAGGAACTTTCCCACTACCCCTTTAAAGGTTCACTTCTAGGTTTCTCCGGTGGTAGCATGGTAAGGGTAATGCCCGTCGACAGACTGACTGATGACGACATTAAGGAGATACTTACCAAGTAAAGGAGGATAGCTCTCGTTGGAGTTTCTCCGGGGCCGGGGCGCGATGCGAACGACGTCATGCGCTATCTGCTTGAACGTGGCTACGAGGTCTATCCGGTGAACCCGCGCTACGAGGAGGTCTCGGCAGAAAGTGCTATCCGAGCGTTCTTGACATTCCCGATGATATTGAAATCGTCGACCTCTTCGTCAGACCGGAGTTCACGATGGACTACGTTGAGCAGGCGATAGAGAAGGGCGCCAAGGTCGTCTGGTTCCAGTTTAGAACCTACAACAGGGATGCCTTCAAAAAGGCGAAAGAAGCGGGACTTATAGCAGTTGCCCACCGTTACATAAAGCAGGAGCACGTGAGGCTGCTTGGGGATTAACCTCTGTATCTCAGCACGTGAATGTCTCTGACCAGTTTGTGCCTCTCTTCATAGTCGGTGTATTTGCCCAGGACCTCAAAGCCGAGTTTCCCGAGCCACTTCCTGTCTTTTCTATAGATTCCACCGCTGGAAAGCCTGTATGCTGGGAAGACGAAGACAACCTTTCCATTCCTCTTGAGAACCTCACTGAAGCTCTCGAAGACCGGATAATAGAAGCGATCAAGCTCGTTGGTGAGCTTTATCGCCTCCCCTCTGCTCGGGTTCCTCTTGAGAGGCTTGCCGAGGTAGGGTTCTGTGACTATGGCGTCAAACCTTGTCCTGAGGCACCTCCTCAGCTTCCTAGCGTCACAGACCTCAAGGTGGGCCGAGTTCTTAAGGTGGAACTCCTTCCTAAGCCACGTTAAGTTTTTCTTGGCGTCTCTAATGGCTTTCTCGTCCCTGTCGCTTCCGTAAGCTGAAAGCCCCTGGAGGACGAACTCCTGGACTATCGTTCCTATGCCACAGAAGGGATCGAGGAAGTTGCCTTTTCTCACCCCGCTCAGGTTCACCATTATCCTCGCCAGTCTGGGTGGAATGGATAGTATCGGCCTCTGAATCGGCCTTTCGACGTCAAGCTTTTTCAGCTCAAAGGGGTCAGTGACCTTAATCGTCTCTCCAACCCAGAGACTCTCGCCGAAGAGGAATACAAAGTCCTTAGTTTCTGGAAATCCCTTGAGGATGAGCTCGGCCGGCATGGCGTAAACTTTGGCCGGTTTGAAGAACTTTGAGGGACCTTCGACTTTGAACTCCTTCTTTATCTCGCTCCCAAGCTTCCGCCAGAGCTTCCAGTCGCTCTTCCCGTAGAGGCTCACTGTGAAAAGCTTTGAGTATTCAAACTCCCGTATAGTTCCCTCTCCCTCACCAAGTATCTTAACCAGCTTCAGCGAGCCTCCGAGCCACCTAAAATATCTTTCTACGTTGGGATCAGCCTCGAAAACCAGCCAGTCCCTCCCGCTCTCGACTGGCCTAACCTTTAGATGAAACCTCCTCGCGAAGGAGTGAAACTCTGCCTCGCTGAGACGGGGATTCTTACCGAATATTACTGCGTACATGGTCTCTTCATGGAGTCAAACTCTTAAAAAAGTTCCGAGGGTTAGGTTTAATAACATCGAACGTGTATTTTTGGTGAAATGAGCCCCGGGTAATTTACTCTTACGGGTGAAGGATATGCTAGTTAAGGAGATACTCGACTCTGTTGAAATAATTCAGGATCCCTATATCAAATCGATTACCTACGCTAAAATCGGCGAGAGGCTGGCAAAGGCGAAGGACAACAACTACAAGACTGCCTTTTTGAGGGCCGTGGAGACTACAAAGGAAATCGACGAGCCTGTTAAAATGTTCCGAGCACTTCTCTCGGTTGGCTACTCTCTCAGCAAGGCTGGCCTCAAATCCGCCAAGAGGATATACCAAGAGGTCCTCGAGGATTCCCGCGTTCTTCCAGCTCCTCAGCGGGATTTAATAATGCAGAGCGCTGCCACTTACATGCTTTTCCTCGGCGAAATAGGTGAGGCCGTGACGTATGCCCTCGAAATCAGTAATAGGAAGCTTAGGAACGAGGTTTTACTAGAAATAATACGCACTAACACCCGGATGATTGGAAAAGAGCAGCTGAAAGTCGCTTACCGCCTCAGGAGAAGTAAGCTTGCCCTGGAGTATATTGATTCTGAACCCTATCGCTCCAAGGCCCTTCTTGAGCTGATTAAGGCCTATATGATTCTTGGAAGCTATGAGAACGGGATAACCCTCATCAGAGGAATCAGTGTTAAAGAGTGGGCTAGACAGGCCTTTAAGGAGGTTTCCTTCTACCTGAAGGATAAGGAGGTTCTTGGCCATTACATAGATTCTCTCGAGGAGGTGGCCAACGAGCTCATAGACCGCTTTGGGAAGGAGTTCACTGTGGAGCTTGCCCTTGCTTTTGCCCTCACCGGTGAGGGTATTCCGGCTGTCAAGCTCATCAGGCGTCTCGAGGACAGTGAGTCGCTTCTCGTGAAGATGGCTCTGGAACTTCTGGAAAGAGACCATGACGTCCTTCCTAAGTTCATATCCGCGCTGAATGAAGAGGAAGCGGATGCTGTTGGTAAGGCTGTGATGAACAGGATCCTCGAGAGGCCGGAAAAGGGGAGCTGGGAAATCGTTAATGCAATAGGGAAGAGCACACCAAGCGAAGAAGTATGGGCCAAGATAGCCCGTTACTACGTCCTCGTTGGGAAGCTCGAGGGAGCAATGAAAGTTGGGACACTCATCCAGGACAGAAAGCTTCGCTCAATAGTGATGGCGGACATAGCCCATCATCTGGTCAAGAATGGTGAGGTTGAGAAGGCCATTGACGCCGCCGTTGAAGTCAGGGATCCAAAGTTCTCTTCAGTACTCATCTCGGAGATACTCATCAAAGCGCTTGAGCGTGAGCTTCCGGGGAGGGTTAGGTCATGGAACGGCTCAAAGCACTGATCGGGCGGAAGGAGAGTAAAGTTGAGTTCATAGGCGACTTCATAACCCTTCTCCTAACCGACAATGATGTTTACTCGGACGAACTTCTGTTCAGGGACGCCGTCGAGGAGATATACAACACGCTGCGCTCGGAGGTTATTGATAACGGCAGAATCGAGCTCGTTAGGGCTTATGAGAAGGCAGTCCTTTTAAGGGCCATAGTCTCTGGGGATATTAAAAGTCCGGAGGAAGTCCTTATTGATATCCGGAAGAACCTCCGCGTGGTGAAGTAAATGCTCTTCGAGATTGAGGTGCCCACGAAGGAGAGATTTCAGATAATAGACATAACGAAGGAGATTCAGCACCTCGTCTGGAGGAGTGACGTCACGAGCGGCATCGTCGTTGTTTTTACCAAGCACACGACGACGGGCCTCTTAATAAATGAGAATGAGGAGAGGCTCCTCCAGGATATAAAGGCCAAGATGAAGGAACTTGTTCCCAAAGGGGCCGGCTACGGTCATGACTCAATAGACAGCAACGCCCACTCCCATATAAGGGCGAGCCTCTTCCTCAGCCCAGAGATCGTCGTGCCTGTAGACGAGGGAGAACTTCTGCTTGGAACTTGGCAGAGGATACTCTTCGTCGAACTCGATGGGCCGAGGCACAGAAAAGTTCTGGTAAAGATATGCAAGTGCTGATCAGACGTACTGGGCGTAATAGGCTAACGCCTTCAGCAGGTCGTTGAAGCCTTCGTAGGTGACCAGCGAGAGAGGGATGGCCTCCTGTTCAAGGCGCTTCTTTATTATCCTTCTCAGCTCCTCGACCCGCTCCCTTGGGACAAGGTCTGTCTTGTTGATGACCACTATTATTGGCTTCTCGTATCTGAACTTGAGCATGTGGTGGAGCTTTTCCATACCCCTGTGGAGGCCGACCGTCGCATCAACCATGTGGATGACGATGTCCGATGATATTATCTCCTCTATAATCTCCCTGAACTTTTCCTCACTGAGGACCTTCCCTCTGAGCTCCCTCTGTGGATCGAAGAGTCCGGCCGTGTCTATGAGGACAAACTCATCTGCACCGCCCATCGGGTTCTTCATGCTCTTCGGTATCTTCAGCTTGCCGAAGCGCCGCCTTATGGTTCCCTTTGTAGTTCCCGGAAGGTTCTCCACCTCTGAAATTTTGCCCCCAATGAGGGCGTTCATGAGCGTTGATTTACCGACGTTTTCGGCTCCTATAATCGCAACCTTTATCATATCCTCACCCCACAGATAGTACTCGAAGTCGGGCTATAAAGGTGATGAAGTATGCCCAAGAGGATGAAACTCGGTCATCATTATTATTACATCGTTACGGTTGATGAGCTCCATGCCAGGGGTTTCAGGGGCAAGAACGTTGTCATCGAGGGTACTATTGAGGACAAGCCTTTGATTGAGTTCCTCCCCATGGAACTTCCTGGATACAGAGCCACGTTTAAAGTTTCCGGCATCAGGGTCGAGTTCTCCGGAAGCCCATGTCTGGGTAAAGGGGAGTGGGTGAGGGTTTACGGAAGGTTCTTGGGCGACTGCATAATGGCGAGCGCGATAGAGACCGAAAAAGCCGTTTTCATCACGGAGGAGTGAGCATGCTCGATCTGTTTTTTGAAGCAGGGAACCTCAAGAAGCTGCCGAGAACGGGCTGGCTTCTGAGGGGTGTTTCAAACCCGGAGAGCATAGCTGACCACAGCTACCGTGTGGCCCTGATAACCCTTTTCCTGGCAGATTCTTTGAAGGAAAATGGGATTGAGATAGATGTTGAGCGGGCCCTCAAGATAGCAATACTCCACGATCTGGCAGAGGCAAGAATAACGGACGTTCCCCTAACTGCCCAGTACTACCTTGATAAGGGAAAAGCTGAGAAGAAAGCTGCAATGGAGATGTTCATTAAGGCCGGATCCTTGGCAAAGGAGTACTTCAGGCTCTGGCGCGAGTACGAGGAAGGGCTCAGCCTTGAGGGCAGACTCGTTAAGTTCGCCGACAAGCTGGAGATGTTGATTCAGGCACTGGAATACGAGCAGACGGGCTTTAAGAATCTCGACGAGTTCTGGAGCGCTCTTGAAAAGTTGAGGGAGAGCGAGTTTTACGAGTACTTCAAGGAGTTGGTGGAAGGGCTTGCAAGGCTGCACAAACAAAAACTTTAACGTCTCTGTTTGCTTAAACATTTTAAATAATCGCTTTTAGGCATTCCTCTGATAGTTTCAGTGAAATACGGAGTCCAGTTGAAGAGTTCTATCTTTAAGCTCTTTGTATGTTGGTGATAGGAATTGAAAAAAAGGAAAGAGATCTACGTGAGCCTCAATGAGAGCGCCCTTCGTGTCTTCTGAGCTTGTCTTTAATTTCCACGGGCAGTTTATCGTAGAACTCCTCCAACACTTCAATGAGCTTTACGAGTTCTTCCGCAGTTAGAACCGTCGTCTTCGGTCCGATTTCGACCACAAGAGCGTCGTATTCATCCGGAGAAACTTCCTCCAGCTCGTCGAGGTGCTCGTCCTTCCTCGGAATCAGGTTTATCTCTCCCACCTGTCGCGATTTCTTGATGTCGAGTTCCCACTCCTCGATGGGCATTTCCTTTGGACAGTCGAGCCTCTCGACGAGTATTTTGATGTCGGCTATTGGCGTTCCGTCGTGGGCGTCAATCCAGTCTATGTACAGCCTGTTTCCTTTTATTCTATGGATTTTGACCGCATAAATTGCCAGAGGGTTTGGCCTAATGGGAGAGCGGGTGGCGAAGACGCCCTTGAGGGGATTTTTAGTGTTGTTGTAGGGATGAACTTTCAAGACGCTCTTCCGTTCGGGCGTGTCGCTTTCATGGAACCAGAGGATGAGCTTTATCCAATCTCCCTCTCGAAGCCCTTCTACGGCTTCGCTGAACTCGGGATAGAGTTCAAGCCAAGTTTTCTCGTTTTCTTTCCTGACTCTGCCAACGGGAATAATCTTAAGGGACCCAAAGTCCATAACACCACCAGAATAAGAAAAGAAGAGGGAGTTAAAACGCTTTACGGAAGGAGATCGTTGGTAAAGCCGTCCACGATGACTGGTGTCTGTTGCTCGCAGTTGGCTAGGGTGTAGTCAAAGGCCTCCTCGACGGTGACGTCCGGGGTGGTGGGGTCTCCATCGTGGTCGTAGACATCAGCGTAGCCGTAGTTTATGCCCTCAAGGAAGAAGTAGTACGTGAACTGGCCGTGCTGCCATTCAGAGCTCTCAAGTGAGAACTCCCTCTCTCCGGAAGCCATGACCACAATCCTACCCTCGGCAGCTAGGTCGGTCATTCCTCCGGAGTAGCAGCTGTCGAAGATGAATATTATCCTGTCGGTTGGGAAGTCCTCGAACCACGCTTTGAGCTGGCCGTCCCATATAAGGATGAAGCTTCCGTCTGGATTGCCGTCATGGGTAACGAGTGCTTCGTCGATTATTTCATCATCTCCATCCTCTGCCCTTCCGTTTGAACCGTGTCCGCTGAAGTAGAAGACAACCTCATCGCCAGGCTGAACCTTTGATTTAAGCTCCATGACTGCGTTATATATGTTGTAGAAGCTAGCGTCCATGTTTAGAAGTAATATTATGTTCTCTGGTTTGAACCCATAGACGTTAATCAGAGTGTCATAGACAAGCTGAGCGTCATCGTCAGTATACTGAAGGTCGCTTGAAGTACCTGGGTAATCGGCGATGCCTATGACTATCGCGTACTTCTCTCCCTCGACGGGGGCTCCAAGAATGCCCGTAGCTGTCGTTGTGACACTGGTTCCACCGCCTTGTCCGCCCCGGAATCCTGCGGCCCTTGGAATATAGTCTACGGTCATTTTATATCCTATCTTTACGTCCTCTGCATAGAGTGGCTTGGAGTAGTCTATGCCGTGCCTCTGCTGGACAGAGGCAGCCATGGGTAGACTAAGCAGTACTACTAACACCACGAATATGGTTGAAAACTTCTTCATGGGTACCACCGCAGCGGAATATGGATTTATGTATAAAAGATTTTCCTCAGATTTTGCCTTGATGGCAGCCCTTATCGTTACAAGTAGCAACAAAAGAGTTTTCAAAAATGAATAAAATTCGGCAGGGCTTCTGTATTATCTGTGTGAGTAAAAATCAACGTTGCCCCTTATGTGCCGTGTTCCCAGCTCTCAAGGTACTTTCTCTGCTCCTGCGTGAGTTTTTCAATCTCGATGCCCATTGCCTTGAGTTTAATCCTTGCTACCATCTCATCTATCTCTCTTGGGAGCACATAGACTTTGGGCTCAAGCTTCTTGTGGTTATTTCTGATATATTCGGCCGCCTTAGCTTGCAGAGCAAAGCTCATATCCATTATCTCGGCAGGGTGGCCATCTGCCGCAGCCAGATTGACGAGTCTACCCTCCGCGAGGAGATAGAGCCTTCTTCCATCGGCGAGCTTGTACTCGGTGATGTTTGGCCTCGGCTGGTTTATCTCTACAGCCAGTGCCTCTAGGTCGGGTTTGCTTATCTCAACGTCGAAATGGCCGGCGTTGGCAAGGATAACACCGTCCTTCATGAGTTCGAAGTGTTCTTTGCGGATACAGTTGATGTCTCCGGTTGCCGTAATGAAGATATCGCCAATTTTTGCAGCCTCGAGCATGTTCGTGACCATGAAGCCGTCCATTCTTGCCTCGAGAGCCCTGATCGGGTCAACTTCGACAACGATAACGGTTGCTCCGAGTCCCCGGGCTCTCATAGCTATGCCTCTTCCGCACCAGCCATAGCCGACAACGACGACATTTTTCCCGGCTATAAGTAGGTTGGTAGTTCTTAGTATGCCATCCCACGTGGACTGGCCCGTTCCGTAGCGGTTGTCGAAGAGATATTTGGTGTAGCTATCGTTCACAGCTATTATCGGGAACCTCAGCACGCCGTCCTTCTCCATTGCGCGGAGTCTTATAACGCCGGTCGTAGTCTCTTCACTGGCACCCCAAACCTCGTCTATCAGCTCCGTCCTTTCGCGGTGGACAACGCTTATCATGTCTGCCCCATCGTCTATTATTATGTTCGGCCTAATATCCAGCGCTCTATGCATGTTCTCGTAGTACTCCTCCCGGCTCTCGCCCCTCACCGCGTAGACCTTAACGCCAGCCTTGGCCAAAGCCGCAACAACGTCGTCTTGGGTTGAAAGTGGATTGCTCGCCGCGGCCGAAACTTCTGCACCGGCTGCCTTGAGGGTGAGCAGTAAAAATGCCGTTTTCATTTCGAGGTGGAGTGTTGCCGCGATTCTAACCCCTTTGAAGGGCTGCCTCTTCTCGAAATCATTCCTTATATTCTGGAGAACCGGCATAAAGCGGGATACCCAGTCTATCTTCTTCTCCCCGCTGGGTGCCAGGTTGATGTCCTTGACGCAGTAATCCTTCGTGCAGTCCATCGTTATCACCGCAGGGTTTTAATCCTTTAACGTTAAAAGTCCATTGGTGGTTCCATGATAATCGACCTTTCCCTTTCCCTCTCCGAGGAGACCCGGGTTTATCCTGGAGACCCGGAGGTACGGATAAAGCCCTGGGCGGTTATAGAACGTGACGGCTACTACATGAACGTCTTAAAGCTGGGTGAGCACAGCGGGACCCATGTCGATGCGCCGGCGCACTTCATACCCGGGGGAAAAACAGTTGATGAGCTTCCCCTTGAGAAGTTTATGGGCCCCGGTCTCGTTATCGATGTCCGGAGCGGTGAAGGACTGGTAGGGCTTGAAGAGGTGCCTGACTCTGGATTCCTGGGGAGGATCGTTCTGTTTCTCACTGGAGGAAGGGAATTATCACCTGAAGTCGCCCTGTTCCTTGTTGCGGAGGGGGCTAGAGCTGTTGGAACAGATGCCATGAGCATAGGGGATGATGCCGTGCACAGGATACTCCTCAGTGAGGAGGTACCTATCTTCGAGAACCTTACCAATCTCGAGCTTTTGGTGGGGGAAGAGTTCACATTCATAGCATTTCCACTGAAAGTTAGGACGGGTTCGGGTAGTCCAGTCCGAGCAGTTGCTATAACCAAATAAGTCCATGCTGATATCTGTTTGGCCTTCCACATCTCAGCCGTTTTCTAGATTTGGCGGTGAATCCTTGATTTTTAAACGCAGCTAAACATTGAGAAACCTTTGTTAACGGTTACTGGATAAAAATCTGATCTCAACACTTTTTTCTAAACAATGGGTAACACAACTGGACGATTTCCTTAAAAAAGCTTAAATATATCCTTTTTCATAAAGATAACTGGGGTGAAGTGTTATGATAGGAAAGAAAGTCCTTGCAATCCTGTTCGGATTGCTGATGTTAGCAATGCCAGTAAGCTTCACAGGCGTCAGCGCGGCCACCGAAAGCGTCACAGTGATACTCGTCAGCGACAACGCTGCAGATAAGTGTATAGCGGAGTACTTGGCCAACGAGACGGGTGCGGTTGTTGTGATGACTACGTGGGGTGTTTACGATCCGAACGTAACTGCTGAGATTATGAGCTACGCTCCGGATGAGGTCATAATAATAGGTGGTCCTGAGGCAGTGGTGGAGGAGTACGTTAATGATCTTCAAGAGCTGGGTATTACGGTGGAGCGCTGGGGTGGTCAAAACAGGTACGAGACAAACCTCATGGTCATGACCCAAGCCCAAATCAAGTTCGGCCTTAAGTTCAATGGAAGCGTTGTGGTAGCTGGAAACGACAGCCTGGCAATTCAGAACGCCCTCAGGATAGCGGTTCAGAACAGGGCTATAATACTCTACGTTAACAAGACCACGAACATTACCCTGCTGATGGAGAGGTTCCAGATAAGGAACATGACCATGGTTCACACCCATGCCTCTGAAATGACCATGGAGCTGGTTAGGAAGCAGCTCAAGGAGTGCAACTGCACCACAAACGAAGTCCAGGTCAACGTTACCAAGGAGACCGTGCTCCAGCTGATGATTCAGGTCAGGGAGAGACTCAGGGCCATTGAGGAGATCGCCAATGCCACCAACGCCACCCAGCTCATGGAGCAGGTTCGCGTCATGGAGATGGCCATGGAGAAGGCCAACCAGGCCCTTCAGGCCGGCAACTACACCTACGCCTATCAGCTTATGCTCGAGCTCCAGGTCAGGACCCAGTTCAGCCTCAAGGCAGCGACCGGCGAGATGAGGATAGCAATAAAGAACAGCGAGAAGATGGCCCTCGAGAGGGAGCTCGTGAAGCTTGAAGCTCAGATACGGGTTATGGAGAATGCAGGCATTGATGTAAGCCAGGTCAATCCCCTCATGGAGCAGCTCAGGATTGCCATCCAGAACGGCCAGTATGACGTGGCAAAGCAGCTTATGAACCAGATAAAGAGCATGATCCAGGAAGCCTACAGGAACGGCAGGGACGCCATAAGGAATGCCCCAAGAGAGAGGCCTCGAAGGCCTTGAACTTTCATTGTTTAACGTTGGGCACCACCATCAACAGTTTCCTTTTCTCGGTATTTTTCCTTCGTTTTTCCTTCTGCTCCTTCAGGTAGGGATACCTCATGATGTGCCCGCAGTTGAGGCATTTAACCACAACGTGAGGCATCCTTTTCCTCCTCAGTCTCACACGAGCGTTGACGCCGGGAACGAGGAAGGAATGGCATTTCTTGCAGTAGCGTCTCTTCCATTTCTTTGGCATCCTTATCTTGGCCTTCTGCTGGACGGCCAGGGCTATTTCGACGTAGCGGTTGGCTAATTCAGGCTCGTAGGGAAAGACGCGCTCGGCGAGTGTGAAGAGAATGTTGACTCTCTCCCTCGCTATTCTCTTCTTCTCCCGCTGCTCTCTCTGGCGTATGAACTTCTTTTTTGACATGGTATCACCGTACCAGCCTCAGCTTTCCGGGAAATGGCTCGTAAATGTAGCCGGTGGCTATAAACCTTTCAATCATGTCGAGGGCGTCCCGCTCGTTGAAGCCGCCCCTCATCATCTCCCTCAGGAACTCCTCCCTGGTAACCTCGCCGTTCGGGCTTGTTGATGCCAGGTCATGGAAAATCTGGAGGGCCTTTTGGGCCCTGACGTCACGGGGGATGTAATGCTCGTACTCTTTCTCAAGCTTCATTATGACCTCAGGCCGTTTCCTGATAATCTCGTCGAGAACCACGTTCCATTCATTCAGTATGGTGTCGTCGATCTCCCTAACGTCCTTTACAGCCTTGTCTGTGATTTTTCCGTAGAACCTTGTGATGGCCCCGAAGAGCCTGGCGTCGAGGTAGAACCTCATTCCGAGGTGGAACACCCCGCTCGGCGTCGTCAGCTTTCCAAAGGTCTCGCTGTACTCCTCCCTGCCCCACCGACGCCATTTTAGGTGCTCCTCCCTCAGCCTGCCGAGCTCATCGTGGCTCATGGAGCGAAAGCGCTCCCTGTTGATGAAGATCGTCACGAGCAGATTGGGGATCAGCTGCCTGAACTCCCTGTTCTCTTCGAAGTACGGCTTCTCCTCCCAGGGCATGAGGACAAAAGGCGTCTCGGAGATCTTGGCCAGTGCGTCGGTGGGGTCTGCCTCCACGTCCTGGGGGAGAAGACCGATCGCCCTCTTGTTCATAAGGTACTTCTCAGTCCACTTCGGAATCCTGACCAGGCCCCTCTTCGATGGGGGAGTATAGTATTTCATATCGCTCCTGTTGGGGTTGCGGGTTCGAAAGTCTATGTCCAGCATGGGGTCGATTATCTCGAGGGAGGTTTCTTTTCCGAGCCTGAGCTCCCAGGGCAGGCTCGACTGGAGGTACTTGAGGGCCTTCCAGAGGGCCAGGAGCCCCATGTTCTCCCTGTGCTTGTAGACCGTGTACTCAAAGCCCTCGCCCCACTGGGATACTCCGCTTCCCCAGAGGATGTAGGGGACACCGTAGAGGGAGTATATGAGGGCCTTCCTCATGTCGTCACGGACGTAGATCGTCCTTTCAAAAAGCTCAACGACCTCGCGCCTGCTGAGGGCGAACTCGCGGTAGTCCTTCCAGTAGTCCGAGTAGTCTTTTCCCTCAATGGAGCTCGCGTGGATCATCCTTAGGTTGCCCAGAGGATACGCGTCCATGACGCCTCTGACAAGCACATAACTCCCGGGCCTGACTTCCCCGCTCACCTTGGTGTTCTCTGTGGCTCGAACGATCAGGTACGTCCTGAACTCGTCCTTCTCCAGACCCGCCAGCTCCGATGGAGATAGTGGGGAAAGGAGGTAATAGGCAGCATCCATTGGGGCGTGGGGAGGCTTCCTCGCGAGTAGGAAACCTGCTACCTCTGTCTCTTCGCCGTTTTTTATTCTCTGAAGTCTCGTCTGGAACTCCCTAACCCTTCTGCTAGGGCTCAGCGGCTCCCTCATCCGTTCCAGTCTCAGTAGTTCGAGTATTTCCTTCTCCATCATCCGTCTTCATCGACCGTAAGATTTATAAATGCACCGCGGGAGGTATGTATCGGTACGGCGGTCATAGCGGCGGGGTCACACCCGGTCTCGTTTCGACCCCGGAAGTTAAGCCCGCCAGCGATCCCGGGTGTACTGCCCTCCGAGAGGGGGCGGGAAACCGGGAACGCCGCCGGCCACTATATTACCCCTTCTGGAGTAATTACCTACACAAAAGCTATTTAAATTCCTCCGGGGATTTTTTTACGGTCGATGCTCATGCTCAAGAGGTCAAAGAAGCAGGGAATTGGCTGGGATTACATTAAGGAGCGACATCCCGAAGTCGTTGATGAACTCAAGACCCTCCGTGATTGGGACAGCGTTAAGTCAGCTATTCCTGAGTCAGAGACCATCCGGGACTATTCTGTCCTAGCTCTAGAAGCAGTGGCAGCCACAATCCGCGAGCTCAGAATCGACAGAGAGATGCTTGCAGAGCGAATTGAGATCCTTAACAGAAAGTTCGAAGAGTTAAGCTCTTCCCATAAGGAAAGCACTCATTCGCTGGAAAAACGTATTAAGGAGCTTGAAGACCAGCTAGCTGAGCTTGAACAGCGGACTCTCTTCCTTGACAGCGTTGAGATGCTGGTTCCAAGACTCAACGAGATTGACGAACGTATGGAGCGGCTCTCCGCGGAGATACTCAGACGGGTTGAGGAGCATTACAGTAAGAGAATGGACGATTTCATCAGAACATATATTGAGGAGCGCCTTAAGAGCTTCGAGGGAGAGCTTAAGAGGAGTATATTTGGTGTGAGTGTGGACCTATCGGAAACCCTTCTCAGGATACAGCAACACTACGAGGAACTTGTTGCTGAGAATGTACGCCTTCGTTCCGTCGTCAAGGAGAGGGAGGAGCTAAAGAGAGCACTGGCTGAGAAAGAACGCGAGATTGAGGAGCTTAAGCGCAAATTGGCAGTCCTTAGAGAGATGTCGAAGCGCGTCAATACTCTGAGCAAGAGACTCTCCGACTACGAGGCAAAGCTAGCCGAGATGAGCCGTATCCAGAAGGAACTCGCTGCCCTCACGGGGACGAGAGATGTCGACGAGGCCCTTAATATACTCAAAACCCAGTTTATTCCAAAGTCAAAGTTTGAGAGCACTCTACGCGAGGTCAAGGGCATTCTCAGCGAGATTGAGGAGATACGCCAAGAAAACGCTAGGCTCAGGATCGAAAACGAGAAGTTGAAGGAGGTCCTGAAGACTCTTTTCCAGGAGAGGCTTGAAGAGTCAGTAGGGAGCGAGTCTGAGGAAACTTCATCTTCCTCTTTCGATGATAATAAGCCTGGTTAGTCCTTCTTTGACCTTCTTTGTAACTAGGTCACTTCTGTCGTCCATTTCCTCAAGTTTTGAGCGAATTATTTTCCTGAGCTTTGGATTGAGCTCGGCTACGTGGATGAGCGTTTCAACGGTGCTTGCTCGAACTATCTCATCTTTGTCGTAGAGTAGTGTAAAGAGCTTCGGCAGGAAGGGGCTGATGTATCTGAGACCGTTCTCTCCAAGTGCCGAGATAAAATTAAGCGCAGTGAGTTTGTCCATCGTGTCTTTTGAGGTGAGCATGTAACCTATGTCTCTAAATACGTTGCCGAGAAGGCTGGGATTCACACGCATTATCTCCTCAAGGACGTACGCCATGTTGACCTTTATCTTTGGGTCACCTACCCTATAGTTGGCGAATATCGCTGGAACAACTTTTGCAACCTTTTCTGGGTTAATCTCCACGAGTACACCGAAGGCCCTCGCTATCTCCTGAGTCAGAGGTATTGCCTCGCTCTTTCTGAGCATCACCAGGAGTTTAGTTATAAGGGACTCATGGAGATCAGGCATCTCTCGTATTGCCTCAACAACTACCCTAAGGGCATTCTTCTGCACGATCCATAGGTCGTCGTCGAGGTAGTGAAGTACCTCCTTCAGGAATTCTTTGTTAAGAGTGGCTTGTATGATAATCTCATCGATGTGTTCCCCTGTGGCCAGTGCCTCCCTGATGTCCAGCTCTTTTTCCATCCAACCACCGTTTTGAGATACTGCAAAGGTTTATATAAGCTTTTCACTTAACCGTTCGGGGGATAGGCCATGAAACGGGGAGTTCCAGTGATTCTGGTGTTAATACTAGCTCTTTCAGTGCTGGGGACCGTGACCGCGGATGACAATCCGATACTGTGGAAGGGCACGGTCTGTGATGATGTCCAGTATCAGAAGAGCATAGAGGCTGTTGCGATCAATGACGGTAGGGTGTACGCCGGTTGCTCATACAGACAGCTGGTCAACTCGAGCGGAATGATAGGTATATATTATCTCGGTCAGCTGGTTGCTTACTCGTTCAACGGAACTTTTCTTTGGCAGAACGACTCAGGCTATGTTGTGGGGCTGTATCCTCTTTCCAGTGGAAAAGTTATCGTTGGAACCATCGGCGGCTTCGTAACATTTGACGAGAACGGCAAGTTCCTCTCAAGGAATCTAACCATTAACAAGCTTTACGATTTCCAAATCCTGGACAACACCGTTTACGCTGTTGATGGAGACTTCTTCCTTGAGAACGATAGCGTTACATATGTGGGGCACCTATATAGGGGAGAGATAATCAACGATAGCGTCGTCCTAAACAGCTGGATCGTTAACTTCACGAGCCTCGTGAGCAGGGTTCGCGTAGGGGAGGGAATAATCTACATTGGGGCGGGTTTTCCGTCGGGTTACGTGGGGCCAAGGCAGTTTGGCTACGTTTACGGCGTTCTTCTCAATGGAACGCTCTCCTGGACCATTGAAACTGGGCAGTGGGTCAGGGATATGGAACTGTTCGGGAACGACGTGATCGCAGGGACAGGTAACGGGACTTTCGAAGGTTATCTCTATCGTATTGATCCGTCTGGAAACGTGGTCTGGAAGAAGGAACTCTTCTACACAGAGGACATTGAAATCGGCGATAGCAGGATTTATGTCGGTGGGATGGGCAACGGCAATGGTGTTCTCGCAGCGATCGATCCAGAAACAGGGAACATGTTGTGGAACCAGACCTTTCCGTTCAGAGTCAAGGTTGTCAAATACGTCGACGGTACGCTCTTGGTCGGTGTTGGCAAGTTTGAGAGCAGGCAGGAGAATGGAACCACTATAATCTACACCTACGGCTCCCTCTACGCGCTTGATGCAAAGACCGGGAACATACTAGGCGCCGTTACTGACATCGGCTACGTCAGGAGCATCGCTGTTGAAGGAAATATAGCGATCGTTGGAACGGCTAGTTCAAACTTCTATGCGATAGATATCCAGAAACTCGCCGGGAAGAAGAGTTCGGGCATTTGCGGCCCGGCCACTTTCGTCGGGTTGGCTATAATACCACTCCTATTACTGAGAAAGCTTTGAGCCTTTATTATTTCTTGAATTTTTACATTGCCATGAGGCCATATTCCATCAGCTTATTGACTATCTTTCTGCCATCCCTTGTGAGATCAACGACTTTCCTTATCATGACTATTTTTAGGAGCCCCTTGTCTATCATCCTGTCGTATATCTCCTCTATTTCCCTCTCATCGAGGCCGAGGAACTGATGCACCTCTAACGGGTTGAGACCTGAGTAGAGTGCCATGAGGATCTGCTTCTCCATTTCGTCGAGGCTCTCGAGTTCCTTAAGTTCCTTCTCCATGACCTCTCTGAATTCCGTCTGAAGCATCGGGAATTCCTTCGACACCCTCATGATGAACTCGAAGTAGCCGGGTATATACTTGAGCAGGTAGCGGAGCACGTACAGTCTGGTCTTTTTCTCTGGTATGTATAGATAGGAGATAATGGTCTCATTCACATAGAAGTGCTTTATCTTCCAGGCCTCAACCTTTTTGCCGTTCATGTCGATCTCTTCCACGTCCATATCCTCGACGTCGGAGAATATTGGTATCGGCTTCCTGTCCGGATCAAGAACTACCACGTTCCTCTCGGTCTTCCCCCTTTTGGCGGATTTTATGGAGACTATCCTGAGCGATCCGTCCTGCCACTGGGGCTCCATGTTTATCGCTCCGCCCTTGACTCTGGCCAGCAGCAGCTTTACTGCCTTGCCGTTAATGAGTATCTCGAATATTGTGTGAATGAACTCCCTAAACTTGTTCTCGTCGTATATCAGGAGGTTGTCACCTATTGTGAGTATTAACGTTAACTCTCCCCTCCCGGGAATGTAGAACTTCATCCCAAAATGCTCCTTCTCGGGATTGAGCTTGTAATTGTCGGGGACGTTTACACTCAGGTCTGAGAGCGATGAGAATGGGAAATTGTCTTCCCCAACAATCTCTCCCATGCGGAGATACCTCAGGATAAGCCTGTCGTTCTGGATAATGCCTATTGCGTCTCTCCAGTCCACCCCTGCTGAGCCTTTCCATGAGGAAATTATGGCGGTTTTTACCCTCGCCTCTGCCACTGCCATGGTTCATCCCCTCTATGTCCTCAAGTTAAGGCGCTGTACTCCTCGAGCTGTTTCTCCAGCTTTTCGACCTTTGCACGGAGCTGCCCACACTCTTGGGAGAGTTTTACCTCAAGTGGGGTGACGGCGGGGTTTTCTCCTCTGCTGCTTATGAGCTCATCGAGTATATTCACCGCGCTGTTTATATTGCTTGTGATCCTTATCAACGCCTCCTCCGGAGGAAGGTTAATAGTTTCCTTCCCATCCTTGCTCTTAAGGACTATGGGCAACTTGGTCTTGGTGATGTAGTTTATCATGAGGTTGAGCTTTTCTCTATCTCTCTGGCTTGGGAAGCGGGCCAGCCAGAGGCGCTTGAACTCATCGAGCTCCGAGAGTACCTTCATGAGGAAGGCGTTGTATTCATCCTCCGTGATATATCCCAGAGTGTAGCCCCTAGCCACGTCTAGGAGCATGAGAAGCTTTTCCTTCCTGTGTTTAGCCTCATCGAGAACCCTTTCTACCTTCTCGTCAATAACCTGCCTGAGCTTTTTAATGAGTTCTTCCTCATTGACACCCGAAACGTTCGTCTTTTTCTGCTCCACAATGCTTGTTTCTTCCTTTTTGGTTCTTGACGGCGCTGTGGCTGGTTTCCTACCTTCTTTCATCTCCTTTTCCAGAAGCACTGCGTAGAGCTCGCCCATCTGGTTGTTGATAGTATTTGATATCATGTACGCCGACAGGGCGGTTCCCATCAGCACTACGATGGCTATGATCGCTATCATCACCCAGTCCATGCTTCCACCCCCAGGCAAAATGAAATAATGAAAGGTTTTAGAGTTTAAACCTGCTTATTATTTCTCTGAGGTCCTGAACGATGTTCTTCAGGTCATTGGCAGCGCGCTGCAACTCTTCAGTCGCAGCGGTCTGCTCTTGAACGGCAGAACTAACTTCCTCAGCCGAGGCAGTAGTCTCTTCAGCACTGGCAGCTAGGTTCTCCAAAGCCCTCAAAGCCTTCTCGACCTCATCCTGCGTGCGAATAATCTGCTCTTTTACTTCGCCCATCCTGCCACTGGCATCCTGGAGGAGGTCAGCGATGTTTGTCAAGTAGTTGGTGGTCTCCCTAAGGGTTTCGGCACTCTCTCCAACCACGGTGACACCGCGTCTCGTACTGTCAACAGCATCCCTAATCTCAGCCGTAATCTGATCGATAATGTTCTTAATGTTGTCCGCGGCCTGCTTGCTCTCCTCTGCGAGTTTGCGAATCTCTTGAGCAACGACAGCAAAACCTCTGCCAGCCTCGCCGGCTCTCGCGGCCTCAATAGCTGCGTTCAAGGCAAGTAAATTCGTCTGCTCGGCAATGTTGGTGATCACGTTAGTGATTTCTTCAATACTTCTGCTCATCTCTGCAACCTTGGTTACGGCACTCTCGATGTCTCTCATTGTCTCCTGAATACTCTCAATTTGTCTGGCTGAGACTTCACCCTTCTCTCTGCCCTCACTGGCAATACTCACGACCTCACTGACGGCCCCCTCAAACTCGTCCATTGCCCTAACACTCTCTGCACTGACCTCCGCCACGAAGCGCATTCCTTCGGTGATCTCGTTAATGTTCTCCTGCTGGCGCTGGGCTTCAATGCTGACCTGCTGAACGGCCTCGTTAACTTGGTTGATGGATTCAGTGACGTCAGTAGAAATTTGGGCAAGGACGTTGGCGCGCTTTTCGAGCTCGTTAGTAACGTGGACGATTTCACTTATGAGACTCTTGAGCTTGTGGGTAGTGTCTTTCAGGTCTTCAAGGATTCCGCTAAGTTCACCCTTGGCTTCGACAGTTAAACCATTGCTCAAGTCACCCTCGGCCAAGCGCTCGAGTTTACTCGCTATAGTGTCCAAGGTTCCAACGAGGTCTTTTCCAACGGCTTCAAAGGCCTTAATGAGCGCGCCAATCTCATCATCCTCAATGTAGTGAATCTGCTTGAGCTTCCTGCTTACCTCACTCAATCTGCCCTCAGCCAAAGCCTGCGCAACATCCCTAAGAGCCTCAAGTGGTTTAATTGAATTGGATATCAGTTTGTAGGCCACTATAATTATTCCAATCGAAAGCAGGATTATGAAGCCTGTGAGCATAATGGCCGTCTTTGTGGTAGTGTTCTGCACATCATTTACAACCGCTATGATTGGTGCGCTTATCTCCTCAACGGGGACTTTGGTAAAGACGTACCAGCCTGTGCTGGGTATCTTCACGCCAGCTGCGACGGCTTCGACGCCTTCCCAAGTGTATATTGTTACATCTCTGTCCTTGCCACTACGTAGTATATCTGCCACAGCTTTGAGGCTTTCATAGTCAAACACGTTAAGATTCATTATGTACTCATGCTTTGGGTGCATGTATATCATTCCGTCGGGACTCACTACATACGCGTATCCAGTTTGTCCTATCTTAATTTTGTCAATCTTCTGGGTGAGCGTGTCTATGTAAATATCTGTGCCTACAACTCCAACAAGCTTACCCTCGTAGTAAACTGGTACCGCAAACGTTACCACCCATTTTCCAGAGGATGCATCCTCGTAAGGTTCACTCCACGTGGGACCGTTTACCTCGATGGCCTTCTTGTACCACGGTCTGACACGCGGGTCGTAACCCTCTGGGAGATCCTGTTCGGGGTAGATGAACATGTTGCCGTTGACATCGCCGAAGTAGATGGCGCTTATTCTCGGCTCTGCCTTGCTGAGAGTGGTGAACTCCTCCAAGATAATGGGCCTGAGCTTGTCGGCATATCCCGGGTCTCCAAAGTCGTAGCCATTCTCTTTCAACTTATTGAGGGACACTATTGTCAGCTCCTTTGTGACCAATCCTAGAGTCTCTATTCCCTTGAAGAACGCTTCGAACTCGTTTGCGAGAGCTTCAGCCTGTGCTTCAACGGCTTCTTTTGCTTGGTTCTCAACTACTGGCCTCATCTTTTCTTCTACGATTCCTGCCGTGCTCTTACCGGCGTATATCATCATTCCGCTGGTCACTGCTGTAACAAGCACCAACCCGAGTACGACGATTGCCAGGATTTTCTTCTTGAACTCCATACCAAATCACCCCTGAGGGAAGTTTGAGTTTATCTGCTTAGTAGATCTTCTCAATGACCTGCCCATTTGATACCTTCCTCATTCTGACTTTACCCGTTGAGAGGTCAAAGTAGATGGTTCTCCCGCCCTTTCCCCCTGTATCCTCGGCCACGAGCCTGATTCCAAGCCTCTTCAGCTCCTTCTTGGCGACCTCTATGTTCCTCTTTCCTATCATGAGCTGGTCGCTAGTGACATTGGTGAACATGTGCGCCCCTCCGAAGATCTTTGCCTCGGTCCTTCTGGGGTTGCCCCCGAGCTTTTGGAAGTCCCTTAGGAGGAGCTGCAAGCCTGTATCAACATATTTGGCAGGATTGCCTTTATTTCCATAGTATGCTGCTTCAGGCAGAAGGGCATGGAGCAGGCCACCTACCTTTGTGAGACGGTCGTACAGAGTTATGCCAACACAGCTGCCTAACCCATAGGTGCTTATTATCCCGGCCTTCTTTCCGACAGCGTAGTCGCCGATTCCGACCTTTATCTCCTGCAAGTCTCAACCCTCGCCGGGTTCGTTTTCTTTTAGTGTGCTTGAATTCACTGGGGGAACAGAACTATCCAACTTGGGCCCAGTGCCTTCGTCAGACTGTGATACGGGCTCGATGTCTTTGACTTGAGCCTCCAGCCGTCCAACCAGTTTATCAAATGCATCCTTGGTGGGTACAAGATAGAATAGGCTCTCGACCCCTGTGCTGGACTGATAAAAGCGCGTCCTGAAGATAATAACCTCCAGAACGTCCCTGAGGTCTGGTCTGGCAAGTTCTCTCTCCACGTCGTACGGGCTCTCGGCCTGCTTTGGCGGACTGAGGGAAACGGGTTCTTCAATAAGCTTGGCCAGTATGTCGGTATAGACTGAGATGAGTATGTTTCCTATCTCCATTATCGCCGAGCGCCCCATGTCGTCTATTCCGTCATCACTGGGCGCCATGCCAAGGAGCAGCGATACGAGTGCTTGGGCGCTTTTCTTCGGAAATTGCAGGATGGTGAGGCCGCTGAGTCCCTCGGTTATGTCAAACATTACGACGAAGCTGTTGCTTATTCCCTCTGCGGCAAGGGTAGCTAGGAACTTTGTCCGAGGGATAACCTCGACTTCAGGGGGCTCCATTTCAATCTCGCCGATCATGTTTGAGAGTGCAGTCAGCGCGTGGCTTATCGCTATGTTGGACGCCTCACGGAATATGTCCCGGTACCATTCGGAAAACCAGCTCTTGTACTTTCTCATACAAATCCCTCCAGAAGGGTATCTATAATCTTCTTCATAGAGAATGGATGTGGGAGTATCATGAAGTGTTCCCTGAACTCAACGCCCTCTACTGTCATCTGAGTCTTTAGAAGCATGGTGTAGTCGCAGTGCTGGCCTATGTCAGCGAGCGCAAAGTCGAGTATGGCAGGAGGGAAATCAATAGCCAAGTTGGGTGGCGTCTGGTTTATCTCGGTCCCAAGGAACTCGCTGAGTGCATTTGCGAAAGCGGATATCAGTATGTTGCCCGCCTCCATCACTGCGGACTGCACTATCTCGTCAAACTTTGTGGTGCTTCCGGGGGACATTCCCATCATGAGGTCAAACATTGTAAGGGCGTCCTTAAAATCCATGAAAAAGAACGCATGGCCATTAAAGCCACCGCTCAACTGTATGTACACCGCTATCTTTATGTCCTCTCCGACCTTCTCCGGCACACTCTTGATTGGCGTGATGTCTATCTCCGGAACAGTTATGTTGACAGTTAACCCAGTCATCTCACTGAGGGCATCTGCTGCCCGAGAGGCTCCTATGTTGAAGGTCTCAACTAGCACACTCTTTGCGAACTCGTCGAGGTTTTTGATGTACCCTTCGTAGTTTTCATATTCCACTCCTACCACCACCGAGCAGCCCATTTATCTCGATGATTAGAACGACGCTACCGTCGCCGAGTATAGTTGCTCCGGCGAAGCCGCTGATATGGGAGAGCATCTTGCCGAGGCTCTTGATGACTATGTCCTTCTTGTGGAGAAGTTCGTCGACGCCAATTGCCACCTTTTGGGCGCCGAGGTCGACCACTATGGCTGGGAACTCGTCTTTCTCCGGTATGGGCAGTCCAAAGAGCTCGTGGAGCATTATCACAGGGATTATCTCGCCGCGGAGTACTATGACATCCTTTCCACCTATGCTTTTGAGGTTCTCACGTTTTATCTCGATGCTCTCGAGGATGTTGTTTATTGGCACTGCATAGACCTCGCCCTGCACTTCGATGAGAAGCGCTTGGATGATGGCCATGCTGACCGGTAGCTTCAGAATAAACGTGCTGCCCTTTCCGACCTCGCTTTGGACGGATATAGTACCGTTCAGGCTCTTTACGACGTCCTTTACGACGTCCATTCCGACGCCCCTTCCGGAGACGTCGGTGACCTGCTCCTTGGTGCTGAACCCCGGCAGGAAGATTAGGTTTATGGCCTCCTCGTCGCTCATCTCCGCGGCCCGCTCCGGTGTTATGAGGCCTTTCTCAATGGCCTTGCGTTTTATCTTCTCGGGGTCGATACCGCGGCCGTCGTCACGGACTATTATCTCGACGTGGCTTCTCTCGCGTTTCGCTATGAGTTCCAACTTCCCTGTGCGTGGCTTTCCAAGTTTCTCCCTCTCGTCTGGAGACTCGATCCCATGATCTATGGCGTTCCTCAGGAGATGGACAAGAACATCACCTAGCTTGTCTAGTATCGTCCTATCGACCTCTATGTCTGCGCCCTCAACGATGAATTCGACCTCCTTCCCCATCTTCCTTGCCAGCTCACGAACCATACGGGGGAACTTGTTGAAGACCTCCGCCACAGGTGTAAGGCGCATTTCCATTATCTCGTCTTGGAGCTCGGTAAGAAGTCTTGAGAGCGTTGAGAGCGTTTCGAGAAGCTCCCTGTCGCCCAGTCTCTCGGCTATCTGCTCCAAACGGCCCTTGGTAATGACGAGCTCACCCACGAGATTCATGAGCCTGTCGAGGTGGGAGACATCGACCTTGATAATCTTCGACACCTTAACCTTTGGAGTTTGCACGGTCTTGAGCTTCTGAGGTTTGCTCTCCGCTTTCTTCTCTGCCTGCTGTTCGGGACCCCTCGATTTCTCTGTCTCCTCCTTGGTTTCTACCTCGATGCTGTCCCCTTCCTCAACCTTGACGTCTTCCACGTCGGGATGCTTGCGCACAATTTTGACGATGTCATTGGGTAACACATTGGATACCATCAAAACCTTGAAGTAGTGCCCATCGATGATATCACCGTTTTGAATCGCCACAGTGTCGGGGATGGTTCTCTGGACAGTTCCAAGTTTTTGAAGATCCTGCAGAATCAGGTAGGAACGGACTCCTTTCAAAGGAGCGTCCTTCTGGATGTACACCGTGACAGTGTACGTCTTGTTTTCTTGTCCCGCGGCGGGATGGTACTCCTCCACCTCGACCCTCTCAACCTCTGGGTGTCTCGTCACCACATGCTTAAGTCTTTCAGGGCTCTCCTCAGTGGCCACAACAAACTCCAGAACGTCAACGTCGGCCTTCCCATCCTCTATGATCTCTCTACCCGGTTTCGTTTCGATTATCTCACCAAGCTCCTCTAGGTCTGAGAGTATGAGAAAGGCCCGTACGCCCCTGAGCTGGGCATCTTTGTGGAAGTAAACTTTAATCCTGTACCTTGGAAGCTCCCCCTTTTCCCCAGAGGGTGCTGTCCTCTCGGCTTCAGCCCCGGCTTCTTCGGGTGTTTTTTCTCCCGTCAGGGGTTCTTTGGGCTGTGTACTAGAGGCAGCTTTTTCTACTGGTCTGCTCCTCTCAAAGAACTTCTGGGCCTTTTCAAACAGCTCTCCGACGTCAAAGTCCCCTTCGTTCCCGTTCTCCTCTATGCTGTCCACCATCCCCTCAATGACATCAAGAAACTCAAGAAGGACGTCTATGAGATCTGGGGTTGGCTCAATCTTCCCGCCTCTGACAAGATCAAACAGATTCTCCATCTTGTGAGCAACTTCGCTGAGCTTCATGAATCCCATAGTTGCAGCGGTACCCTTGAGCGTATGTGCGTCTCTGAATATCTGGTCTATCATGGCCTTTTTTTCTTCCTCGCTGCCGCCTTCTTTGACTATCTTCTCTAGCGTGAGTATGGCGTTGCTGAGGCTGTCTATCCTATCCCTCGCATCGGCAAGGAACTCATCTAAGTACTGAGAGAGGTCCTCCATCGGTACCACCCCTGTTAATCTTGTTCACTGCCGTCACCACGGTCTCAGCGATTTTATCAAGGGGAACGACGTAGTCGACCATGCCGGTTTCAATGGCCGCCTTTGGCATTCCAAAGATTATCGACGTCTCCCTGTCCTGGGCTATGGTGATGCCCCCCTTCTTTTTAATCGCGATTATACCCTGAGCACCGTCGCGGCCCATTCCAGTCATTACTACTCCAACAGTTCTTCTCCCAAAGATATCTGCCGCGGTTGTCATCATCGGATCTGCAGCAGGCCTTACCCCGTGAATCTTCGGCTTCTTATTGAGTGTTATGACAGGCTTTCCTCCTCTCATCTTCACTTCCATATGGTAGTCTCCTGGGGCAACGTAGCCTTTGCCCTCCTCGATGGGCTCACCGTCCTCAGCTTCCTTGACATCTATCTTGCTGATACTGTCAAGTCTCTTGGCGAACGATTTGGTGAATCCCGGTGGCATGTGTTGCACCAAGAGCACTGCGGCCTTTAGGTTGTCAGGGAACTTGGGGAACACCTTGAGGAGGGACTGCGGACCACCGGTTGATGAGGCCATAGCCACCACTGTCCTGGCCGGGACGCTGGGTTTTCTGACCTTTGTTTTCTGTGCCCTTAGGAGCCTCGTCCTCCTAATCTCAAGGAACCTCCTAGGGACTCTGGCAGCTTCTTTGATCTTTGCGATGATTTCATCCTTCATCTCCCTCATGTTTATAGAAATAGAGGAGCTCGGCTTGGGTATGAAGTCAATGGCGCCGTATTCAAGGGCCTTTATCGTGGCCTCGGCGCCCTCCTTGGTCCGGGCACTCACCATTATGACCGGGGTGGGGCTCTGTTTCATTATTACGCGGAGAGCGTCGAGGCCATTCATCCGGGGCATTTCTATGTCGAGTGTGATCACATCCGGTTTGTGGAGCCTGACCATGTTAATGGCTTCTATTCCATCTCTTGCCTCGCAGCAGACTTCAAGCTCGGGATCGGAGTTGATTATATCTCCAAGTATCTTCCTCATGAACGCTGAATCATCGACAACTAGCACTCTAATTTTTCTGCCGGGTGAGTTCAGCGGCATCTAACCCACCCTTAGCTTGACAACACGCGATTTATTTCCTCTAACACTTTGGGGGCCTGGAACGGCTTGACTATGTAGCCCGAGGCGCCTGCCTTTAGTGCTTCCATGACCTTTCCTTCCTGGCCGACGGCGGTGATCATGATTATCTTGGCGTTTGGGTCAACCTTTTTTATCTCCTTCACAGCGGTAATCCCATCCATTTCGGGCATAACTATGTCCATAGTTACAATGTCGGGCTTGAGTTCTTGGTACTTCTGAACAGCCTCCTTTCCGTTTGCAGCTTCTCCAACGACCTGGTGGCCTCCCTGGGTTAGTATCTTCTTCAGCAGCATGCGCATAAACGCTGCGTCATCTACGACCAAAACCCGTGCCATGGCCTTTCACCTCCAGGTTCTTGCGATATATCCTCGCGACGAGGTCGTATAATTTAAACAGCTTGGCAGCGTTGCTAAGTATGGTTTCAGTCTTGCCAAGGATGAGATAACCGTGGTCTTCGAGGGAGTCATAGAGCTTGGCGAATATCTCCTCCTGGGCGTCCCTCTTTACGTAGATCAGTACATTGCGGATGAATATTACATCGAAGCCCTTTGGATACGTCGGGCTGAAGAGGTTGAACTGCTGGAACTTGACTAGGCGCTTTATCTTGGGCGAGATCCTGTAGCGCTCCTCGCTTATCCTGGTGAAGTACTTGGGTATCATGTGCCTCGGTACCTGTTTCTCCACAACGTCTGCGGGATACTCTCCCCTTATGGCCGTTGCCAAAGCCTCTCTGTCTATGTCAGTTGCTAGTATCTGCACCCTGAATCCGCTGAGGTTTTTACCTAGGGCTTCGTGGAGGGCCATAGCTATGGAGTACGGCTCCTGTCCTGTGGAGCATGCGGCGCTCCATATCTTAATGGTGCTTGTGTGGTGCTCCTTCTTGTAACTAACAAGTTCCGGGATAACCTTTTTCTCGAAGGTTCTCCAGACCACTGAGTCCCTGAAGAACTCTGTGACGTTTATTGCCACCGTGAGTAGTAGCTCGTCCAGCTCCTGCTTGTTTGTCCTTATCATGTGGTAGTAATTCATGTAGTTGTTTATACCGAGCTTTCTCATCCTTGCCTTTATGCGCCTTACAAGGTACGTATCCTTGTAGGCGTCGCTACTAACCTTCAGGTGCCGAAACAATTCCCTCTTAATCTTTAGGTAGCCGGGGTCTTTTACATCCATCATTTGGGTCACGCATCCATTGGGGATTATCCCACGCGTTAGGTTGGTTATTGCAAACTTTGCAAAAATTTATGCACTGTTTGCATAAAAAATCTTTATGTGTAGATGGTTGTGTAGGTGCATAGGTAGGCAGTTACGTCATAATTGATTATTCTATTAACGCGTATTAAAAGTTATTATCTACATTCGAAAATCTTTTATCCCTTGTGCTGTATTGAATAAACAGCGGCACTGGAGGTGTGGCCATTGACCCGTGCAGTCACCATAGCAGCGGTGAGTTCAGTATCACTTCTTACTCTTGCTGGGACTTTGGTATCCTCTGTGGCTGGGCTTGCACTCGGCCTAGTTTCTGCCGTTGCCGTTTCTGCCTACCTCTCGCGGCCAAGTGATGATTTGAGTAGGATTCTGGATGCCCTCGAAGCCTTGTTGGACGGGGAGAGCGTTGATCTTTCAAAGCTTGGGGCCGAAACCGCAGCCCGAATAACTGCCATTGAGGACAAGATAAAGGCCCTCGGCAAAAGAAATGTGGAAGTTCAGCGGGTTTCAGTCCTGCCCGAGATTGAGACTGTTCTTCAAAATCTTGAAGAGGCGAGAGAGAAGCTGTCCTCCCTCCTACCGACTCTTGACGTTGGAGTTAGTGTGGAACACGATGAGCTTACGAGCGCCCTCGAAAGGGAGCGCTCCACCGTTGCCGAACTTGGGGACTACATCCAGACCCTTACCGCGGGTATAGAGGAGATGAACACTCAGGCACAGGCACTCACCGACTATGCCCTTGAGACCGCCAATATGGCCGAGACCGGGAAACGCATCTCTGATAACGTCGCCCTCAACGTTGCCAGCATTACCGAGGTCAATCAGGACATGGAGAGGGCGGTTTCCATACTTGTGGAGCACTCTAAGAGGATAGGCGAGATAGTCGAAGTCATCAGCAGTATAGCGGAGCAGACCAACTTGCTCGCTTTGAACGCTGCCATTGAAGCTGCTAGAAGTGGTGAGCACGGTAGAGGCTTCGCTGTCGTTGCAGAGAACATCCGTGAGCTGGCGGATCAGTCAAAAAAGTCCACTGACCAGATTACGGAACTTATCAGGGACATGCAGGAGAGCATTGATACCGTCGTGAGTTCGATAAAGCAGGAGTTCAGGGTCACCGAGGAGATAAAGGACGCGGTTCAAGAGCTCATAGCGGCCTTCGACGACATAGCTAGGCGAGCTAACGAGACGGCCAACATGATAAAAGAACTCTCCGACAGCATAGAAGGACAGGCCCAGTCCGTTCAAATGCTCATGGACACCATCAATGGCGTCTACGCCCTTCAGGACGAGATATCTAACGTTATGCTTCCGGTTGTTGAGTCCTTCACCATGATGCAGTCACGGTTGGATGAAATACGAAGTGGTCTTAAGGACCTCGAACAGTCAATAGTTGAGTCAAAGGAACTTCTTGAAAAGGTTAGTACCGTCCGGAGGTGATGGGATGGCCGAGATTCAGGTCGTGGCCTTTATGGTTGGAAACGAGGAGTTTTGTCTTGATATCTCAAAGGTCAGGGAGATAAAGGAAATGATGCCAATAACTCGTGTGCCTAACTCCCCGGACTTCGTTGAGGGTGTCATAAACCTTCGCGGACAGATAACGACCGTCGTCAATCTCAAGAAGCTCCTTGGTTACCATGACCCTGATGGAGACCTCTCAAAGAAGAAAATAATCATTGCAGAAGTCAAGGACGAGATAATAGGCATAATCGTGGATTCGGTCTCGGACGTCATAACCCTGACCGACGAGCAGATAGACCAGCCGCCGAAGACTCTTAGCAACAGGGTCGACATCCGCTACATAAAGGGCATAGCCAAAATAAACAACGGGGAGAGGCTCCTCATAATGGTCGACCTTGACAAGCTCCTCGGCGAGGAGTTCTAAAGTAGGTCGAGCTCTCTGAGTATTTCCTCCACGCTTCTGTCCTTTGCTCCTCCGATGTTCTCTTTTTCGGCACCGAGTCTTAGCATAAGTCTCTGCACCTGCTCTTCCAGCCTTCTTAGTTCTTCGAACTGGTGCCGTAGCTTCTCGTAGAACTCCTTCTCGACTGGCGTAACCGGTATCGGCTCTTGAAGCTCCCCGGCTATTCTGTCAAGCTCACCGGCGAGTTCATAGACTATCCTGTGGATCTGGATGAAGCTTTTCTCCGGGTTCAGTTCTTTCTCTTTCCCATCCCTGTCTACTTTCATTGGTATATCGAGCCTCTTCACTCTAACGATTATATCGTTGAACGTTGCATAGACATTCTCGTCTGGAAGGGACACTATGGCCAGCTTACGCAGGTTCTTCAGGAGTTCTATGATATTCTCCTTGAGCTCTCTGAACTCCATCTGTCCGTGTCCGGTAAGGACGTAGACCTTGGCTATGTCCCTCAGAGATAACAGGGCCCTTTTTGCTTCGGCCATGCCAGCGCTGAGCTTCTCTGGTTGAAGGGTCACAGTCGCCTTGATGACTTCCAAGAACTCCTCAACCTCTGTCTGCTTCCTCCTTTCTATGGCTTCCTCGAGGTGCTCTATCTCTTCCTCGAGCTCTGAAAGGAGCTCCCTCTTGAGTTCTTCCCTGAGTACGCTCTTGGTCTTCTCTAGTTCCTCTTTGAGAGATTCGAGGCGTTGGTTTGTCTTGTCCAGTTCAAGCCTGACGTTACCAAGCTCGTAGTCCACCCTTGTTTCGAACTTTTGGAGCTCTTTAAGGGAATCCTCTAGTCTCCTGAGCTTCTCTTCTACCGCCCTGAGCATCTGGCTGACCTCTTCCTTGACCCCAGCTTCCCCTGAAGAAACACTCGACCTGACGTCCCTTATCTCTGATTCTAGTTCGTCCCTCACTTTTGAGAGCTTGGACTCAAGCTCGCCGAGCTCCTCTTTGAGCTCAAAGTGTCTGGCCAGGACTTTGTCCGTCACGTCCCTGACGTAGTACGCCAGAACAATGGCAACTCCCGCGGTAACGGCGAGCTCGATTATCATATCCATACCACCTGGCTTCAGCCGTGTAATCTGCGGCGTTATGGTATTTAGATTTTATGCTCTTCTACCGTAGTGAGTCGATATATGCCACAGAGAACCAAACAGTGAATTGGAAATTATCCATATCATTGGATGATTGTTCTTGATACCAATTTTGTTCAACTTCTGAATGAAAATTCTACAATCAAAGATTATCATTGATGAGTTATTCCCATGGTCTGACCAAAAACGTTATATATTCTACAAATGGCAATGTTATGTACGGGAGTGGTGTGTCCATGATCCTCAGTGATCATTCAGTGGCTATAATCAGGGACGCCGAAGCTGGCCATGAACTTCGGGGGGAGGGAGGATGAACGCAGTGATCGTTGATCCACAGGTGTTGCGTTCTATCCACCGCAGCGAACTGAGGAAGAAGATACTGATGTACTTGAGCGAAATATATCCTTCTGCGACGTACCTCTCGGAGATAGCAAGGGTGGTCGGTTCTGATCCATCGAACGTCAGAGGTGCCCTGGTTGGCCTCGGCAACCGCTACAACGGTGAGAGCTCTCTTGTGTACCTTGGCCTCGTGGAGGAGGTTTCTAATAACGGCTTCAAATACTACCGCCTGACAGACTACGGGAAGAAGGTTGTGGACTACCTCAAGGAATATTACCGCTATTACAGGAGGTTCATGTGAGGTGATAACATGAATCCCATCGATGCCGTCGATGCCAACATCGAGCAGATGATTAAGTTCTCGGTGCTTGAAATAATCAGCCTTGGAACCAAGCATGGTGTGTTTCCACTTCTTGCAAGGGGGCCAACGATTCAGGAGCTGATAGATGAAGTGGATCTTCCCAACAGGCGCCTTCTACTCGGTTTCATAGAGACCCTCGAGAGCCTGAAGATAGTCAAGGAGAAAAACGGCAGGCTGTACCTCGATGGTTTCTCATATACCATCAACGTACCAGATGAGAAGTACGACCTTCTCGTCCCGGACTGGGTTCCCATCCAGGAGGAGATCTACCGCATGGTGGATTATGCATTCATAACTCCCATTCACCCCCACGTTCTCATGGACTTCGACAAGGACGCTGACTTCTGGGACATACGTATGAGCACAAGGTTCTCCCGCATCTACCGCGAGGCGATGGCCCAGGTGGCCGGCCTTAGACAGGGGATGCATGTTCTTGACATTGGCTGTGGCTCATATTCCCCGCTCCAGTTCGGGGAGATGATAGGATACAACGGCTTCTACCTCGGCATCGACTACTCCCCGGCGCTCATTGAGATAGCTCGCGCCCGTATCGAGGATAAGAGCCTGCCGGTGGAGCTCAAGGAGATGGACGCGAAGCTCATAAGGCCTGTGAACGAGTACGACTCTGTTTTCCTCAGTTTCGTCCTTGAGTACATCGATGACTTTCCCATGGTACTCAAGCGCGCCATGGAGGCCCTCAATTCTGGTGGTAGGATGGTAATCCTTGAGCCCTTCAGAGACACCTTCAAGTATGTCCAGGCCCTGGAGTTCTTCGAGGGCCTCAACAAGGACTTCATTGGCTTCCCGTCCGCCCGGGATGTGAAAGATGCCATCCTGAATGAGGGCTTTGACGTTGAGATAAGCCAGCCAGCGAGGAGCATGCTGGTCGTTAAGAAGATGTAATTCCATAGTCTCTGCTTTTTCACTACTTTGTACCATCCTTAATTAATGTCTTTGTCCCTTGTTGTTTTTGGCACATCTCCCAGTGAGTTTTGGATGTCCTTTCAGGTACCTACATATGCACCTACACAACCACCTACACTACTAAGAACAAAAAAGACCTTTATATTTACATAACGTAATCAACGACGCAGACAACCCTAGGGGGTGCGTGGAGAATGAAGGCCAGGACAAGGAGAGGTGCCGTGGGTATCGGTACCCTGATTGTGTTCATAGCCATGGTTTTAGTGGCGGCAGTTGCTGCTGCGGTTCTGATTAACACCAGCGGGTTCCTCCAGCAGAAGGCTTCCAGCACCGGCAGGGAGACCACTCAGGAGGTAGCCAGCGGCATACAGGTCGAGAGGGTCGTTGGTAAGGCTAACAACCTTCCGAGCAACCAGTACATCGAGCAGCTTGCCATCTACGTTACCCCGAACGCAGGCAGCTCTGGAATTGATCTCAGCAACACCAAGATAATCCTCAGGAGTGAGTCCACTGAGGCTGTTCTGAAGTATGATACTGCAGATGTTGCTTATGCCTTTGATACCGGTGTTGTCAGTGACATATTTAGCACAACACTGAATGCTTGGTCACAGCTGGCAGATGAGCCAACTTCTGAGTTTGGTATCATAGTTCTCCAAGATGCTGATACAAGTCTTACTGATGCCCACCCGACCCTCAACAAGGGCGACCTTGTCATACTCACCGTCCTCGTTGGAGACCTTGACGTCAACGGTGATGGAACTACCGACAGCGGTGTCTTCAGCCCAGGTATTGCTCCGGGCAAGAAGATCACCGGCCAGGTCGTTCCGGAGTTCGGTGCTCCCGGTGTTATAGAGTTCACCACCCCGAGCACCTACACCGACGCCGTTATGGAGCTCCAGTGATGCCCTTTCCTTTCAACTTATTTGAGGAGGTGGGAGGCGATGTTTAAGAAGAAGAGGGGTGCTGTGGGAATAGGCACCCTGATTGTGTTCATAGCCATGGTTTTAGTGGCGGCAGTTGCTGCTGCGGTTCTGATTAACACCAGCGGGTTCCTCCAGCAGAAGGCTTCCAGCACCGGCAGGGAGACCACTCAGGAGGTAGCCAGCGGCATACAGGTCGAGAGGATAGTCGGTAAGACCGACGCGGCCAAGCTCAACATCCAGCAGCTCGCCATCTACGTCAGCCCGAACGCTGGCAGTGCCGGCATCGACCTCAGGAAGACCAGGATAATCATCAGCGACGGCAGCCAGCAGGCCGTTCTGAACTACAAGGTCGGTGATGGGCAGACCACGATTTCAAATGGTACTAACTCACTTACGATTGGCGATGGGCAAACAATAACAATCACATATGATTCAATCAACAATCAGGTTAGCTTCAGTGACGGAACAACTACTGTTACTGTAGCCAATGGAGGGACTATTCAGGACACCGAAACTGCAATGCTTGCTGTTGCGGATAATACCATCGGCAAAGGTTACATAGTGGTTCAGAGTACAATTACCCTTGATGGAACTCAGGATGTTGGAGGAGTTACCGGGACTAATGACCTTATCATAACTGACCAGTACGGCAACCAGATGGTAATCTACGATATAGGTTCAGGTGCCTCTGCTAATGTTAAACTCAGCGTGATTGATAGCGCCTACACTCCAGCCAGCCTCATCGCTGGTGGTGTCTTTGCTAGTGATAAGCTTGCCTGGCTCGGCCTCAGCGCTGCCACTGACTACGGTATCATCGTCATCCAGGACGCTGACAACAGTGTCCAGCCGCTCTACCCAACCATCAACAAGGGTGACATGGTTGCACTAACGTTCTATGTTGGAAACGACGCTGGAACCGCTATCTTTGGTCAGGGTATCCAGCCGAGGACCAAGATTACAGGTAAGGTTGTTCCGGAGTTCGGTGCTCCAGGCGTCATCGAGTTCACCACTCCGACCAGCTACACGGACGAGATTATCGAGCTCCAGTGATGCCCTTTCCAATATTTTCGTGAGGAGGTGGTGTGAATGTTCGGTAAAAAGAAGAGGGGTGCTGTCGGAATTGGTACCCTGATAGTGTTCATCGCTATGGTGCTTGTCGCGGCGGTCGCTGCCGCAGTGCTCATTAACACCAGCGGCTACCTCCAGCAGAAGAGCCAGGCCACCGGAAGGCAGACCACCCAGGAAGTTGCGAGCGGAATAAAGGTCACCAGCGTCGTTGGATACGCTCCTGAGATTACTACTGGTGTCTATGACAACATGATGAGGCTTGCCATTTACGTCAGCCCGAACGCGGGCAGTGACGGCATAGACCTTAGGAAGGTTAAGATAGTCCTCAGTGACGGCAACAAGGAGGCCACCCTTGAGTGGGCCGACCCGGACACTAACGATGATGGTACTCAGGATGTCAACACCTACACCAACGACCCCGTTAGCAATATATTCGCTAACTCCTTCGGAACCACTTACACGTTTGACTGGACTGCCCTAGCCCCAACCACCTTTGGCATCATAGTTCTCCAGGACGATGACGGTAGCGTCCAGATGAATTACCCAACCCTCAGCAAGGGCGACCTAGTTGTCCTTGCCGTCAGGACTGGAGCAGTCTTTGACAACGACGGGGATGGCATTTACGACGAGCAGAATGTTGATGGTATTGCCCCCAACACCAAGATCACCGGCCAGGTCATTCCGGAGTTCGGTGCTCCAGGCGTCATTGAATTCACCACTCCATCAACCTACACCCAGAGCGTCATGGAGCTCCAGTGACTCCACCGCTTCTCTCTATCTTTCGTTTTTTGAAAATTTTCAGGAGGTGGTGCTATGCGTAGGGGAGCAATAGGCATTGGCACGCTTATCGTCTTCATCGCAATGGTGCTGGTGGCGGCAGTAGCGGCAGGGGTAATCATAGGCACAGCGGGCTACCTAGAGCAGAAAGCTCAAGCCGCTGGAAGGCAGACCACTCAGGAGGTCGCCAGCGGCATCAAAGTCCTCAACATATACGGCTACACCAACGCTACCCCGCCGAGCAAGGGTACCATAAGCAGGATGGCGGTGTTCATCGCCCCCAACTCCGGCAGCGAGGGCATCGATCTGAGCAACGTCAAGATAGTCCTTAGCGACGGAATAAAGCTCGTCGTCTACAACTACAGTGGGATACTCTATAAGGGTGTCGTGGACGATCTCTTCAACGGCACGGAGATAAGCAGCAAGATATGGGACAACTCCAGCTTTTCAGACACCAACTTCGCAATAGTTGTCATCCACGACGGCGCCAGTGAGATGGACGCCAACCACCCGAACCTCGAGTGGGGTGACCTGGTGGCGCTCCTCGTAAAGACCACTGTGTTCAGCGCCGAGAACGGGGAGAAGGGAATAGGTCCAGCGACCAAGATGGTTGGTAAGGTCATACCCGAAGTCGGCGCCGCGGGAGTTATAGACTTCACCACCCCCGCGACGTACAACTACAATGTGATGGTGCTCCAGTGAGGTGATTGCCATGAGGCGCGGTGCCATTGGTATTGGGACGCTCATCGTGTTCATCGCAATGGTGCTGGTGGCTGCCGTTGCCGCTGGTGTGCTCATAAGCACTTCTGGCTACCTCCAGCAGAAGGCGATGGCCACCGGCAGGCAAACGACCCAGGAGGTAGCGAGCGGCATCAAGGTGATGAACGTCTACGGCTACACCCCTGCTGACCCAGCCGGGAGCGGTAAGATAACTAGGATGGTGCTCTATGTCTCCCCCAACGCCGGTTCTGGCGGCATAGACCTTGCCCACGTCAGGGTTGTCCTCAGCGACGGCAAGAGGATGGCCGTCTACAGGTATTACGATCCGAACGAGGATCCAGACCTTCAGGCAGACTACTTCATTTACTCCGGTGACGTGAGCAACGTGTTCGCCGATGTTGGTGAGGACCCAGCAACAGGTGCTGTTGACGTCAGCACATATACCCCAACCACGGCCAGCGACATATCAATCCTCTGGAAGAACCTGTACTACTACAATACGAATGCAGACGGTAATGGCCAAAGGATACTCTTTGGTATCATCGTCGTCAGCGACGGCGACCAGAGCCTCAGCGGAAGCCCAGCGCACCCGACCCTCAGCTGGGGTGACATAGCAGCAATAGCCCTCTGGACGATACCGTTTGACGATGATGGTGACCCGACTACCGGCTACGGCCTTGGTCCAAGCACCAAGGTCACCGGTAAGGTCATACCCGAGAACGGTGCAGGTGGGGTTATAGACTTTACCACTCCAAGCACCTACACGGACAACCTGATGGAGCTGCAATGAGGGGGTGGCTTCCATGGCGCTGGACTTCCTCTCGTCTTTGTTCAAGAAGAAGCCAAAGGAAGAGGCCACCCCTCCGGAGGAGCCCATTTTTGAAGAGGAACTAGAAGAGCGTGTCGAACACAGGGAGGAAAACGAGCAGATAAGACAACTCATGGAGCGCATCAATGAGATCGAGAACGACATCCCAAGGATAAAGATAAGCATAGACACGATAAAGAAGCAGATGCAGGAACTCCGCGACGACATCGACAGGCTTGACAAGACCATTAAGGACGTCATGATGCTCTATGAGGTTATCAGCCAGGAGATAAATCCATTTAAGGACCAGATGGGACAGGAGAACCCACTCACCAATGAGATACAGGATCTCAGGAAAGAACTGGAAGACCTAAAGCTTGAGATCGCTCAGATAAAAAACGACATCAAGGTGCTTGCGGGATATGGGGTTGACCTCGATTCGATAATCTACGAGGTGCTTGCGGAGGTGTGACGCGTGGAGATTAGCAGGCTCGTTACAGAGGCTGACATCAACGCCAAGCTCGCGGAGCTCAAGGGCAAGGTTCCAACAGTCGTCATCAACGACCTCCGCGAGAAGCTCATAGCACGCAAGGACAACCTCACTTACGACCAGCTTGAGAAGATAATCCAGAAAGTCCTTGACACCTATGGAAGCCAGGCCACAAAGTACGAACAGCTCAACAAACGCGTTGATGAACTAGGCAAGAGGCTCACCGATCTGAGCCTTCAGTTGAGCAGGCTCGTTGAGACTCTCGAATCTGCGAAGTTCGATGTTCAAGAGAAGAAGGCTGAGAAGGTCTCCCAGAAAGTCGACGAAGTCCACGAGAAGATCGGGAAGCTTGAGGAACTCCTCGAAGGGGAGGAGAAAGAGGAAGTTCCTGAGGAACTCACCGAAAAGCTCGAGGAGCTCCACAGAAAGGTCGATGAGATTGCCGAGAAGGTCGAGGTTCAGACGGCAGCCGAGAAACTTGAAGAAGCCCAGGAGAAGCTGGAGGAGCTTCAGGCCAAGATAGAGGCCGGCGAAGAAATCAGTGAGGAGGAGCTTGCGGCCGCCGAACAGGCGGTTGCCGAGGCCCAAGCTGCAGCAGAGGAAGCCCCGGTGGAAGAAATAAGGGGCGTTGAGGAGGTAGAGGCTCCCACTGAAGAGACTGCCCCTGAGGAAGTTGAAGAGACTGAGGAAGTCCCAGGGGTGGAAGAAGTCGAGGTGCTTCCGGAAGAGATTGGAAACGTGGAGGAACTTCCCGAAGAGGCTCCGCAGGAAGGAATTGTTGGGGAAGTTGAGGCCGTCCCCGAGGTAGCCGAGGAAGTTTCGATTGAAGAGGTTCCCGCTCATGAGGTTAAACCTGAGGAAATCAAAAGGGAGGAAGGTGGTGTTGAGATGGCTGAGAAGATCCAGATCCCGGAGGACATCGCAAGCCTGCTCTTTGAGGAGGAGCCAAAGAAGGCACGCCTTGAAAAGCTCCCCGAGGACATCGTTTCCACCATGATAGCCCTTAAGTGGCTCGGATTCCTCATCGACAGGGTTGGTATCCAGAACCTTGAGAGAGTGCTTGAGTTTTACTATGAGATAGGCTGGATAAGTGAGGAAGTGCTCAACCAGCTCCTGCGCTATGCCAAGGGTACCAGGCCGCACCACAGGGACCCCGAGTGGAAGCCGGCCGAGAAGCTCACCGTCCAGGATCACCTCATAAGCTTGCTCTTCCTCGAGAGGCTCAGAGGACTCAAGATAAACAGGAACGTCCTAGACAAGCTTGAGCGCGAAATCAAGATGCTCGAAAAGACCCTCGACGAGTTTTACGGTATCTGAGGTGCAGGACTTCGGGGAGAGGGGGGCGGCCTATGGGATTCAGCGTATCAGCGAGTACGGCCATAATCTTTATTTCTTTTTTAATAGCCGCCAGCACCCTTTACACCGCGTGGGAAAACAGCTACTCCAACGTCCAGGCCGCCCGCGAGGACTGGTACGAGCTCAGGCTTTCTCAGGTTCATTTCGATGTTGGTGATGTAAGCATTACTGCGTCCGGTTCCTCTGATGTGAGCGTGTCTTTCAAGTATTTGGGTCAGACCATTAGTGGAACCGTTGTTGTACTTCATAATGGAACCTACGTGTCGTCCGTTAATCTTGGCTATCTGATACCAAACAATTATTACACCATTACGGTCACTGGGGGGGCTGATACCAGCGGTGCCATTAACTATGCCACGTTTGGATTTGACAACGGATGTATGCTGCTGGTTGAGTATTATTATGACTCAGCCAAATTGGCCTATATTGTGAACGGCTACTCGACCCAGTGTCCAATGGGGGTGAGCTGATGGCCGCAGGAGGGCCAGCGAGCGAGCTGATTATGTTCATTGTGGCTGTGATCGTTGCCGGCAGCGTCGCCGGCGGATTAGCTTATATCACCAACGACATAGCCCACGGCATGAACGACAGAGGGGCAATGCTGGCAGATCAGCTCAGGACCGACTTCTCCATCATAAATGACCCGAACAACATACCAGTAAGTGGAACTGGGCCCTACACGTATACGTTTTACATCAAGAACATAGGGAAGGAACCCTTTCCATTCACTGCCGATGCAGTTCAGGTGTTTATTGACGGGGATATGGTGCCCCCTGCGAACCTCACTTTCACCGATGTCTCTGGGAACACAATAACTACTCTCGGCCCCTACGAGGTCGGCGTGATAAAAGTCACCAAAGGTAGTCCCCTTACATCTGGACAGTACTACACCATCATGGTGGTTCTTGAAAACGGCAAGAGGCGCAGCCTGGTCTTCAAGGCCCCATGACGTCGGCGGCCTTTATCATCCTCGGGTAAAATAACGCGAGACGGTGGTGGTCATCTTGGTCGAGGAACTCCTCAAGATTGAGCTTAAGGGCGATGAGCTCCACAGGCGTCTCGGCGGGGGCATTCCCGCGGGCACCATCATGCTCGTCGAGGGTGACAGGGGTAGCGGTAAGTCCATATTTGTTCAGCGCCTTCTCTATGGCTTTCTCATGAACGGCTACACCGCCAGTTACATCTCAAGTCAGTACACTACCGTTGAGTACATAAAGCAGATGGAGTCCCTCGGTTATGGTATAATCCCCTTTCTAATCAGGAAGAAGCTCATGTTCGTCTCTCTTTACCCACTACTCACTGGTGTGAGTGAGAAGAGAAAGTTCTTTAGCAGACTCTTCGGGGAGCCCCGCCTCTGGGAGCCGGACATCATGATCATTGATTCATTCTCCTCCCTCTTCTCCCGCGAGCAGGACCCAAGCGCTGTCCGCGACTTCCTCCTCTACGTCAAGAAGATGGCCTCCCTCGGCAAGGTGATAATACTCACCGCCAATACCGAGGAAGTCGACAGGGATTCCCTCTTCGTCCTTGAGGAAGCCTCCACCATGCTGATAAGGCTCAGCGTTAAGGTCTTCGGTGGTGATCTCAAAAACTCGGCAACTATAGTCAAGTACAACAACGCCAAGGGCATATTCCAGAAGATTATCCCGTTCCGCGTGGAGCCGAAGGTTGGACTGATAGTAGAAATTGCGGCGGTGGTGTAATATGGCGCAGGCGTTCAGCGACACCTTTGAGGAAGCGATGGCGAGGAACCCGCATCTCAGAAAGTATGTTGACCAGTTCAGGCGTAAGTACGGTAAGTTGCCTGAGTTTCACGCCCAGCTCAGCAGGGACATGAAGGAAATCCTCTACCCCAACATACTCTACCCCGTCGGTGATCCGATATTCATCCACATCTACGGCGACCCTGCCACCGCCGAAAAGAAGTACATCGTCATAGAGCCCCGTATCGAAAGCAGGGAAGAGGAGCAAAAGTACAGCATGATCCGCGACAAGATACTGGAGCTGGCCCCATCGAGGGAGATACCGGAAGAGCAGGAGGAGTTCGAGCGCTTTCTTGATGCCCTCTTCGACGAGGCGGTGTTGGCCCTCATCAAGTCGAGCAAGGGCGGCCTCTTCAGCAGAGGACAGCGCTTCACGATCACCAAGGACGAGATGGAGAAGTTCCGCTACCTCATCAAGCGCGATATCATCGGAATTGGCCCCCTCGAGCCGATAGCCAGGGACCCCTATATTGAGGACATCCATATCATCGGTGCCAACAATGTCTCTCTTGTTCATAAAATATTCGAGATGATGCAGACCAACATAACCTTCGGCGACGACGTCAAGCTAGCCGACTACTTCAAGAACATATCTGAGCGCATCGGAAGGCCTGTAAGTGATAGAACGCCCATCGTTGACGGTGCTCTCCCAGACGGTTCCCGTATCAACATAATCTACTCACCGGACATATCCATCAAGGGCCCAAGCGCAACCATCCGTAAGTTCTCGGCAACTCCGATAAGCATTGTTCAACTGATAGCCTGGGGAACGCTGAGCGCCGAGGTTGCCGCCTACCTTTGGATAGCCCTCGAATACGGTATGAGTGTCTTTGTCTGTGGTGAAACAGCTTCCGGTAAGACTACGCTTTTGAACTCGATTATTCCCTTCATCAAACCTGGCTCAAAGATATACACTGCCGAGGATACGCCAGAGGTTCAGGTTCCGCATCCGGTGTGGCAGCGCCTTATAACCCGTGAGCGCGGTCCTGAGGAAAGCAGGGTTACGCTCTTTGACCTCCTAAAGGCGGCACTCCGTTCAAGGCCGAACTACATAATCGTCGGTGAGATCCGTGGCGCTGAGGGTGCCATCGCGTTCCAGGCCATGCAGACAGGCCATCCTGTCATGAGCACCTTCCACGCGGGTGACATTAAGAAGATGATACAGCGTTTCACTGGGCATCCGATCAACGTCCCGATAACATTCATTGACAACCTTAACATAGCAGTCTTCCAGCAGGCGGTCTATGTCAAGGGTAAGTTCCTTAGGAGGACCATCAACGTCGTCGAGATCGAGGGCTACTACGAGGAGCTCGGCGGTGTGGCCACAAGGAACGTCTTCGAGTGGGATCCAGTATCAGACAGGCACATCTTCCGTGGTTTCAACAACTCTTACATCTTAGAGAGGAAGATAGCCGAAATAGCGGGCTACGAGGACCCAAAGGAGATTTACAATGAGCTATTCCTACGTGCGAAGATCCTTCAGAGGATGGTCGAACTGGGTATAACAAACTACTGGGACGTCTACAGGGAGATCAAGGCATTCTACCAGCGCGGTATTGAGGGACTGAGCTTTAGAATCTGACGAGGTGAGGGTTATGAGTGACGGGAAGATCAGCATCTTCACTAAGGCAGACCTTGACATGGGGACATACCTAAGGAAAGTGCTCCTACCCTACATGGCCATCTCGGCAGCCATTTTTCTCGCCGTTGGAGTTATAACGACCTTCCTCTACATGCCCACTGCCCTTAAGGTTCTCATGTTCCTAATACCAGTTGTCCTCCTCGTTTACGCTGCTGCTTATCCTTACATCGTGGCCGATTCAAAGAGGATATCAATAAACTCAAAAATGCCGTACTTCATCACCTACTTCGCGGTTCTATCTACGAGCGAGATGGGCCGTGCCGACCTCATCGCGGTACTCTCCCACGACCCCAAGCTCGGCGCCATAGCGGACGAGCTGAAAAAGGTTCACACAATAGTCAACAGGCTCCACCTCTCTATGCCTGAAGCCTTCCGTTTCCTTGCGAGGAGAACTCCGAGCACGATGTTCGCTGACTTCCTTGACAGGCTAGCCTATTCCCTTGACAGTGGTGTTGACTTGAAAGATTACCTCTTTCAGGAGCAGCAGACGGTTATGGACGACTATCAAACCTTTTATGAGGGCGCGCTTTACGACCTTGACATCTTTAAGGAGATATATGAATCCATAATCATCTCGGTTGTGTTTATAGCCTCTTTTGTCATCATCGGCCCGATAATCACCGGCATGGATATTGCTACCATGGGACTCTACGCGGTCACGATGATCCTTGCGGCTGAGGTCGGTATACTCCTCGTCGTTAAGTTCAGAATGCCTGAAGACCCAATATGGGCAGACCGCAGAGGAATAGAAGACCCGCGCCGGAAGAGGATAAAAATGGCGGCGATTTATTCTGTTTTCGGCAGTATCATTGTGGCTCTTCTTTACTTGGCGGTTCTAAGGCCGCGCTACTCGATTCCTGAACCCTTCATCCTCGCTGGAGTGTTAACTCCGTTTTTCTACCTGGGCCACGTCGTCAATAGGGAAGAAGGGTCAATATTCAGGAAAGATGAGAACTTCCCAGCCTTTATTAGGAGCATGGGTTCATCCCTCGCTGCAAGCGGTGCTTCCCTTGTCCTCGTCCTTAAGTACCTCAGCGCCCACGACTTTGGTTCCCTTACACAGGATATCCGGGCTCTCTACAGACGCCTTGCCGTCCGCGTGGACAGGGACAGAGCATGGGACTTCTTCATAGCGGGGACCGGAAGCTGGCTCATCGGAATTTTCTCCGAGATATTCCGTGAGAGCCTCCGGATGGGTGCCGAGCCCGACTACGTTGGTCTGATCATAAGCAGGAACTTTGAGAGGCTCGTTCGTCTAAGGAGAAAGAGGCAGCAGAGCATAGCGAGCTTTGTAGGTATAATCTACGGTCTCACAGGCGCCTTTGCCTTCGCACTGGCGGCCTCCTTTCAGGTGGCGGTCTCGATAAGCCAGATGTTTTCTCAGATGGAGGTACCAACGGAGTACATAGGCGATATAATCCATGTCATCTCACCTTCAGGAATGAGGTTCCTCGTGTACTTGATGCTCGTTATGATGGTGCTCCACTCTCTCCTCTCGGGCTTGGTCATTAAGCTGGCCGACGGGGGTCACATCCTCGGTACTGTGAGGTACTTTGTAATACTTTCATGGATATTTGCCGTGGGAATGTACCTCGGCCAGACCCTTATGGCGAGGATGATGGGGATAAGCTCTGGTGGGGAAACTGCCCAGATCGCCTTTCACCTCTTGGGGGTGATACCGTGAGGAAGTTTATGGCTATTGCTGCGGTGATGATCCTCCTTTTTCCACTGATAGGGAGAGTAGGTGCTTCCTCCTTCACAGGCTGGATGAGTGTTCCCGGTGTTATAACTCTCGAGGACACCATCATAGAGCTGAGGGACGTCTCCTTTGATGACGGTTCGCTGATGGTGGTTCTGCTGAATGGTAGCACGTCAAATACTTTCATTGTTAAACTTGGGGAGAGTCTCACCTTTGGCCAGACTAGTCTCACGTATTTCCGTGTCCTTGCAAACAGTGAGTCGCTTGTGCTCATCAAAGTTAACTTCTCCCATGTTTTCCCGGGCCAGAACGTCACCTTTGTAGACTACACGATCTCAGTACTGTCCGTAGACAGCTCGGGAGCAAAGCTGAGGGTGAGTAAAGGCAACGAGTCGAAGGAGTTCACATCCTCTGACTTCACCTTTGGAGATATCCGCGTTAAGGTGTCTGCGTACCCCAAGATTTTTGAGGGATACCTGAAGCGGGGTCAGGACGTCAGTGCTTATGGCCATATCCTAACGTTCTCAAACGCCACCGTTGAGAACACAACCGGTGGATTCATTGAGACTGTTTTTTTCACCTATAAAAACAATACATATCCCATTGAGGTTGGAAAAGAGGCTAATGTAGGGGTCTTCCACGTTAAAGTTGAGGAACTCGTGGGTGTTGATTATGTGAAGGTCGTGGTTAACTTCATCGGTGCCTCTATTGACGTTGAAACGGTTCCTGATTTGACATTCATGCTTTCCCCAGGTCAGACCCAGAAAGTCGGGCCCTACATAATCAGCTACGACTATTACTTCGGTGGCGCCACTGTGTCACTCCGCAACTCATGTGGTGAAGTACTAAGAAGTGCCAAGCTTTCGGCAGATCCGATCTCAGCTCTCCTCTATTATGGTGGCGCCGCCGTGGGCCTTGAGAGTATAGCCAGCAACGGAACCGCGACTTTCTTTGCCATGGTGGATGAGACCAAGATACCTAGCGTGGACAAGGTTGCGAACCTGTTGATAAGCGTCTCCTCTGATGGCGGCAAGCAGTACGTCCCCATGACTGCAATGGTGACAGTTCAGAACACTGGTACCGTGGATCTCTCAAACGTTTCCCTGAAATTTGTCCCAGAGGGTGACGTCGAGATACTATCGGGGGAAGAATTGTTCCTTCAGAGGATCAGACCCAGTGAGAAAAAGACCTTTGAGGTCAAACTTCTCCCCCATCGCTCCGGCAGCCTCACCCTGGGACACGTTGAGGCTGAAGCAGTTGCCCCTTCCGAATTGGCTTGTGGGGGATACACAGTTCTGAATTTCCGCTCAAACGATCTCCAGGTTAGTATCGAACCGTCCAACATTTCGTATGAGCTGAGCGTTGAGGCCCCCAACCAGGTTCCTATATACCACCCTGCCCTAATTATGGTTACAGTTACCAACACGGGGGACGTTTCGGTTCCTGCAAACCTCACAGTAGCTCTGCCTCAGGGTGTTGCCGTTGGGCTAGATGATGCGTTCTCTTCTAGGGGAGACATTATGATCGCCCCCCTCTCCCTCCTTTCGGGCGAGAACGTTACCCTCAGCTTGAAGGCAATCCCGTACACCGAGGGGACAAAGGAATTCATCTTTCGGATTGAGACCCCATTTGGGATCATGGACTCAACAGTTCTTAATCTCGATGTAACTGTTTCCCAGGGAAACGAGACCACAGCTACTGTAATCGAAACCACTGCAGTTCCTTCCAATGGCACTGTGACTGTAACAGAGACGTACACCACGACGGAAACCCAGACTTTTGAGACTACTGTTACCAACGTTCAGACCGTTCCTTACACCCCGACGTCTGCAAAGGCTATGTGGGGTGTCTTGGGCTTTGTCCTGGGTGCCCTTGTCATCATAGCCCTTGCTTGGTACCAAGCCAAGAAAGTCTGAAGAGGAAGGGCAAGGTTGATACGCCCTTTCTCATATTTTCTCTCCGGTGATGTTGATGGAGGATGCTGATGTTCTTTGGTATCATACGGTGGAGAAACTTAAGAGGGAAGGCATAATCCGGAGCGAAAAGGTCAGGCAGGCTTTTCTGAAGGTCCCGAGGTATCTCTTCGTTCTTCCTGAGCATAAAAAGTGGGCGCACGTTGACGAACCGCTTCCCATTCCCGGCGGTCAGACGATAAGCGCCCCCCACATGGTCGCGATAATGCTCGAGCTTGCCGAACTTGAGGAAGGTATGAACGTTCTTGATATAGGTACCGGAAGCGGCTGGAACGCGGCTTTAGCAGCGGAGCTTGTTAAGACCGATGTCTATACCGTCGAGAGGATTCCGGAGCTTGTCGAGTTCGCGAGGAAAAACCTTGAAAAAGCTGGCTATGCCGATAGGGTTCACGTCATCATCGGCGATGGCACCAAAGGTTTCCCACCTAAAGCGCCCTACGACAGGATACTGGTCGCTGCTGGAGCACCAAATGTCCCAGAACCTCTCGTTGAACAGCTCAAGCCTGGAGGGAAGCTCATAATCCCCGTCGGGAGCTACCACCTTTGGCAGGAGTTGTACGAGGTAATAAAGCTTAAGGACGGAAGCGTGAAGGTCAAGCGGCACGGTGGAGTTGCCTTTGTGCCCCTCATCGGGGAGCACGGCTGGAAGGAGTAGGCTTTTAAGTCGTGATGAGTTTTTCCTCTGGTGGTATCATGGTGAGACTGATTGCCTTTGACCTTGAGGGAACGCTGGTCAAATCCGTCTCAAGCTGGGTAGAGCTTCACAAGAAGTTTGGAACCTGGGATAAGGGTAAGGAGTATGCTGAGCGCTTCTTCGCTGGGGAGTTTGATTACGCAACATGGGCAGAGCTCGACGCTTTGCTTTGGAAGGGCCATACAAAAGAGGAGATAATGGAGTGGGCTAACTCCGTGGAGTACATGGATGGTGCATGGGAGCTCATTGAATTTCTGAGGAAGAATAATTTCAAAATAGCAATACTAAGCAGCGGGCTGATGTGCCTTGCAAGGAGGATAGCCAGCGAGCTTGGCGTTGACTACGTCTTTGCCAACGAGCTGATTTTTGACGAGAACGGGGTTATTACTGGGGAGGTAAATCCTGCTGTGGATTTCCAGAGCAAGGGAAAAATTCTGGAGAACCTCAAGAAGGAGCTCGATCCTGAGCTGACGGTAGCAGTCGGCGACGGCTACAATGACCTCAGCATGTTCAGCGTTGCGGATGTCAGCATCGCCATAAACCCGCACGAGGGAGTCGAGGGAGACCACAACGTCGAGAGTCTGCATGAGGTCATGGAGATCATCAAGGAACTCCTTGGCTGATTTTCTATGCTTTTCTCGGGGTCGGTGAAGGGCGTGGTCATCACGACGCAGCGCGGCTTCAGCAAAGCAAAAGCTCGTCATCCCCCTGTCGGCCCGACCGGAACCCCCGCTTCACTCCTCAGCGGAGAGGGCGGGCAGCCGGGCCGATAGAGAGTTCGGCGAGGAGTTAAAAAGCATTACTAAAGCCCGGCTATTTTGAGCTGTATCCACCAGAAGATGTCGCCCCAGAAGTATGCTATCAGGAAGCCAATGAAGAGTGCGGGGGCAAATGGCATGGCCTTTTTCCTTAAAAAGCTGTTTTCGAGTTTCCCTTCCTCAACAAGGCGCTTGAGCTCCTCAATCTGCTCCTTCTTCAGCCCCTCTGCAGTGGGAGATGCTATGACCCTGCCGTAGTTAGGTTTGAGCAGTTCGAGGTTGGCTGTCAAGATGGCAGTCTTCATGCGCGTGAATGGATCCGTTCTGTCCCTTCCAATCATTCCGTCCTTCTCGAATATAGTCTCGCCTAAGATATCCCACTCTTCCAGCTCCTCAACTGGAATCTCCTCCATAAGAACCTCGGTGCGCATGAACTTTACGGTCGAGAGGAACACCTTAAAGAGGTATATCGTGGTGAGCAGTCTGACGAAGATCCAGAGAACCCTTTCTGGGTCGAGGTAGATGAGGTAGCCGAGGACGATGAACCCGAGTACGTCTCCGATTTTCCCTGCCTTTCCGAGGAGAATTATGATGACAACGGTTGTCAGCCACCAGAGGATGCCGCCAAGCGCTATTCCAATAGTCTCGTAGAGGACTATCTGCAATCCCAGCGCCGCGGTTATCCAGAGTGCCACTTCAACTGTGAGCCTTGCTCCACTGGTGAGTATCTCCTTCAGCTCGGCGAACTTTTTCCTGACAATCAGCACTCCCAGAGAGTAGAGGAATATGAAGGGGAATATCGCGATGATGCTGTTGAGGAGTATGGAGATGGGGTAGAGCGGATAGTTCAAGGCATATGGCGGGATTAGGGAGGCCGTTGATGGGGGATATGGCAGCAGGGCGGAGAAACCCGCCAGTATTACAACGTCTCCGCTCGCCCAAGCGCCGAGGAAGTATAGAACAAGGCCCAGGACAAGCCCGATGAAGAAACCGATAAGCCCTGAGAGCGCAAGCATGGTGTTGTGCTCAACGAAGAAACCCCTGTAGAGGTAGTAAACTATGCCCAGACCAGCTATCGGAAATACATGGAGGTCGTCGATAAAGCCGGTCTTCATGTCAGTGTACGAGGTAGCTACTCCCATAACCAGCCCCAGAATGAGTGGAACGTAGTCCATAATCCCACCTCAAAGGTCTTCGAGAATCTGCTTTCTGACCTGAGTGGTGTAATTAGATATTGCCTCGTTGAGGTTCTTCGTTCCGTTGAGCACGACTCTAGCCGCCATGACTACGAGCACGAGCACAGCGGCCAGCATGAAAAGGTACTCAATCGCGCTCTGGGCTTTTCTTATCATCTCTCACACCTAAACTATCTGCGGCGCTAAAGGATTTAAAAGTTTCCATCGGCTAAGCTTTTAAGCGGAGCGAAAAATGGAAGCGTGGTGAAAATGAAGGTTTACAGACTTCGCGTGAGAGACGAATACCTCGACTACATCAAGTCCGGAGAGAAGAGAATAGAGGTTAGGGTGGCATATCCCCAGCTGAGGAACATAAAACCGGGTGACAAGATACTCTTCAACAACGAAGTTCCTGCCGTTGTTACGGGAGTGAAGCGCTACGAGACGTTCAGACAGGTTCTCCGCGAGGAGCAGATTAAGAAGATATTCCCTGATGAGCCGAGCTTTGAAAGGGCCCTTAAGAGGTTCCACAACATGTACCCCAAGTGGAAGGAGAACAGGTATGGGGTAATAGCCATAAGGTTCAAGCTGATCGGCGAGGGGTGAGTCATGAAGCACCTCGAGTTCGACGGTAAATACGCCGATTTAATCCTCAAGGGCAAGAAAAGAGCCACAGTGAGGTTGGGCAGAAGACCAAACCTCCAGTCCGGCGACGAAGTGCTCATCCACTCAGGTGGCTACGCTATAGCAAAGGCCGTAATCGAGAGGGTCGAAAGCAAGACAGTTGGGGAGCTCACAGATGAGGACGCTTTTCTCGACGGATTTTCAAGCAGGGAGGAGCTGATTAAAGCTTTGAAGGAGCACTACAGGTACGTGAACGATGATTCAAAGGCCCACGTGATAGTATTCCGCATCGTTGAGCGCTTTGATAAGCCGGTTACCTCATCTGACTACGCCTACGAGGGGAACCTGCCGATTGAGATAGCCGAGATGGCCCTGAAGCATCTTGACCTTCCTGAGGGGGACAGAAAGCTCATTGAGCTCTTCCTTCAGGCGGGCAGTCTAAGGAAAGCTGCCTACAGACTTGGAGGTTTGAACAAGCGCTATCTGATAAGAGACGCGTTGAGGAGGGCCTACGAAGAGCTGAAAAAAAGGGGCCTCATGGGGCCGAAGCTCTGACGCTCTCGAACATGCTCACTTTAACTCCTTCTCCTTCACTGTTCTTGACGGCGGAGAGCTTTACCGGAATGAGCTTGAAGGTTCCTCCGTGAATAAGCCTTCTAAGCTTCCTCTCAAACTCCTCGGCTTCCTTCTCGCTCATGAACTCTACTTTCGCTATGAAGTCGTACTCCCCGTAGAGCCAGTAACCTTCGACGGGGAGCTTCTCTAAAACCTCGTCCCGGACACCCCAGACGAGGAGTATTGCTTCGATTTTGCTCACCCCCCTTCCCTTTCCCCTTTGTGCTCTACCCATTGATAAAAGCCTTTCCAAAGTTTTTCTGTCATCGAGGCAAGTTCGTGAAAACTTTTCGATTAAAAGTTGTCGTTGTGCCAAGGGAACGGTTTTAACGTCCCTTTCTAAATTCCTGCGGTGGTAAAGATGCTCAGAGCGGTCTTCTTCGATTTCGTCGGCACGCTTATAACAAAGGAGGGGGAAAACGTAACCCACCAACGCATCGTTGGGGATGTTCTCAGAAGGGCCGGCAGGGAAGATTTGGACGTCGTTAAAGTCTGGGGGGAGTACGAGGCTGAAAGCTCGGCTCTCTTCAAGGAGCTCGCCGGAAAGCCCTACGTTAAGATAAGGGACGTCGACACCGAGGCCATGCGGAAGGTTGCCGAGCGCTACGGCTTCTCCGTTCCCGAGGATTTCTGGGAGATAAGCATCGCCATGCACGAAAAATACGGAAAACTCTTCGACGATGCCGTTGAAACGATTAAGGTCCTGAAAGACCTTGGCCTCCATGTTGGCATTATAACCGACTCTGACAACGACTACATCGAGGCTCACCTTAAGGCTCTCGGCATCTACGAGCTCTTCGACAGCATAACGACCAGCGAGGACGCTGGCTACTACAAGCCTCATCCTAGGCCCTTCCAGCTTGCCCTGGAGAAGGCGGGAGTTAAAGCCGAGGAGGCCATTTACGTCGGCGATAATCCGGCAAAGGACTGCGTCGGAGCGAAAAGCGTCGGCATGATTAGCGTCCTGCTCGACCCGAGTGGGACAAAGCGTGAGCTCTGGGAGAACTGCGATTTTGTCGTCTCAAAGCTTGGAGAGGTCGTCGAGATAGCCAGGGGCATGCTCGAGAAATGAGAAAGGGGTCGGCAACGGCAGGGCTCATCATCCAGTGCAAAGCGCGTTTCAGCTAGCGAAATTCTCGTCATTCCCCCTTCTTTTCACTTCAATCTTTTGTAGGCCTCCCACATCCTCTGGAGAACTGTTATCCATGCCAGAACGGCGACGATGTAGACGCCGTACTCCACGTATCCGAACAGGGCGGTGATTATAAGTATGAGGAGTCTTTCTGCCCTCTCCGCTATTCCCACCGCCAAAGTTCCGGAGCCGGCAAGCTCGGCCCTGCAGCGCTCGTAGCTGACGAGATAGCTCCCCATGAAGGCGATGAAAGCTATCCTCCAGTCAACAAGGTTTCCGAGGGCTATTCCGAAGAGCACGGCCCCATCGCTTATCCTGTCAAAGGTTGAATCTAGGAATGCTCCAAACTTGCTCGTCTTGCCCGTCATTCTGGCGAGAGTTCCGTCGAGTGCATCAATGAGAGAACCAAAGAGAAGGACGAGGGCGGCTATAAACTGCTCGCCGCGGTAGAAGAAGTAGGCGCCGATTAAACTTATCAAAAGCCCGACGAAGGTTATCTGATTTGGTGTAACCCCAGCTTTTGCGAGTGGCCTTACGATGGCCTCAAGGAAGCCTTTGACGTTGGCCCTGTACCTGTTGAGCACCATGCCTTACTCCCCCAGCTCTACCACTTTCTTGCCCTTCTCCTGAGGTATTATCTTGAGCCTTGCGTTCTGGAACTCCTTCCTCAGGCCAGCACCATTGAGAAGTCTGTCGAGGAAGACTGCTAAAGCAGCCACCTCGCTGTGGGGCTGGTTTCCTACGGCCACGTTGTAGTCGGCCATTTCGTAAACTTCTTTTGGCACCTTCTCGGCGCCGACGATCACCATAATGTCTCTTCCCGATTTCAGTTCTTCCTTAATCTTCGGAACGGCATCATCGATGTGAATACCGTACATGGTCAGATGGACCATTATTCCGCCCATCTCTTTCCACTCGCGCATCACTTTTTTCCAGCTCGGGTTGAATTCTATCTCAAAGGGTCCGCCCCACCTCTCAACGACGTCCTCTACACTATCCTTAACGTGCTCGTCGAGCTCAGCCGCGATTATTATTTTATCTGCCCCGAAGGCTCTAGCTGTTAAGGCCACATGTGTGGTTATCCTTTTATCCCTCTCCGGTCTGTGTCCAAGGCGAAGTACTACTATCATCCGACCTCCCCCGCGAATATTCTCCAGTACTTTGTGAAGTCGTCTCCCCAGGCCATGTTCTTGTAGAACTCGTACATGGTTTTTACGTCTTGCTCTATCTTGCTCGTGCGGTACTCCGCGATGATTCTGTTGAGGTCCTCCTCATTTGGAGCCGAGGCAAAGAGGAAGAGGGCGTAGAGCCTCTCGTTCTCGTCGAGGTTGCTCATCACAAGCATTAGCTTGGAACGGAGCTCTGGTTTGAGTCTCTCTGTGACAATCCTGAGAAGCCTGTCCTCCAGATTGGCCAAGAAGTCCCCGGTAACGTCCACATGCTCATGGCCCTCGAGCGTCTCTGGGGCTTGAGCGACTATACGATAACCGTCACGCGTCACAAGCTGATAGAGCTTGGGGAAGTAGGGACTCGCCAGGTACTCATCGAGAGAACCCACGAAGCCGTGCCTGATATCAACTACGTACCAGCCGTCGGCGGTGTAGAACTCTGTAATCGGTCTCAGCGTGCAGTCCGTGCCGTTGGAGAGAGTTATAACCCTGGCAGGGACATCAACGGAGCGCAGCATGGCAGTCATAAGTATCTGTGCCTCAGCGTAGCTTATCCTATCCTGCTGGAGTATCTTGGACGGCTCGAGGGTTGAGGTTGTGTCTCCGAATGAGTACGTCCTCATCATCCAGTTGTAGATGGCTTTCACTGCATGGGACTCTGACTCAGCGTTTCCGATAATATTGAGGGCCATGTCCCTCAGCTCGCTTCCCTTGAAAGCCGGCGTTGAGTTGTAGCGCTCTGCCCAGTAGCCGTCAACTATGTACTCGTCGGTTATCCAGTGGTATTTGAGTCCATATGCCTCTTTCAGGGTCTCGTTGCTCTCGTTCCAGGGCGTCCACACTACTTTAAGGGGCACACTCTTCACCACGCTGCCCTCTGCCCCACTGATTGCATACTTGAGTATTACCGAGACGTAGCCGTCCCTGTATGCGTAGGGCACGCTGACGGTATAGCTCAGTCTAATCTTCCCATTGCCATCTATTGTGTCGGGAAGGGCATTGGCACTGACGAGCCTCATTCCGTCGAGGAGGTTGAAGCTTATATCGCGGAGCTCAACTGGAACCTCGAGGGTGTTCTCGATTGTGACGGTTATCCTAGCCGTTTCTCCTCCTTTCAGAGTTGTTGGGGCTTCCACGTTGAGTTTGAGCTCGTCAGGAGGACCGGCCTCGTTCGAGACTGTTATTCTGAACTGTCCATAGAAGCCTGTCCAAGAGCGTTTGAGTTCATCGGTCAGCTCTAAGGAGAGTTTGAGGTTGTAAACGCCCGGCTTCATGGGTGCCCTCAGAATCCAGACGAGCTGAACGCTGTCTCCAACCCTCAGGACATCGGGAAACTTCGGCTCTTGGAGTATCTGGAAGTTGTCATCACCCAGGACAAGGGTTGCTCCCGTTAGGCCGACTTTTCCGGTGTTGTTTACGAAGACCATCACATGGAGCGTTCCACCAGGCCTTACCAGGGTCTTGTCAACCGAGAATCTGACCTCGGCCGGTGGCTTGAAGAGGCAGCCTGAAACCAGCACCAGGAGGACCAGGAGAATCACCACGGGGCCTTTCCTCATAACCATCTTCCAAAGTCTCTTAAGCACTGACGTTAATAAAGTTTGGGTGGTGGCAGTGATAACGTTGACGACAGATTTCGGTTTGAAGGGGCCCTACGTCGGCGAGATGAAGGTGGCAATGCTCAGGGTTAACCCAGTGGCAGTGCTCGTTGACGTAACCCACTCAGTAACGAGGCACTCAATTATAGAAGGCTCCTTTGTCATGGAGCAGGTTGTCAAGTATTCGCCTAAAGGCACCGTCCACGTTGGAGTGATTGATCCTGGTGTCGGGACGAGCAGGAGGGCTATCATTATAGAGGGCGAGCAGTTTTTGGTTGTCCCCGATAATGGATTGGCAACACTCCCCATGAAGCACATAAAACCTAGAGCAGTCTACGAAATAGACTTTGAGAAGATAAAGCGCTTTACTGGCTGGAGGATAAGCTCGACCTTCCATGGAAGGGACATCTTCGGGCCAGCTGGAGCCCTGCTGGATGCTGGGCATTCTCCAGAAGAGCTCGGCCGGGAGATTCCCTTGGAAAGCTTAATTAGGCTTGAGGTCGAGCCCAAAAAAGAAGGCGAAATCTGGAAGCTCAAGGTAATCTACATAGACGACTTCGGGAACGTCATACTCAACCTTGAGGACTACGGAAGGCCAAAAGCCGTTGAGCTCATCGACTTTGGGTTAACCATTCCCTACCTCGAAACCTATGGCCTGGTAAAGCCCGGTGAGCTTCTGGCTTTACCCGGAAGTCACGACTACCTCGAGATAGCCGTCAACCAGGGTTCTGGTGCTGAAAGGCTCGGGCTCAAGGTTGGGGATGAGGTGAGGGTGAGGTTGGTTCAATGAGAGGTGATTAAAATGCCGAAGCGCGGTCTGTTCGTCGGCCGTTTCCAGCCGGTTCACAACGGGCACATAAAGGCCCTTGAGTTTGTTTTCTCGCAGGTGGACGAGGTAATAATAGGCATCGGCAGCGCCCAGGCCAGCCACACGCTCAAGAATCCCTTCACGACGAGCGAAAGGATGGAGATGCTCATAAGGGCTCTGGACGAGGCGGGTCTGGAGAAGCGCTACTACCTGATTCCGCTACCAGACATCAACTTCAACGCCATCTGGTCAACCTACGTCCAGAGCATGGTTCCAAGATTTGACGTCGTCTTCACTGGAAACTCTCTTGTCGCTCAGCTCTTCCGTGAGCGGGGATACGAGGTCATAGTACAACCCATGTTCAGGAAGGACATCCTCTCGGCAACCGAAATAAGGAAGCGTATGGTGGAAGGAGAACCCTGGGAGGAGCTCGTGCCGAAGAGCGTCGCCGAGTTCATAAAGGAAATCAAGGGTGTTGAAAGGATAAAGATGCTCGCCACAAATCTTGAAAACTCGGAGAAGGAACTTCAGGCGCCGATAAGGATTCCGGAGTTTTAGAAGCCTTGGATCTCTTTATTTTACTTTGAATAGAGGAGATATGTATGGAGGCAGACTGGAAACTCGCTTTGGAACAGTTCATCGAGGACTGGAAAATTAAGGACTTCGTTGAGGCCGCTCTGCTAACTGGAAGTTATGCAGTGGGGCTACAGACCAGATACTCCGATGTAGACGTTTACATCGTGCTCTCCGATGACGTGGAATGGAGGGAGAGGGGAAACGTCGTTATAGATGGGACTCTAATTGAGTACTTCGCAAATCCCGCGAGACAGATCAGACACTACTTTGAGGATGAGTTTGCCCAGAACAGCCGGGCCACGGCGAGGATTATAGTAATTGGGAAAGTGCTCTTTGACAGGACTGGAATAGCTGAGGTTCTCAAAGCGGAAGCGCTGGAATACATGAAGAGACCCTTTGAACGGCCCGATGAGACCTGGAATGGAAGTAGCTAAGTACTCTCTCTGGGACATGCTTGACAGTCTGAAGGGCGCTGAAGACAGAAACGATCCCAGTTCTGGCTACCTCTACCACCTGGCTCTCAGCAGAGCCCTTGAGGTTTATTCGAAGTTCTTGGGTGTTGAAATTCCTCCAGCGAGCAAAGTTTGCCACCTTTTCGGGGACAAAGGGTTCAGAAAAGCGTACATGTTTGGGGAATTCCCCGATAGGGAGTTCGTAGGGCTGTTCCTGAATGCTCTTGAGAGAAGCAAGGCTGAAAATCTGGAGAGAGTCATAACGCACATCTTCAAGAGAATGGGAGGATTCAATATCAACGGCTGGCGGCTGAGAACTAAGGCTTTAGATTCTTTATAAAATCCACCAGCTCTTTCAGGTCTTTTACCAGAAGATCTGCCCCGGGTATCTCTCTGCCGACGGCTATCCCCATGTCGGCCCTCTCGAACATCTTGGCGTCCGCGTAACCATCTCCCATAGCGAGGATAAAACCATCCCTGAATCTTTTGAGGAACTCCCCTTTATCCCGGAATCTTAGCCTTATTCCCTGGAACTTCCCATCCTCAAAGATTGCCCGATTGGCCATGAACTCATCTCCGAGTTCCTTAAAGGGCTCAAGAACCTCCTCAAAGGAACCGCTGATGAGAACCACCTTAAAGCCCTTCTCCCTGAGCGTTTCAACGAGCTCTCTCGCCTCAGGACTCACGTTTACCTTCTCCCTCGTCCTGAGGAACGTCCCCTCGTCGATACCTCTTATGAGCCCCACCCGTTTGAGGAGGGAATCCAGCCACTCCACCTCCCCGGAGAGGCCCTTTTCAAGAAGCTCCTCTATCTCCCGTTTTCCGGTTATTCTGGCCATCTCCCTCCAGAACTCGAAGTCTGTTAAAGTCCCCTCGATGTCTATTACCGCGACCTTCTTCATTTTCCATCCCCTCACTGGAGGCTGCTTCTTACCTTCGCCTTTCTAAAGGCTTCCCCTCTAACGAAAAGTACCCCGGCTAAGAGGAACAGCCCCAAGCTCGCCGCGTAAGGAAGCGTCGCATGTACGCTCGCCAGTGCGCCGGCAATGAATGGCGTGATGAGGCCAATCAGCCTGTTGTAGCTCGATATCGCCGCGTGGAACTCGCTGGCCCGCTCCTTCGGAATCAGCGAGAACTGCCACGAGCGGTAGAACGGGAACCAGAGCGTGTTCCCGAAATCGCCGAGGGCGTACACCGCCAGCGCCAGCCAGAATGGCGGCGAGAGCGCCATGACGAGGGCATAGACCGCGTTGAGGAACATTCCTAGGCCAATCGCCTGAAAACCCCTCTCCTTCGGGACTCTCTCGCTGGCGTAGGTTCCAATTATCGAGGCCAGACTGCTCGCACAGGCTATCAGCGTTACCTCGAAGACCGTCTTGTGGAGCACGAAGACAACGTAGTTGATGAGCACCAGCTCAGGCGCGAGGGACCACGCCAGAGTCAGCAGCGCTTCAAAGGCCAGCAGGAGCTTAAACTCGCCGATCCTGAAGGTGAAGCCCTCAGGGGTTATCCTCTCCTCTTTGCCAACCGACGGAAGGAAGAGCCAGATGTAGGCGATGGTCGGTATCGAGAGCAGGCCGAAGAAGAGGAACGCCAAGCGGTAGTGCTCTGCTGAGCTCCAGACGTAGCCGAAGAGGTAGCCGAGGATCGGGAAGGTTACCAGCCTGCTGATTTCGGGCAGGCGCAGGTGCCAGGCGAAGATTTCTTCGTACCTGTCCTCCGGGTAGATAATCTGCTCATAGGCACGGTAGAGAGGGTAAAGCACCGTCGAGAGCTTCTCGACTGTTCTTCCCGCAAAGAGCATGACCGGAGCTATAGCACCTTTGGCAAAGCCGTAGAGGATGTAAGCTATTCCATCGAGGGCGTCAATCACCATGAGTCCCTTCTTGATGTCCCATCTGTTGAACGCCCTGCCGAGGAGATAGGTGAGCGGAATCGCGATGATGTTGACGGCTGTGAAGAACGCCCCGACCTCGAGGACAGAGTAGCCGGAGTACATCATATAGAGGGGCAGAAGAATCCAGACTATGAGCTGGGGCGCTATGATGGTGTGGTAGAGCATGTAGGCTTTGGCATCTCGCGGAATCTCGCTCCAGTGCATAGGAACACCATATGGGTTTTTAGAACGGACCTATAAGCCTAACGCTCTTCCTTTCCCTTTAGGCACTTCACGTAAATCAGAGCCGGCTCGCCCCACTCATGATAAGGGTCTATTAAAGCAACCCTGACAAAACCTCTCTTTTCGTAGAACTTCCTCGTTTCATCGTAGGGCTTGTAAAATAGATCGCCTGAGGTTTTCACTACGAGAACTTCGAAGCCCTTCTCAAGGGCCCATCCCTCAATGAAGGCCAGCAGTTCCGAGCCTATTCCTTTCTCTCGCTTCTCACGCTTCACGGCCATCCAGAGGATTTCGAGGGCCTTCTCATTGAGGGGTTTGACAGTTATGAAGCCGAGAACTTGGTCTTTCTCAACCGTAACGAAAGTTGTTTCCCTCTGCAAATCCCTTTCCATTGCCTTTAGGCCGGCCTCGTTAAACCACTCCGGAAGACCCTTGGCTATCTGGAGGCAGTCAGTTCTCTCATCCGCTCTACTGAGGAGACGAATGTCCATGATGCAGACCCCCTCTGCCGTGAACGATACTTGAAAAAAGTGCCCCCGACATCACCTAAGCCTCTTCCTAAACACTAGGACGTTTGGCTCCTCCGTCTCGTCCCAGAGTAGGAGACCAAGCCTTTTAAGGCCGGGCAGGAGCGGTTTGACCCCGCTCGGGAGCATTACGTCAAAGCTCTCTCTTTCTCTCTCCTTTGCAACCCACGCCATCGCCGGAAGCATCGCCTTGAGCGTGGCTAAACCGACGTCGAGGGGCGTGAAAGTAGTTCCCTTCTTCGAGACGAGGAAGCGGAAGCCGTTGAAGTCGTAAAGCTCTGCGTTAAGCTTAATCCACTCTAGGGCCTCTTCGCTCCTTCTCACGAAGCGCCAGCCGACGGGAATCAGGCCAAGGGTCAGGTCCTCAAGGGCTGGCTCTACCAGCTTCGGCTCCTCCGGCTCGAAGCTCTCGGTTTTTGCCCCGAAGACGAAGAACCTGGCCTTGACGTGGAAACCAGTCCTTTCGGCCATTGCTATGCTCTCGCGGTTTAGGAAGTATGTTGCGAACTCGAGGGCCTCTATTTTCCCCTCCCTTGCGAGCCTCTCCCCGAGCTCGAGCATGAAGCTGTGGAGCTTTTTCCCGTAGCCCCTTCCCCTGTAGTCCGGATGGACCCTCAGCCCCTCGAGCCAGCTGACCTTCCCGGGCAGAAGCGTTATCTTAGCGGTTCCGATGACCCTTCCATCGACCTCAAGCACGTAAAAACCGCCATCGCTAAGCCATTCGTCGAAAACCCTCGCCAGGTAGTCTTCGCCGTTCCAGGTGAGCCTTGCTATCTCCTCGATGAAGGGTCTGTCCTCAGGTCTGGCTTCCCTTATGGGAGGTTCCATACCACCACCCGTTGCCTGATTGGAAAAACACTTTTAAGCACCTTTCGTTATTACGTTTGATGGTGTTAATGAATCGCCTCCTCGCGCTCGCCGTCGCGTTGCTCATCATTTCCGCCTCCCTCGGCTACGCATACCATCAGCAGGAAAGGGAGTTTGAGGCCACTCTGAATGGCATACTCGATGTTTCAAACATCGCGGTCTTCTGCCTGGAAGACATGAACACCATCGGGATAATGCTCGATGGCAACGTGAGCAATGATGTCCTTAGGGAAAGGCTGAGCCGGTACGCTTACTGCTCCTTGATGCTGGAAAAGGCAGCGTTCTCCTTCTATCTGCTGAATGAAGATGAGAGGTACTGGAGGCTCCATGTGGCGGCCAGTAATCTGGAGGTCTACCTCCACACGGCCATGAACAGTCCAAATCCCGATGAAGTGCTCTCGGACGACGTGAAACTCCTCGATGAAATCTCAAGAGAACTGGGTGCGATACTCGAAAACGGAGGGGTGGGTGAACTGTCCCCCGCCCGCGCGGAGAGGCTGTTCAACCTGACGCAGAGGCTATCAAGCTGAGGCGAGGTTTTGGAGGTATCCTCATGGAGCGCTGGGACTTCGACGGTTGGGCCAGGAGCTACGATGAAGATGTAGAAAGGGAGGACTGGATACACAAGGATTACTGGAAGGTCCTCAAACTCGTTGCTGAACGAGCTAGGGGGCTTGTTGTGGACATCGGCTGTGGCACCGGGAACGTTCTGCGCTTTCTCGACCCTGAGAAGTACATTGGCGTCGAGCCTTCCGTCGGAATGCGTGAGAAGTTCAGGGTGAAGCACGGCTTCGAGCCCCTCGACGGGCACTTCTTAAGGATTCCACTCACGGACGAAAGTGTGGACACCGTGATAACGACCCACGCCTTCCACCATGTTCCCGATGGGGAAAAGACGGACGCGATAAAGGAGATGCTCCGCGTTCTTAAGCCCGGCGGGAAGATCCTTATCGCCGACGTGATGTTCGAATCGGGGGAGGAAAAGAGGCGTATAAGTGCGGAGGACGGCCTAAAGGAGGAGATAGAGGACGAGTACTTCGCAACCTTAGAGCACCTGCGGGAAATCTGCGGAAAGCTTGGTCTCCGATACCGGTTCGGGAGGGTAAATAGATACGTCTGGATTGCAGAAATTGAACTGCTCACCCCTGACCGGAAAGGCTAAAGGATTGAGCACCCTAGCCTTAAACATGCCTGACGATGACCTCACCAGGGAAGTCCAGGAGCTCAGAAAAGCCCTTGAAGAACTCAGGGAGAGCTTCGCGGTGGTTTCTCAGATGGCACAGGCCTATCTGAGGCTCATCAACCTCTACGCCCAGTACGGTGGGCTCGGGGTAGAGGTGGCCGTGCCCGAGGTTACCGACCCTATAGCGCGCGAAATCGTCCGGATTCTCTTCGACCTGAAGAGGGCGAACGTCAGCCAGATAGCCCGGGAGCTGAAGGGGAGGCGCGGAAAGGCCTCGCGGAACACGGTTAGGGCAAAGCTGAGAGAACTGGTTGAGCTTGGCATCGTCGTCGAGGTTCCCGGCGAGAGGGGAAAGACCTACGCCCTCTCAAAGCGGGTGGTCAAAAGGTGGCTCGAACTAATCGGAATGCCGATTAGGCTTGACCAGCTTAATGATTACTGAGGTGGTTGATATGGTTGATGAAAAGGTAGGAACCCCAAAGAAGCTGGAGGAACTCCTAAACGAGCTCGTGGAGGACATGAAGAACGCGAAGACGCCGGAGGAGGTCGAGGTTCTCGGGGAGAAGGCCAAGATACTCCGGGGTCTCATCGAGGCCTACGAGGGAGACAAAGACCTCGACAAGATACCTCTGCTTATGGAGAAGGTCGGCGACATGGTGGAGGACATACTCGAACCGCTTAAGGAGCTCCTCAACGAGCTCTACAGCCCTGAGAGGGTTCAGGCGATGGGCAGGAGCGTGGCGGAGTTCTACAAGAACCTAACCGAGGCCGGAATGGATAAAGATGCCGCCCTTGAGCTGACGAAGGAGTACATGGACGCGATAAACCCCGGCAAGAAGTTGATGGAGATGCTCGGCGAAATGGTGGGCGGGGGGCGGCACCTCGGCCCCATCAACATCGTCCAGGACGAATACGGGGATAAACGAAAGGGGGAGGGTGAGTGAGGTTCCTCTGCTCCGCCCTTCATCTTCTGTTTCTTCGCGTCCCGGTGATTCTGTTCAGGGCGGCAGGCATAGCTAGGGTGACCGGCAGGGCGAAGCGGCGGTTCCGGAGGGCGCTCGCTGATTACGATCTTCCCGACGATGTTGTCGAGGTGCTCGTGGAGCACTTTGACCCCTCCACGCCGCTCAGGGAGACGCTTTTCAGGTTTTCCAGGAGATAGCCACTTCCCCTTTTCACTTCCACATTGCCCTGGCGGAAGTTTTAACACCTAACTTGTCCCCGTAGAGCAGTATCAGGACGTCCATGTCCCTGTAGGTGGAAATCTCAATGTAAACCGCTTTCCCGTTTTTCTCGAAGAGGTCGTTGGCCACAAGGTGTCTCCTTTCATCGTGGGACGGAAGCTTGACGTAGTCCCCCTCGGCCCACCCCGTTTCAAGGAACGCTTTCTTTAGCTGGAGATAGACTTCCCGGCCGAGGTCATGGGGATAGAACAGCACCACGGCCCTTGCGCCTCCAGAGGAAACGTTTCCCTCCAGCTTGTATATGTATCCGTTGAACCTCAGTCCCTGCTCCGCCGTCCAGTTCCAGGGCTTCACGTCGTTCCTCAGTTTGCTGAAGGAGAGCAGTTCACCTGGACTGGCTCCACCCGTGCTAACCACGTGCCAGAAGAAGTCGCTGGTCGAGTACTTGGGCTTCTTGACGATGATCGCGAGGTAGTGGTTGTAGCGGTACTGGACGAAGGCCGTTAGGGTGTCTGAGTCCCGGGCGAAGGTTCTCGCGTAGGGTTCCCTTCCGTCGTCGGTTCTCTCCCAGCCCTCAGCCAGGAGCTTTTCGGTCAGCTCGTCGAGCGCGGTGAGGTAGGCCGTGGCGTTTGGATAAACGAGGAGCATGAACTCGACGTCGCCGGTTCTGCCTGTGTACCCGGCCGCTGCGGGAACTTCGGGGATATCCACGAAGTCGGTCGTGATGTTGAAGTCCTTTCTGAGGTCATCGAGGACCATCGATATTACCGTTTCCGGCCTCACGCCTCTCTCACTGACCGGCCGGAAGGTTCCCCTCGGCAGTCCGTTTCCTTCAACAGACAGGCCCTTCGTTGGGTCGCCCCACCCCCGCAGTTCCCGGACGGTTTCCTTAATCTCGCTCTCGTCTCCGAAGAGAAGGGTCAGCCTTTCCATTCCTGCCACATCGGCCAGTTCAATGTAGACTCCAGAGCCGTTGGCCTCGAAGTAGTCGCTCGTCATGAGATGTCCAGCCGGATTCCGGGTGTATGTGTTGACGTACTCCCTCTCAACCCAGCCGTTGTCCAGGAAAGCCTTCTTGAGCTGGAGGTAAACATCCCTCCCTTCACGGGGACGGTAAACAAGGAAAACTGCACTCACGTTGGTTCCCTCAACGGTTCCCTCCAGGGCTTCCAAGTAGCCGGAGAACCCCAAACCCCTCCCCTCGCTCCAGTTGCCCTCGATCACTTTGAGGGGCAGGAAGAGACCAAGAACTTTGCCGGGACTGGGTCCAACCGTGATGACGCTCCACACGAATTCTGAGAGGCGTGCCGTTCTCTCCTCCGCGCTCCCTCCAGCGATCCTCGCCACGAACAGGACGTAGAAGTAGCGCTCGTAGGTGTAGAATACAGTGTAGCTCTCGTTTCCCCTCTCCCAGAAGGCTCCCCCTCCGCCTCCCTGCTGGAAGCCGTTCTCCCTTAGGGTTTCCACCACGTATTCCATGGCTTCCCTGGCCGCGGTTGAGTTGGGGTAAACAAAGAGGCCGAACTCGGTGTCGTTTGCTGTTCCGGTAAAGCTTGAGAGGCTCCCTGGGGGCAGGGGTATGTTCGCGGGACTTTCTGTGACGTTGTATCTCTTCGAAATCCTGGAGATCACGTCGAGAACTGCGTACTTTGGAGAATACGAGAACCATTCAAACGGCTTCGGCCCGAACGTTCCCGTGGGGGACGTGGCTTTTGCTCCTTCCAGAGGTGACGTGTTCTCGGAGATACGTTCGTCCACGCCTTCGTGGACCGTCTCAATCACCGGGCTTTCTGTTTTTCCTCTCCGGGACTGTTGATGCACCCATTGGACATTGTGATTAGAACTATAAGGATAAGTGAAACAATAAGTTTGATGCGTCTCATGGGAACCCCGGATATTTTTGGATTTTGGATCATAAATACTTTTCCTCCGCAAGTTGTTCCTACGGCGCTAACCTAAATATCTAGCTCAAGCCCGGTGGTTTCCTTCACAATCTCCCGAAACACCTCGAAGTCAACGCGTTCCTCTCTAACGAGCCTCTTCAGGATTTCATAGAAGAAATTGCCGGCCTTCCTGTGGAGTTCGTGGAGAATCAAAGCTCCTTTCGTGTAGGGAAGCTCCCAAAGGTCGAGCCTCCCCCACTCCGAAGGCTTAAGCCTTTCCGCCTCGGGGAACTTCCTAACTATGGCCTCGTAATTCCTCCGCAGGTTCTCCATGAAGCGCCTGAAGGCGTCTTCCCCGTGAATTTCCCTAATCGCGAGGGCCGTCAGGTAGTTCGCAAAGGCCTCGTCGAAGAACCTGCTTAGATGGGCCTCCTGAGTTGCTCTCGGGTTCCAGAGGTGGGCCAGCTCGTGGTAGATGTTGGCAGGAACCTCCGCCCGCAAAGAGCTTCCTGAGACGAGCATGTAGCCTTTGCCAGCTTGCCCACCGTAGTTCTCGGGCGTCTCGATGACGGTGTACGTGAACCCCCTCCGCCCGAGGAGCGAGGAATAGAAGTCGTAAGCTCCCCTGAGGAGTCCAACGGTTCTTTCAACGCCCTCCCCGCTGAGGACAAAGAGCCTGAAGGGCTCTTCCTCGATGACCTCAAAGGGAGCTACCGCTATGTCAAGCCTGTTGGTTCCTTCAATCCTGAGCCTCTCTCCGTGAATTTCCCCGCCGAAGGCAACCGTTAGGTCGTTCGGGACGCCCTCAATAGTTATCTCCGCGTCAAACTCAGAACTCACAACGGATTTAACGAGGCTTTCAAAGCTTGGCTCAGCCGGAATCGGGTAGAAGAGAGAATCCGTCCTCAGCAGTGTGTAGTCCTGGCTTATGGAGTCCTTTAGATAGGGGAGCACATCTTTATAGCTTCCAAGTTTGCCCGAATAGGAAAGCTTAATATTCTCGACAGGCCTATCCAGCCTCACGACGTTGGCCCTGAAGGCTTCAATGCCTTTGAACCCCTTAATTTCCTGGGAGAACTTGACCGGAGCTTTTTCCACCTTCAGCCCCCTGTTGAGAAGGAGTGTCCCGGCTTCTATTCCCAGGTTCTCGTTAACCTCCGCATAGAGGGTCCCAGCATCGAAGTCGAGGGTTAGCTTAAGGCTTAATTTCCTTATCACGCGACTCCTCCCGGAATCTCTCGTAGATCAGCTCGTCAATGTATCGCCCGTCGCTCCGGCGTGCAGGCGGAGTTGAAGAGGTACTTAACAGTGCTCCTGTCGTTGAACCACTCCCAGCTTTTCTTCAGATCCTCACGGAGGAGTACTGCGAGCGAAATCTTCTCGCCCTTGAGGATTACGGGCCTCATGCTGAATCAATTCCCCTAAATCGTTTCAACAACCATCACCGTCTTTCCTTCTTCCTCCTTGACCCCAAGTGTAACGCCCTCGCCCAAAACCTCGACCCAGCCGTTTTCCCAGAGCTCTTTCTTCCAGAGGGGCTTTCCATCAAAGTCGAGCTTCAAAACGGTGGCCTTTCCCCCAAGCTCTCCTTCGACGAGGATGCCGTCCTCTTCCTGCAGGATAGCGGTTGCAGTGCCCTCTCCAAGCGTTATCTCCCACGAGATTCCCTCTCCAACCAAAGCGATCCAGAAGTCCTTGCCATTGTAGCCAGCAATTAGAGTTCTGCCGTCCAGCTCTGTCATGCTGAGGGCGATTCCCTCTGTGAGCTCTCTTTTGCCGGTTAGGTCGCCCTTGCCGTTAAAGTCAAATGCCGTAACCCTCCATCCCTCTTCATTTACGCTCCCGATAAGGGTAAGGCTGTCTTTTCTCCCGAGGAAACCGCCGAACACAGCGTTTTTCCACGGGCCGAGCGTCCTCGTCCAGATAGGATTCCCTTCTCTATCAACCTTCATCAGGAATAAGCCCCGCCCATTCTCGTCTGAAACTTCACCGCCGAGCAGAAAGCCGTCCGAGAGGAAGAGGATTGAATAAACGCACTCGTTTCCAAGGATGCGGTACTTCCACTCCCAGAGAACTTCGAGGTCTTCATTAATCTTTGCGAGGTATGCTTTCCAGTTCCTGCCGCCCTCAGGAGTTGCGATTCCTTCAACCGCCCCTCCAATGAGGTAGCCATCGTTGAGCTTTGCTACGCAGTGCCCTTCCCAGTCGTTCTTGCCTGAGAGGAATTTCACTGCCGTTATTTCATCATCGCAGAGCTTTGCCAGCATTATTTTGTAGTTCTTTCCGTCATGGACGCTCCCTATAGCGAGGTCTTCGGCGATCGCCACCGGGACGGTTTCGATGCCAAAGGAGTGGGTTCTCATGACTTCATCCCTCTCAATATCGTACTCATCTCATGTTTTTTATAGAGTAATGCGTCCGTGTAACCCAAGTTCTGGGATATCCCGCCCACCAAACCTACAACGCAAAAGAGTTTTAAATATTTACTTCTGCCCGTTAGGACTGCTCCGGGGCGTTACCCCTCTGGCTAAGTAAGGAGAGGAAAGAAAGAAATCTTCAGCCACTTGACATTCCCGTCTCCATCGGGGAGCTCACTACGGCCTCGTACTCGTCCTGTGGTAATATCTGCGGTTCATAGGTTATCCCGTACTGCCTTGAAAGCACGTTGGTAAAGGCCCTGAGGTGGTTTCTCGAACCCATCATGAGGTTCTCGAAGACGTACTTGATGTCTTCGTTGTCGGTCTTGGCCAGCCACTCCTGGAGATCCTTGATGTCGACTTCTTCTATGAGTGCGCCGACCTTGAGGGCGGCCTCCTCGCTTTGGAGCCCCTGTTCAATCAGCTGGTCGTAGAGGGCCTGAATTTCAGGGTTTGTGAACTCCCCAATGTCCTTGCCCTCAGCGGGGTCGGTGAGGTTGTACTTTTCTATGAGAGCCAGCACCATGTCCATGTGCATCTGCTCGCTCCGGGCTATGTTGTTGAATATTGGTATGCCCCACTTGTCATAGAGCGTGAGGTAAACGTCACGCGCAAGCTTCTCCTCCTCCCGCATGTAGAGGATAGCCTGTATTTCATCCAGAGTCAACTCCTCTGTTGGAAGTGAATAGATGTAATCCACATTGTATGCCATGTCAACAAAGCTGCCAGCTGTCACATTGCTGGGCGGTCCGCGCGGGGCCGCCTCTGAGCCATACGTCTGCGTTGCGGCTGAGCTAACGGTTTCAGTAGTGGTGGTCGTCGCGGTGTCAGTGGTTATACATCCTGCACTGAAAACTCCAAGTAGCAAGACCCCCATGAGGAGGAGCCCAAATGCTTTCTTTCCCAACATTTTCATCACCTTTTCCCATATGTAATTCTAATATTACATATGCTATGGAACTTTATAAGCCTTTCGGCTCACAGAACTGGGCAACAGGTTTATATCCTTCTGTGAAGAAATCCCTACATGGACAACAGCAACAACCGTTTGAAAGCTGCAATGCTCCTCATCATCGGAGCCAACATACTCAAGAAGTCGCCGGTTTATATACTCCTGTACTTTCTCGCCTTTGCTCTGCTCTCCAGAAGAGAGTGGAAGAGCCTGCCCGCGCTGCTGGGATGGGCGATGCTCGTGGGTTTTCTGGCGGAATTCGTAGGCACGCGCATGTGCCTGCCTTTTAGCTGTTACGAGTACGTCAACCTTCAGCCCCAGATTCTGGAGATAGCGGTCTTTGTGCCTCTTGCGTGGGCAATCTTTGGAGCCATCTCATACCTCACGGCCAGCTTTCTGTTCGCGAGGAAGTACCACAGGCTTCTCTTCGCTTCGCTCCTGATGGTTGTCCTTGACCTCTCGATAGACCCCATCATGACCTCATGGAGTGGGTGGGTCTGGAAAACCTCAACAACAATAAACTGGTTTGGGATTCCCTGGACAAACTACGCCGGCTGGTTCATAGTGTCCCTGGTGATATTCTATCTCTATGAGAGATTTTCGGATGCTTCCATATGCCACAGCCTCAGGAAGTTTGGGCCACCCATCTATCTGCTGGAGATGCTGACTTTTGCAGTCTATGCTCCGGAGAGTGTTAAGGTGCCGACGATGGTGGCGTTCCTAATTTCCCTTGTTCTGGTAATTCCACTTAGCCTCAAGAGGCTGGGAGAATGAGAGTCGCTTTAGTCCCAATGCGCGTGAAGATCGGAGACTTTGAGGCCAACTGGAAGGAGTTTCAACGGCGCTTTGATGAGGCGATGAAGCACGGGACGACTTCATAGTCTTTCCAGAGTACTGCCTGACCGGCTTTGAGGAGTGGGATTTCAGCGGGGCGGGACTTTACGACGATATAGTATTCAGGGTTAGAAGGCTTGCAAAGGAAAACTCCGTCTACGTTATCTTTGGCCTCCTTGGGCCTTACAAGAGCTGCGTCTACAACTCTGCCCTGCTAATTGGCCGCGATGGGAGGGTTCTCCTCAAACACCGCAAGTTCCAGGAGCCGATGAAGTTCTGCACGGGCAACACCGTCAAAACAGCTCAAACGGAGTCCGGCAAAGTCGCCGTTGAGGCCATGTCCCGGAGGGTCAGGCTCCTTGGTATTAAAACCTTCATCGTGAACAGCTTCTCCCCGGGTGGTGCGTGGGTTTTTGAGCGGGACGGGAAGCTTACCGCCTCAGTTCCCGGAAGTGAGTTGCTGGTTTACGATGAAAATGGAGGAAAGGAGAAGTAAAGGACAGGGCGTTCAGGGCCTACCGCCCATTCCCCCGCCCATCTCCATCGGGCTGTTGATTATTTGTTCGTACTCGTCTTTGCTGAGAATCTGGGGCTCGTATGTGATGCCTCTGTTCTTCAGCTGGCTCACGAAGGCCCTGAGGTGATTCCTTGACCCCATCATGAGGTTCTCGTAGACGGTTATGATGTCTATCTTGTTTGTCATTGCGATTCTCTCTTGAAGATCCCTTATGTCGGTCTCCTCTACGAGAGCGCCGACCTTAAGGGCATCGATTTCGCTCTTCATGCCCATCTCGATAAGCTGGTCGTAGAGTGCCTGAAGCTCGGGATTCTGGAACTCTCCTATGCCGGCATTGGCGGTCGGGTCGGTGAGATTGTACTTCTTAAGAAGCATCCTTACAGACTCGACGTGGGTTGTCTCGCTCCTGGCGATATTGCTGAATATCTGGAGTCCCCACTTCTCATACAGTTTGGTGTAAACGTCATGGGCCAGCTTTTCCTCTTCGACCATGAAGAGCAGCCCCTCTTTCTCCGCATCGGTTAGAGGTTCGGAGGGAAGGGAATCTATGTACGACTGAAGATCCTGCATATTGACGTTTCCATTCGAGTCTGTGACGAGTGGAACAGTGTTGGTGAGCGTTGATGTTTCAACGGGTGTTGTAGAAGGCTCCGTGTTACTTATGCATCCGGCCGCGAGAGCACTCAGGAACATTGCTCCAATCAGGAAAAATGCGTAGACTTTTTTCATACTACCACCTCATCAAAGGGCTGTCTGCCCGGAATCCAAAATGGTATTTATCTATGGTTCATAAATACGTTTTGGTTCTCTCACAGATGTAAAATAAAACTCTGCTCCGAAAGATTTATCTCACATCTTGCGAGTTGCTCTTGGGGTATCATGAATCCAAGGTTCGCGTCCGGCAGAGTTGCCTTCTCAAGGATGCCAACGGAAAGAGAGCTGGACGAGGTAGCGAAGAAATTTGATGCCATCGTGGTCCTCGTCGAAGAGTTTGAGCTCCCCTATTCGCTGGAGGAATGGAAAAAGCGCGGAGTTGAGGTTCTTCACAGCCCGATTCCTGACTTCATGGCGCCGAGCATCGAACAGCTCTTTGAAATCCTCCGCCGGATTGAGGAAAACACTGCGGAAGGCAAGCACGTTCTTATCCATTGTATGGGTGGCTCCGGCAGAAGCGGGACGGTGGCAGTTGCGTGGCTGATGTACTCTCAAGGCCTATCCCTTCGTGAAGCCCTTTCAAGGGTGCGCTCACTTAAACCAAGCGCCGTTGAGACACCCGACCAGCTGAACGTTTTAAAGATGCTGGAAAAATTTTTGAAAAAATGACGGTTTTTATTGTGAAATTTGTAGCTATCGCTTCAAGAACGCCGTGACAAGGGAGCTCTACGTGAAGCCCGACCTCCGCGCCCTCTGGGAGCTCATTAGGGGAATGTGGCATTTACATCGGCGACACCCACAACGACGAGCTCTTGGTGGAGAACTACTGGAGGGAATACGGCAATTTCGACTTCTTGATGGTCGGCAGGGACGTGACTGACGTCAACGAGGCGGTAAGGAGTATTTTATCACTCTAAAGCCCTGTAGAACCTTTCGTAGGCTTTCTTTATCTCCTCCTCACTAAGCCTCTTTCTAAGCTTGCTCGGGTTCGGCTTCCCTTCTCGTAGAAACTGCAGGAACTCCTCTATCTCCCCCCTTGAGCGTTTAAGAACCTCCTCGACGAAGTCCGGCGAGTCGTTGAGAACGGCTTTCCCGTAGGTCTCTAAGAAAGCGTGGGAAGTGCCCCCAAACCTTCCCAGCCCTCTCTCTATTGAGAGCGCCAGATAGGAGAGTCCCAGAAAGTAGGGAACGCCTATGACGAAGCCCATGATCCTGTCGTGGGTTCTGGCCTCAAGGAACTCCACTTTTCCGCCAAGGGATTTTATTAACTCCCCAACGACCTTAGAATCCTCCTCCCTCCCCGGGACTGGAACCACTATGAACCTTCTGCCTCGTAGGGAAGCCGTCCCAGGCCCAAACATTGGGTGGACACTGGCGACCTTAACCTCCCTCGGAAAGTGCCTGTAAAGGCCAACAATGTCTGCTTTGAACGTCGCTATGTCGAAGATTACCTTTGTCCCTCCGAGTTCCTTTGAAAGTGTAGAGAGCTCCTTGAGCTGGTGTGGAAGTATGGAGAGGGATGAGGCTAGAACTATAATTTCTGCCCACGAGTAAAGCTCCCTCAGCGAGCTGAAGTCCATTCTCTCGTGCTGCGAGTACACCCTCACCTCGTGCTCCCCGCTGAGGCACTCCCTGAAGAGCCTTCCCATCTTCCCGTAGCCGACGATTCCGATGCGCATTCTACCTCCTCCCTTATTATCTTGAGTCCCTCTTCAAACCCTTTCCAAGTAAGGGATATCCTTATGAAGTTCCTATAGTCGCCAAAAGCAACTCCCGGAAAGACAGCTACTCCCCGGTTAAGAAGCCGCTCCGCAAAGGAGAGACCGTCCCCTGGGACGCGCAGGAAGACGTAAAAAGCCCCTTCTGGGGGATAAAACTCCAGACCATTGAGTATCCTGACCGCCCTTTTCACTCTCATCCTGTACTCGTTCCTAACCCTCTTCTTGATCCTGTCCCTGAGCTCGAGGGCCTTTATCCCAGCCCTCTGGACAAAGGGAGGCACGCAAGTGGCGGTCACCTCGATGAACTCTCTCAACTTCTTGGCGTCCTCCCGTTGGGCTATGGCGTAGCCGAGGCGGAAGCCCGTCATGGAATAGAGCTTTGAGAAGCCCTTCACAGTTATGGTGTTCTCGTAGAGCTCCCTAACTGGGGTGTGCTCCTTGAAGCTCAACTCAGCGTAGACTTCATCCGAAAGAACCTTGATGCCCCTTTCCTCAGCAGCTTCAAGAATTCCTTTAAGCTCTTCTCTAGAGGGAACCCTCCCCGTCGGGTTGTTCGGATAGTTCAGTATGAGCAGGTCGGCGTTTATCTCTTCAACCTGGGGGAGCCATCCGTCCTCAAGCCTGGTCTTTATCACCTCGACATCCTTTTTGAACTCATTGGCTATGAGCGTGTAAGCGTTCCAGTGAGGGGAAACGACTGCGATCCTCCTCGCCCTCGCTACCACTGCTGAGATGAATATCTTCGCACCCGGACCCACCATGACCTCCTCCGGAGAAACCCCCTCGAGGTTCGCTATGGCCTCCCTGAGCTCTCCTATCCCGGCCGTTGAGGTGTAACCGGTCTCTCCGGCTCGAAGCGCTCTCACAGTTTCAGCTATTATCTCTCCATCAACAGGGATGTCTGGTTGGCCGGCGTCTAGCCTTATTTTAGGGTCGAGTTCGTTTATCCTGTTGAAGAACTCATAGATGTTGAACATCCCTGCTCACCGCTATTATTGCTTCAAAAATTCTCCTGAACTTTTTGGCCCTTTCTAAAACCTCCCTCTCCCGCTCATTGTCTATAATGGGCAGGCCCGCCGCGGCCTTTAGCGTCCCTATCTCCCTAGCAACTTCGAGCCTCTTCTCGAGCAGTTTGATTATCTCCTCATCTATCCTGTCGATCTCGCCTCTGAGCTCCTTTATTTTAAGAACCCTATCTTGCATTTTCAAACCCCACCCAGGCCATTCTCCTGAGCAGATGATCCGCCAAGACTATGGCCATCGCCCCCTCAACGACGGGAAGGGCCTTGGGGACGATACACGAATCAAAGCGTCCTCTTAGCCTTATCCACTCCTCTCTCATCTCCCCAATGTTCACCGTTCTCTGGGGAAGGTATATCGACGGGGTGGGCTTTATGACAACCCTGGCCACTATTGGCATGCCCGTCGTCATTCCACCGAGAAAGCCCCCGTGGTTGTTCGTCTCAGTAACGACCTTACCGTTCCTTATGATGAAGGGGTCGTTGGCTTCACTTCCCCTGAGCTCCCCAAACCTGAAGCCCAAACCGAACTCCACCCCCTTGACCGCAGGTATCCTGAAGAAAGCCGAGGCCAGATCTGCTTCAATGTCCTCTTCATATGGACCGCCCAACCCTGCGGGAACGTTCCTTGCCACAGCTTCCACGATCCCTCCAACGCTGTCCCCGCTCTTCCTAGCGTCTTCCATAACCTCTCGCATCTCCCCGAAGGCCTCTTCGTCGGGGCAGTACGGGTTCTCCGATGAGAACACCTCCTCGACGCTCAACTCCCTAGCCTCAACGGGACCTATCCTCTTTATGTAAGCCCTGACCTCGATCCCAAACCTCTCCAGTATCTTTTTGGCGAAGTATCCAGCCACCACGATCCCGACCGTGAGCCTGCCCGACAGGTGCCCTCCCCCCCTGTAGTCGTTGTAGCCGAAGTATTTTATTCTGGCCGGATAGTCCCCGTGTCCCGGTCTTGGAGTGTCCTTTATCTCCTCGTAGTAGGATGACTCAACGTCCCGGTTCTCCACGACGACGGCTATTGGCGTCCCCGTGGTGTGTCCCCTGAAGACTCCCGAGAGTATAACGGGTCTGTCCTCCTCCTTCCTCTTCGTTGCGAACCTCCTTATCCCCTTCCTCCTTTCGAGCTCTGCCGTGAGCTCCCCTTCCCGAACCTCGATCCCGGGGGGCACTCCCCTGATGACAACCCCAATGGCTTTCCCATGGCTCTCACCGAAGAGGTTGTAGTTGAGCAACCTCATCCCACCAGCCTCCTAAGGTCGTTAAAGAAGCCGGGGTAGGATTTGGAAACGCTCCCCGTTTCAGGGATAACGCTTTCTCCCCTCGCCCCCAGCGCCGCCACGACCATGGCCATGGCTATCCTGTGGTCGTTGAAGGTCTCAAACTGCCCTCCCTTAGGCCTCCCCCCCTCTATCTCCAGCCCGTCCGGAAGCTCCCTCACCCGTATCCCCATCCTTGAGAGGTTGACGGCCATCGCCCTTACCCTGTCGCTCTCCTTGAACCTGAGCTGCCTCGCCCTCAGGACGCTCCTTCCCTCGGCGTAGGAAGCAACAACGGCCAGCACCGGAAAGAGGTCGGGGAAGTCCGAGCAGTCCATCTCCACCCCTCTAAGCTCTCCCTTCTCAGCCTCCACGTAGTTCCTCCCAACCCTCACCTCGGCCCCGAACTCCCTTAGGGCGTCTATTATGGCCCTGTCCGCCTGAACGTCTTTCGGATCTAAGTTCCGAATCTTCACCCTCCCGTAGAGGGCCCCTGCAGCTAAGAAGAAGGATGCCGATGAATAATCGCCCGGAACCGTGAAGGAAGTCCCCGTTATTCCGGGCTCGATGTAGAAGTCAAAGCCTTCACGCCTGAAGTCAGCTCCAAAAGCCTTCAGAGTTCTCGCCGTGACCTCTATGTAAGGCCTTGAAACGGATCTTTTAATCAGCACCTCCATCCCGACCTTGGCTCCGATTATCAGAAGCGCCGTGGCGAACTGGGAGGAGGTTGATGCATCAACCTCAACATCTCTCCTCCTTAAGTTCCTCCCAATTACCCTAAGAGGAAGCCTTTCGCCCTCAATCTCCGCTCCCGCCTTTCGAAGGGCCCTTACTAGCTCCCCAAACGGCCTCTCCCTAAGCCTCCTACCGCCGTTAACGGTGCTCTCTCCTCCCCCTATGGAGGCCACGGCCAAGGCTATCCTGGCCGTAGTTCCGGACTCGTGGGCATCTATGAATGCCCCCTTCGGCCACTCTGGGGGGATGATGCTCTCACCCTCGACGGATGCCCCGAATGCCCTGATGGCGTTCAGAGTGGCGAGTGTGTCGTCGGAAACCAGGGGTCTCTTAACCTTACTCCTCCCCTCGGCGAGGAGGGCTAGGAAGTACGCCCTGTGGGTGTAGCTCTTCGAGGGCGGTGCCTCCACCTCGCCGGTCACTTCACCAACTGGCCTTATTATCACTCCCACTCCAGATCACCTTAGCTTTCTTATTTCAACCTCCCCAAAGGGCTCCCAAGCCTCAGCCAGCCTCTCGGGCTCGTCGGTAATGGCGAAGACCGCTGGTCCCTTCCCACTGAGGCCTGGAACGGCGCCCATACTCATGGCCACTCTGAAGGGCTTCGTATCGTGGCCGAGGAACGTCCCGTATATCAGCCCGTTTATCACCGCCGCCTTCCTCCACTCCCCGGCCAGCGCAAGCCTGAATGCTTCCTCAACGTACGGCCTCAGCACGGAAAAGTCTAGCCCCCTCAGGCTCTCCGTCATAAGGCTCTCCCCGGGCATGAGCACAACGGTTTCACCTTCCACTTCCCTCCTCCCGAGTAGCTCGTTTTTCGTGTTGTCCGTTATGCAAAGGCCGCCGAAGTAGGAGGCACAGGCGTCGTCGAAGGCCCCCGTGAGCGTAACGCCGGCCCGCTTCGCGGCCTCCACACCAAGCCTGACGACCTGTAAGGGCTCAAGGTCGAGCTTCAGTGCCTTGACGAGTGCCTCCGTGAGGGCGTTGGCCGCGGCGGAGCTACTTTTCAGGCCCTTTCCCACTGGTATTTCAGAGGTTATCTCAAACCTGATCCCGAAGTCCCCGCCTGTGAGTTCCCTGAGGAGGCCTACCACCGCCCGGACGAGCCTGTAGTCCTTAACCTCCTTTCCCCTCACTAGTATTTTCCCCTCTATCCCCCCTGAGGTTACCTTAACCCTCGCACTTGTCCACATATCAATCCCGATCGCCACCCCCTTTCCGGTTGCGAAGGCGTTAACCACCGTAACAGCCGCGCTTGCTGAGCCCTTCAAGCGCAACCCTCCTCATGAAATCAACGTCGGGACTTACTCCCGTCCAGAGGCGGAAGCTTTCAGCCCCCTGATAGACGAGCATCCAGAGGCCATCTACCGTAAGGCATCCCCTCGCCTCGGCCTCCCTGAGGAGGAGCGTCTTAGGTGGGGTATAAACAGCATCCATGACGACCGCTCCCTCTGGGAGAAGCTCCGGAGGGACAATGCTCCTCTCCTCGTTCATACCCACGGGCGTGGCGTTTATCAGGACGTCGGCATTTCTGATCTCAGCTTCAAGCCTCGACCTCTCCAGCCTTCCGACCTCGATTCCGAAGCGCTCGAGGGTTTTTGCCCTCTCAGGGGTTCTGTTGAGGACGACCACGCTTGCAACCTTTGAGAGCTCGTGGGCTATTGCCTTCCCCGCACCGCCAGCCCCTATGATTAGAACCCTCCTCCCCTTTAGCTTCGTGAACCTCTCAAGGGCTTTCCGGGCCCCAACTCCGTCGGTGTTGTGTCCTATGAGTTCTCCTCCCCTGTTGACGACCGTGTTAACGCTGTTAAGGGCTTCAGCCTCGCTCGAGAGGCCGTCGAGGTGCCCGACAACGGTCTCCTTGTGGGGCATCGTCACGTTGAGGCCGCGGATCCCCAAAGCTCTGATCCCCTTTATGGCGCCTTCTAGGTCACTGACTTCAAAGGCAAGGTACACCGCGTTCATTCCGTAGAGCCGGAAGAGCGCGTTGTGCATCGCAGGGCTGAGGGAGTGACTCACCGGCCGCCCTATGAGCCCGTAGAGTACCGTTTCAGCGTCCATCCCCGACCACCTCAATGGCTCTCCTCAGTTCCTCGACGGTGAGCTGGCCCGGGGCGGCCTCCTCATCGAGGGACGCGTAGGTAAAGGGAGCCAGGAGCGCGCTTATGAGCCTTGAAAGCCTTCCCAAAGAACCCATGCAGAAGGCGACCACGTTCTCCCTGCCCTCGTAGAGCCTCGCAATCCGGAGGTTGTCCCCAAGGGATCTGGCCATCGTCACGATCTTCATAACGTCGGGTTCGAGGGCTTCCATGGCCTTTACCACCCCCAAAAGCTCCCAGAAGTCCGGCGTTTCCTCGAAGTTGTGGTACGACAGGACAACACCCACCCTCTTCTCCCTGGCCTCTTTCACGACTCTTTCGGCTATGCCCGAGTTCAGCCCCACGTCAACATACGCGGGGTAGAGCTCCAGCACTCTCTTGTACACCCTGAGCCTCTCCTCATCGCTTGCTTCCCTCCTGCCGCCCTCTTCATAACTTCTGAACGTGAATATCAGGTTGGGGGCAAAGGGTTCGAGCTCCTCAAGGCCGTCAAATGAGGAGAAGTGGTCCAGCCTGACCTCGTACAAATCGGCCTCTCCGGATTTTATCTTTTCAACGGCCTTCTGGGCGTTTTTTGCCAATACTACACCCACTATCATGCTGTCTCCTCCAGTGCTCTCTTAACGACCTCCTCTCCGACCTCCTCAACGTGAACCTTTCCTATGTCCTCCGGGACTACGAAGACAAGCCTTCCGCGCCACGCCTTCTTGTCGAGCCTCATTTCCCTCACTATCTCCCCCGCCTCGAAGGGGTGTCTCGTGGGGAGGCCGAAGGCATTCAAGAGCTCCTCCACTTTGCCCGCGTCGAAGCCGTAGAGGTGCTCCCCAACCTTCGCCGCGACCATGAGGCCCATAGCCACGGCCAGACCGTGCTTTATTCTGTAGTCAGAGAGCTTCTCGATGGCGTGGGCAGTGGTGTGGCCGAGGTTCAGTATCCTTCTCTTCCCTGCCTCCATGAAGTCCTCCTCAACGACCTTGGCCTTGAAGAGGGCGCACTCCCTCACGAGCTCGGGGGTCATCCCGGGGAACTTCCTCACCATGCCGTATATTTTTCCCTTGAGCACGGCGTACTTGGCAACCTCCCCGAGGCCGTTGAGGACCTCCTCCCCAGGGAGTGTCGAGAGGGTTTCGTGGGCAATCAGCACGAAGTCCGGGAGGTAGAACGTTCCTATCATGTTTTTTCCGCGGAAGTTTACTCCGGTTTTTCCCCCGATCGCCGCGTCCACCTGTGCGAGGAGGGTCGTCGGCACGAGGCCGAGCATAGTGCCCCTCATGTATGTGGAGGCGATGAAGCCGGCCAGATCCGTCACAACGCCCCCGCCAAGGCCTACCAGCAGGGATCTCCTCGTAAAGCCCATGTCCACCAACATGTTCCAGACGTTAACCGCCGTCTCAAGCCTCTTGTGCTCCTCTCCATCGGGGATAACTATTGCCTCCCCGCCAACGAGCTCCATCACTTTACCTAGCCACAGCCGTTCAAGGGTCGTGTTGGTCAGTATGACCACCCTGTGGGGTCTGAGCTTCTCGACTACTGAAGGGAGCTCCTCGAGGGAGCCGAATATCAGTCCCTCCATCCCAGCCCCTCCAGCTCCTCCAGAAGTTTTCTGAAGCCCTCGAAGTCGAGTTGTTGGGCAGAATCCGAGAGGGCCTTCTCCGGCTCGGGGTGAACCTCCACCATTATGCCGTCGGCGCCGACGGCGTAGGCTGCCTTGGCGAGCGGGATGACAAGGCTCCTCCTTCCGGCCGGATGGGAGGGATCGACTATCGCGGGAAGGTGGGAGAGTTCCTTGATGACCGGAACGACCGAGATGTCGAGCGTGAAGCGCGTGGCAGTTTCAAAGGTTCTTATGCCCCTCTCGCACAGGATGACGTTCTCGTTTCCGCCGCTCATTATGTACTCCGCGGAGTGGAGAAGCTCCTGAACCGTGTTACCCATCCCCCTCTTGAGGAGCACGGGGTTGTCTATTTTTCCAACGGCCTTCAGGAGCTCGAAGTTCTGGGCGTTCCTGGCACCAATCTGGACGATATCCGAGTATTTCGCCACGAGCTCAACCTGCGAGGTGTCCATGACCTCGGTAACAGTTACAAGGCCGTACTCATCGGCAGCTTTTCTCAGCCATTTAAGGGCCCTCTCACCGTATCCCTGGAAAGAATAGGGGCTTGTCCTCGGCTTGAAGGCGCCGCCGCGGATCACCTTGACCCCTACCTCGGCCAGGAACTCCGCGACCTTTGTTATCTGCTCTTCGCTTTCCACGGCACAGGGACCGGCTATGATAGTGAACCCATCTCCTATTCTAACATCACCTACTTTGATTACAGTCCTTGATTTGTACTCCTTTGAGAACTTGAATTCAGGGCTCAAGCCACCACCTCCTCAAGCCTTCTGACAACTTTCTCGGCAGTCAGACCGTACCTGTCGAGGAGCGAAAGGTAGTCCCTGCTTGAACGGCCGAACTGCGTCGTTCCTATTCTTATCACCCGCCTCGGCATCCTCTCGGAGAGCACCTCCGCCACGGCGCCTCCAAGACCCCCGTAGATGCTGTGCTCCTCAAGGGTGACAACAACGTCAACCGGAGAGGCCATCCTCAGGAGAGTTTCCTCGTCGAGAGGCTTGACCGTGTGGAAGTCGGCAACTGCCGCTCTCATGCCCTTATCCTCGAGGGTATCCGCGACCTTCAACGCCACCGAGACCATGACGCCGTTGGCTATCAGAAGGACGTCGTTTCCCTTTCTGAGGATACTGGCCTTCCCGATTTTTAGCTTAGGCCTTTCGTACACCCTTGGGGCGTAGTCCCGGCCGAGGCGCATGTAAACAGGCCCCTCAAGCTTCACGGCCTCCCTGAGGAGAACCTCAACAGAGGGTGCGTCCGCGGGTACGATAACTCTCATGTTGGGGAGCACTCTCATGAGGGCGACGTCCTCCAGACACTGGTGGGAGGAGCCGTCGAGGTAGTCAGAGAAGCCCGAGTGGGTCGAGACGAGCTTGACGTTCAGGTTGTCCCTCGCGACGGTATTCCTTATCTGCTCCCACGCCCTCATGAGGAACGAGGCGAAGGCCGAGGCCACGGGTATCTTCCCGGCTATTGCAAAGCCAGCCGCCGTCGACACCATGTCCTGCTCGCTTATCCCCACCTGAAAGAACCTGTTTGGGAAGGCCTTCTCAAAGTATGACGTCCTCGTTGAGCTCTTCACGTCGGCATCGAGGACTACCAGCTTCAGTTCTTCCCTTCCAATCTCCACGAGGGTCCGTCCAAAGGCTTCGCGGAAGCTCTCTATCACTTCTCCCACCTCGCTATTATGACCTTGGGCCTGCCCTTGATTCTCTCGGCGTAGTCCAGAGCCGTCTCTATCGCGCTCCTCTCGTTAGGAACTTCTATGACCGTCCAGCCGAAGGCGCGCCACTTGTCTGCCAGGGGTTCCTTCCTCAGCGTCTCCTCGGTTCCGCCGGTGAGCTGGAAGTAGTTCCTGTCAACGATCGCTATCACGTTGTCGAGGCCGTAGTGGGAAGCGGTCATGGCGGCTTCCCACACCTGACCCTCGTCGAGCTCGCCGTCGCCAAGGATGACGTAAACCTTTTCACCCTTTCCGTCCGCCCTCTTGGCCAGTGCTATGCCGTTTGCCACCGACAGACCCTGCCCGAGGGAGCCGCTGGAGACCTCAATGAAGGGCAACCCCCTCGCAACGTGGCTCGGCAGGCCGTCTATGTCGGCGAAGGTCAGTAGCTCTTCCCATGTTATGAAGCCCATCTCGTGGAGGGTTACGTAGAAAGCGGGTGCGGAGTGACCCTTGCTGAGTATCACCACGTCTTCCTCGCCCTTCCTTTCGAGTACTGCCGATAGTATATCCAGACAGGTCTCGGAGGAGCTTAGGTGGAAGTTGTTGACCCTCTCGAGCATGTTGCGGAGCCTGAAAACTGCTTCACTCATTTTCATCAACCTCCAGAAGATTAAGAACAAAGAACCCGTGCTCAGTAAGGCGGACCGGTTTGGGGTCGTCCCTGGTTCCGTAGTCTATGAGGCCGAGATCCTTTAGTATCTTGGCGTTCAGTTTGAGGGTTGATATCGGCTTCTTCTCCTTCCTGCTGAGCTCCTCAAGGAGGGCGTTGAGGGATCGGTGTCTTCCGTTAACGCTCCTTAGGATCAGCCGCTGGTTCTCGTTCAGTGCCCTGAGAACAAGTTTCCTAATCACCTCACCCCCGAAGGGGGTTACCAATATTGGCGGGGCATCACCTTCGGTTCTGCCATGACGACCACCGGGATTATGGGGAACGTTGCCCCTATTTAAACCCTTGGACAGGAAGGGCTGGCTATTGTACCAACTGGATAAACTCCGACCATCCATTTCCGTCAGTAGTCCCCCATATACGGGAACATCTTGTCACCGTGACTCCCAACTGCCCAAAAACGTTATCTGAACAGGAACGGACTTCCGCCAGTGATGGAATGAGGTTGCCGTTATCGGCGCTGGAACCGCTGGAAGTGCAGTTGCCAAAGCCCTGAGCGAGGCCGGCCATGAGGTTATCGCACCCGGAGAAACGTTGAGAAGATCAAATGGCTTGGGGGGCATGGCGTAAAGCTCACGCGGAACAACGTGAAGGCGGCGGAATGGGCCGATGTTGTTTTCTCGCGGTCAAGCCGAACAAAGTTGGGCAGTGCTGGACGAGATGGGGAAAAGCTCGACGGAAAGCTGCTGATATTGCTGGCCGCTGGCATAGGGCTCGAATACATAGAGAGAAAAGTTCCGAAGGCTAAGGTGGTCAGGGCGATGCCCAACATAGCCGTTCTCGTCAAGGAGTCTTTTACGGCATACGCCATCGACCTAAAGGGTGACGACCTGAAAACCGTTGAGAACCTATTTCCTGCCTTTGGAGAGTGCATAAAGGTTGGGGAGGAGCACATGGACGCCATAATGGGACTCGATGGTTTCGGACAGGCCTACGTGACGGTGTTCCTTGAGGCGATGGTCTACGGCCGCTTAAGGGTTGGTCTGCCGAGGGAAATTGCCTGGCTCGCCGTCCTCCAGACCCTCCTCGAGACGACGAAGCTCCTCATGGAGACGGACAGACATCCGGCCGAGGTGAAGGGAGGGGATGATAACCCCGCTGGGACTACGATAGACGGCGTCTTTGAGCTCGAGGAAGAAGGGTGAGGATGGCGGTGGTGAAGGCCATAGACGCGGCGACCAGAAAGTCGAGGATACTCTCGAAAAGGCCTAAAATCCGTTGAAGCTCACAACCTCTTCAAGCTTTTTCCTCTCGTACTTCGGCTTCGGGTCTGCCGGATATCCAACGGGCAGGATGACCTGAAGCTTGTAGTCTCTGGGGGCGTTCAAAAGCTCCTCGACAGGCTTCGGGTTGGGCGGTGTGTAGGTTACCGTCCCGAGGCCCAGCTCTTCAAGTGCTAAAAGAAGATATCCGACCGCTATCCACGTTGATTGGAGCCAGTAGGGGGCCTTTGTGTTGCCGAAGACAAGGATCAGGTAAGGGGCTTCGCTCAGGAAGGGCTTCTCTGGCCTGAATCCCTTGGCGTTCAGCCAGGCCATCAGGTCGCCCTTTGTCTTTGAGTAGAACTTCTTCTCTTCTTCCTCGCAGAGCTCCCGTATCTTCCCTTTCAGCCACTCATCGTCTATTACAACAAAGCGCCATGGTTGGGCGTTCATTCCGGATGGAGCTTCCTTTGCAGCCTCGAGGGCTTTCATGATTGCATCAAGTGACGGTTTATCCGGTAGGAACTGCCTCACAGTCTTTCTCCGCTTTGCGAGCTCAAAAACCCTCATGCCACCACCGTAGGGGTTAGGAGAACAGAGATAAAAACCTTGGCCTCAGACGTAGAAAACCATTCCATCATACGCGACCAGAACTTTGTTGCCCCATCTTTTGCGGACGTACTCCGTGAGTTCGAGGAAGGGCAGGTTTTTGTGAGATATGTGGCTGAGAACGGTTCTCTCGGTAAGCTCAAGCCCAATTTCAGCGCCCTCATCAACGTTGTTGTGATAGGGATCATCGAAATCCGGGGATAAGTGGCGTCAACGATGGCCAGCCTCAGTGGGGCCTTTTTCTCCAGAACCTTCCGCGTCTCCTCTGGAAGTCCCTTTGTGTCGTAGAGTATTGCAACACTCTTTCCGTCCTCCTCGATTAAATAACCGAGAGTTTCAACCTGGTGATTGAGCTTTAGGGCAGTGATCTTGAGCGTGTCGATTTTCAGAGTATCGCCGGGCTTTTATGAAGTTCGGCTGCAGGTTTTTGGGGTCGTTGAGTATCAGCGCATCCGCGTGTTTGCCACTGTAGAGGGCTTCCTCTGGGCGAAGCCAAAGTTCCTCGCCTCGTTGCATGAGGAACAGGTGCAAAGGTGAGCCGGAATTCCCTCGCTCCCGCCGGTGCCGATAAAGTAAACTATCATCCTGCCACCTATTTTACGGTCGTAAAATAGTCCCCTTATAAGGATTGCCACCAACTCTAATCCATGAAGTTCATCGCCGACATGATGCTTGGTCGTTTGGCCCGCTGGTTGAGGCTCTACGGCTACGATACACTCTATGGAATCGAGGATGACAATGAGATACTCAGGATTGCCCTAGAGGAAGGGCGAATAATACTCACAAGAGATTCCGGTTTGGCCAGAGTGGCGAAAAGGCTCGGTGCAGAAGTGATTCTTATCCACTCAAACTCACTTGAGGAGCAGGTTAAGGAACTCAAGGAGCATGGACTGGAGTTCAAAGATCTCTTCCCCACCAACGCGAGATGTCCGAAGTGCAACGGGCTGATAAGGCCGATTCGAAAGGGGGAAATCAGAGACAAAGTTCCATCGAGCGTTTACGCAAATTACGACGAGTTCTATATCTGCGAGAGCTGTGGTCAGATATACTGGCCGGGGAGGCAGTGGAGGGAGATGCTAAAAATCGACGAAAGGCTGAGGAGGATTTAAAAACTTCTGCCCCAACTCGGTTTGGTGAGCCAATGGAGTGGGAAGAGTGGGAGCCTTTCTACCTACGCATAGTCCGTGAGATGGGTTATTCCATTGAGAAAGACCGCGAAGCCGCCCAAATACTGAGAGCGCTTCTGTTGGAGGGAGATGACTACATCCTGAGGGAGGAACTTAAGGCGGTCGTCGGCAGAAGAGTCTATATCTTCGGCGCCGGTCCGAGCCTCGAGGAGGTCTTAAATAAGTTCGACTTCTCCGATGGAACGCTCATAGCCGCCGACGGTGCCACTTCCGCACTGCTTGAGTTCGGCTTGGTTCCAGACATTGTTGTTACTGACCTCGATGGAAGGATTCCTGACTTGAAAATAGCCAACGATAGGGGGGCATTTATGGTAATCCACGCCCACGGAGACAACATCGAGAAGATGGGCATTTACGTACCCATTTTCGAGCGAATCCTCGGAACGTGCCAGACCGAACCCTTGGACATCGTCTACAACTTCGGCGGCTTCACCGACGGCGACAGGGCGGCTTTTCTGGCTGAGGCACTGGGGGCCGAGGAAGTAGTCCTGGTTGGCTTTGATTTCGGTGAAACGGTCGGCAGATGGAGCAAACCGGGTCTGAAGGAGCACTCGCCGATGTGGGAGAGCAAGCGAAAGAAGTTCGCCTTTGCGAAGGAGCTTCTGGACTGGTTGGCGAAAAATGGAAAAGCGAAGATTATCCAATTCCCTGTCTCAGGTGAGGGAGGATAACTTTTTTATATTGCTTTGCCACTACTAACATAGGTGGTTCTATGGCGGACATTGAAACGGCCAAACTGCTCATAAAGATTGGGGGAATAATCTCGCTTATAGCGGGAGTTCTCGGGGGATTAGTGCTTCTGATAACCATCATTGGCATAATCCTTGCAATTCCGGCGTTCATACTCGCATGGTGGATCTATAAGCGCTCCAATGAGGTTGTGGAGCTCGTTGATATAGGGGAATACAAAGAGGCTAAAAACAAGCTCATTATACCAATGGTGCTCTCGCTCCTCTTCTTCAGTACGGTAAGTGGTATCCTAATGCTTGTGGGCCTTATACTGCTCCCCTCAGAACCGTCCACCCATTCAAAACTCGAAAAATCCTAATGTTAAAAAAGGAGGGACTCAAACGAGATCCCTCAGCTTCTTCACTTTTCCTGCCTTTATCTCCAGGTAACCGAGCTTCTTCAGAAGGCGAAGGATTTCTTCCAGAGCCTTCGGCGAATAGTTTATCACGAGGGTTCCCTTCTCAGTGGGTATAGCCATTGGTGAAACCCTCACGAAACCCTTCACCAGATCCTCCTCGGGAACCTTCTCGTTTCCGAGGGTCTTGAGGATTTCCCCTGCGAGGATAGCCCTGCCGATGAGCCCGAAGTAGACCTTTAGGAGGTAGTCCTCGGGGAAGTACCTGGCGGCGAGCTTTCCAAGGGTGTTTATCTTGCGTATGTCGAGCTCGAGGATCTCGAACTCGTACTCCATGGTTAGATCAGTGAAGGCGAACTGCTTGGCGATTTTTTCGGTGCTCTCCGGGTTGTGAACGAGGTTGAAGGGGAACTTAAACTCAAACCTGAGCTTTGTGATATCAACGCCCTCTTTGAGCTTTATTATCCCATCGCTGTACTCTATCGCCTCGTTTCTTGTGAGCTGGTCGAGGATTTCAACGACCCACGGACCCTCCTGGATGAGCGTCTCGAATTTTTCGCCAACCTTTATGTGCTCCAAGATGTGGTTCAGACTCTCCTTGAATGACAGAAAACCCTCTTTGAGCGCCTCCTTGTCGGCTCCTTCCATGACGTCTATCTGAGCACCTATCTCTTCAAGTGTCCCCTCGAGAAGATAACCCACGAAGCTCTCGTAGCTCAGCCTCTCATGAAGTTCAAACTTGATACCTTCTCTCTTGAGGTCTTCAAGTAGCGATCTTTTGACTGCTTCGTTCTTCGTGACGAATCTCATTCTATCACCGAACGGGAAACGATTAAAAGCCTTATAGGTTTTTGGTTTCTGGAGGTGAGGATATGAGCGAGAAGCAGTATCTCCTCGACAAGACTCTTGAAACGTGGAAGGGCAAAAGAGTGGCCTTAGCCGTAAGCAGCGAGCACTCCTTCACAGGAATAATCGAAGACTTTGACGAGGAGGTTATCCTCCTGAGGGACGTTGTGGACATAGCTGGAAACAAGGCCAAGGCTCTGATAGTTAAAATCGATGACCTTAACTGGATAATGCTCCTGTGAGGTGATGATATGAAGGCCGTAGCATTCGTTGGCTATAAAAAGAGCGGGAAAACGGCGACCCTTGAAGCAGTCGCGAGGGTTCTGAAAGAGCGCGGTTACAGAGTTGCGATAGCCAAGAGCATGCATGCAGACTTCGACAGAGAGAACAGCGACACTTGGCGCTTCTCAAAGATTGCCGACGCTGTCATCGTGAAGGCCCACGACACTGATGCGCTCCTCTTCAGGGCCAAGGACATAAATGCCCTCTTTTCGATGGTCAACGCCGATTTTCTTCTGCTGGAGGGCTTTAAATCGGTGCAACACTTGCCCAGGGTCATCTGCGCGAGAGACTCCAAGGACGTCCTCGAGCTCAACAACGGTCTAGCGATAGCGGTGAGTGGGATCATAGCCGAAAGTGGGATTGACGAGGTTGAGGGATTGCCGGTTATAAACGCCCTCACCGAGCCCGAGAGGCTCGCCGACCTCGTGGAAAAGCGCGCCTTCATGCTGCCCAACATAGACTGTCACATGTGTGGCTTCAAGTGCGCTGAGATGGCGAAGATGATTGTCAAAGGCGAGAAAACGCTCAATGACTGTGTGGTTCTCAGCTCAAAGCCAAAGGTCACTGTTAAGATAGACGGCCAGGTTCTTCCGATGAAGGACTGGGTACAGGAGCTCGTCGAGAAGACGATTAAGGGCATGCTCTCGGCAATGAAGGGTTACAGGGGTGGGAGGAAGATAGAAATAATCATAAGGGATGATTGAGTCTTTCGAAGTCCCTAAATCCAACACTTTCAACCTTTTCCCTCAACATTCTCCCTTTTTTGGCCCTCTTTGCCATTGGTCCGTAATGCTACTCACGATTTCAACAGGAACTTCCCGAACTTTCTCTCCTTCAAGCACAAAAGCTCTGTAGTTTCCATTATCATCAACTATCAGCCACACCACTGGCCAGAGCCTCATACCCGGCAGATCATGCCCACTCGGCCTCGGTGGGCACTTCAAGTGGGAGTGGAAGATGCCAACGACTTCAAGTCCCCTTTTTTCTGCCTCATCTATAGCTTGCACCATCTCAAGGGGTTCCATCTCAAACGCCGTTGGGGAGCCGATGCGGTTAGTTATGAAGCGAATATCCTTGACGATAGCGCTTTCACAGTTTTTTCTGCCAAAAAGGAAACCACATATCTCGATCCCTGATTTCTTCGCCGCCTTGATAATCCGGTTTAAATCCTCTTGTCGAATCGTCAACTTCATGTTCGAGAATATGCCCGTTAAGCTTATAAATTTTGGACGAATGACAGGATTTTGCGGTGGTAAAATGAAATGGGCCCTCACTCTGCACGGCGGGGAAAACCATGGTGAAACTATAATCTTCCACGCCGAAACAGCTGACGAGGCCAGAATGGTCGCGGTCAGGGAACTGAAGCGAAAGGACGCGAGGGTTTTCGAGCTCGAGAAGCTTGAGTGAATTCTGCGTGGTTTTCTTTCCTCTTACTCTTCCTCCACGATGATGCCCACATTTGGGTCTCTTGTAAGTAATGGGCATCAATGCCCACTTTCGGCTGTGGTTTTCCATTCATTGACGTACTCAATTGTGCAGTAATGTTTTTAAAAAGGTCGAAATTTTCTATCACTCACGGTGATATATTGGGGGTGACTTCATGCTGGCAAGAATAGTCTACTATCGCGAAAACACTCTTCCAGAGGAGCTCGTCGTTGCAGTTAACAGCATCGAAAAGGCCGAGAAGATTGCAAGGGAGAAGATGGGAGAGTTTAAGGCCGTAGACTTCGAAGTCGAGATGATAGCTTAGTCTCTCCCCTCCGATTTCTATCACATTAACGTTGATTGGCAGCTCTTTAGGCTTGTTAGCTACCTTTTGGCCGTCCCTTCGGGCGGGCGCGCTATAAGGGCGACGTCGCCTTCGTAATGCTCGCCCCTCGCTATGCCGTAACCTATGGTCCTCCTCACCTCATTCCCGTATTTGGAGACCAACTTTTGGGTATGCTCAACAGCACGCGGTATATCATGCAACTACTTCCTTAGAATTTTCTAACCCGAACAGAATGAGCACCAGTCCAGTTAGCGTCGCGGCAAAGTAGACTTTGATGCTGACGAAGTGCATCGGGATTGCGAGTATCAAAATCAGTCCAGCGGTTCTCAGTATCGTCTGTTCGGTCATCTCTGCAAGCACGTCGAGGGTCTTGTGGAGGTAATAGAGCGAGAGCGCCTGCAGGAACAGGAAGACCACGTGAACGCCGTTGTAAACGAGCGGGCTCGTTTCAATCGGGGTTATCCCAAGCACTTTCGCCCAGCCAGATATGCCGAGGAATATCTTTGCCACGTAGAGCGGCACCGAGAGTAGGAAGGCGACTACCGAAAGCCTAACTGCGCGGCCTAGCTCTTTTCTGCCGAGCTTGTCGAGCGCTCCCCTAAGAAGGAGCAGGCCCACTATAGTGAGGGGGTAGAGGTACATCATAAGAATCAGAGTTAGCCCATAGGCTCCCTGGAGCTTCCTTACTACTTTCATAGCATCCCCAGAAAAGATGGTTTCAAAAGGTTAAAAGGTTAGAGGCTGGGGCATCGGCCCCTTGCCCCGTGTGAACTATTGTTCACTGGCTCACGCACCGCGTGAGCGCTTGAACTGCTCCTGGATTTTCTTGTAGTACTCCATGGTCTCCTTGCTCACGCTCGGGCCTATCTTCTCCAGTGCCTCCTCGAAGTCGGCCATTGTAACCTTGACCTTCTGCTTTATCTCGTCGGCCTTCATTCCAGGCTTGATGACTCCCTCCTGGAGGGCCTTCCTCATGGCGAGCATGGCAGCCTCCCTGACCACTGCCGCTATGTCAGCTCCGGTGTAACCCTCCGTTCTCCTGGCGAGCTCTTCGAGGCTGATGTCCTCTGCGAGCGGTACGTTCCTGGTGTGCACCTTGAATATCTCCAGTCTGGCCTTCTCGTCTGGCGCTGGTACGAGTATCAGCCTGTCGAACCTTCCTGGCCTAAGCAGGGCTGGATCTATGATGTCTGGCCTGTTGGTTGCAGCAATGACAACCACACCGCTGTTCTCGGCTATGCCGTCCATCTCGGTGAGCAGCTGATTGATGAGCCTGTCGGTGACCCTGTTCACGTCAGTGCCGCGGCGTGGGGCTATTGCGTCTATCTCGTCGATGAATATCACCGTCGGGGCAGCCTGCCTGGCCTTGCGGAATATCTCGCGGATGTTCTTCTCACTTTCACCGACCCACTTGCTGAGCACCTCTGGACCTCTGATGGCGATGAAGTTGGCTTCGCTCTCCGTGGCCACTGCCTTGGCTAATAGCGTCTTACCGGTTCCCGGCGGACCGTAGAGGAGTATTCCCTTCGGTGGGGTTATGCCCAGTCCGAGGAAGGCCTCCGGGTACTTGAGCGGCCACTCGACAGCCTCTTTGAGTTCCTGCTTAACATCTTCAAGGCCACCGATGTCGTCCCAGCGGACGTTCGGGACTTCGAGGAGCACCTCCCTGAGCGCTGACGGCTCGACCATCTTGAGGGCCTCGTAGAAGTCCCTCTTGGTGACCTTGAGCTCCTCCAAGACCTCCTTCGGTATGTGCTCAGCCTCGAAGTCTATCTTGCCCTCCTTGATGAGCCTCCTCAGAGCGGCCATCGCTGCCTCTCTTGCCAGCGCTGCCAGATCAGCTCCAACGAAGCCGTGGGTCTTCTCGGCCAGCTCCTCCAGCAGGTCGTCGATGAGCTTGACCTTGACCTCATCGTAGAGCCTCTCATCGAGCTCCCTGAGTATCTCCTTGACTTCCTCCTCGGTCTTGGCCCTTTCCACCTTCTCGATGGCCCTGTCGATGACATCCCTGAAGCGCTCGTCGCCACGAAGGTTTTCGAGTATCTTCTTGACCTTGCTGACCCTGAACTCTGGCTCGATTGGCATCCCTCTGGTGTGTATCTGGAGTATCTCTTTCCTGCCCTGCTTGTCGGGGACTCCGACCTCAAGCTCACGGTCGAACCTTCCTGGCCTTCTGAGGGCCGGATCTATCGCATCGGGCCTGTTGGTGGCGGCAATGACTATGACCTTTCCGCGGCTCTTGAGGCCATCCATCAGGGTCAGGAGCTGGCTGACGACTCTCTTCTCGACTTCGCCGTGGGTCTCTTCCCTCTTGGGAGCAATTGCGTCAATCTCGTCTATGAAGATTATTGCTGGAGCGTTCTCCTCTGCCTCCTTGAATACCTCTCTGAGCCTCTCTTCGCTCTCGCCGTAGTACTTGCTCATTATCTCCGGTCCGTTGATGGCTATGAAGTGGGCGTTGGCCTCGTTGGCGACGGCCTTAGCGAGGAGCGTCTTTCCAGTTCCAGGCGGACCGTAAAGGAGCACACCCTTCGGCGGCTCGATGCCGAGCTTCTCGAATATCTCTGGGTGCTTGAGCGGGAGCTCTATCATCTCCCTGACCTTCTGGATGACGTCCTTGAGGCCGCCTATGTCCTCGTAGGTGACGCCGAGTGCTGCCGTCTTGCTGACCTCCTTGACGGGCTTCTCGCTGACGGTGAAGTCGGTGAACTCGGTTATCTGGACTATACCGGCTGGAGTAGTCGCGGTGACGACGAAGGTGAGCTCCTGACCGAGTATACCTACCTTGATGTAGTCTCCCCTAACGACTGGCCTGCCGACAAGCCTGCTGTGGAGCCACTCAACGAAGTCGTGTCCAAAGCGTATCGGCTCGGTCGGGGCAACTATGGCCTTCTTGGCTTCCTTGACCTCTGCCTTTCTGACCGTAACCTCGTCGCCAAGTCCAACTCCAGCGTTCTTCCTGATGGTTCCATCCATTCTGATGATGGAAAGTCCCTCGTCCTCTGGGTAAGCTGGCCAAACGACCGCGGCGGTGTTCTTGGTTCCGATGATCTCGATGATATCACCCGGCTGGACGCCAATCTCGCGCATGGCTTTCCTGTCTATCCTAACTATCCCTCTTCCAACGTCGCGCTGGTATGCAGACGCGACCTTCAGCTTAACTTCCCTCTTTTCGGTCATTATTTACCACCTCCAAACTTTTCATGACCGATGATCTTGATTAGACTGATTTTAGCCAAATTCTGGCCAAAGATTAACAAAAAAACGAAAGCGTCACTCAATCTTAACCTCGAAGCCATCTCCTTCCTTCTTGGTCGGGTGCTTCTTCGGAATCCTGATTTCAAGGACGCCGTTGTTGTACTTGGCCTTGGTCTTCTCTGGGATGACTTCCTCTGGGAGCCTGATGATTCTCCTGTAGCCGCTGTAGTAGCGCTCGATCTTTATGGCTCCCTCGCGCTCAAGCTCCTTCTCGCGCCTGACCTGGGCCTCGATGTAAACCGCATCTTCGGTGACCCTGACCTTGATGTCCTCCTTTCTGACTCCTGGAAGCTCAGCGGTGATGACGAACTCGTCACCCCTGTCGAAGATATCAACGAAGGGCTCCCTCCAGACCTCGCTGGTAAACTCTTCGTACGCTGGCCCCTCGCGGTGGCCCCAGAGCCTTGGCCCGCGCATGAAGTCCCTGAATATTGCGTCAATCTCCTCCTGGATCTCTCTCATTATGTCGAATGGGTCCCAGTAAGGGCGGTCCCTCCTCCAGACCACCGGCACCACCCCCCATCTTTTGGTTACCAGTAGTAACTAAAAAAGAGGAGTTTATAAAGTTTTGTGTCTTTTAGTGTGCATCGGTGACTAAAACCTGCTTCACTCTTTGGTTTTCTTTTCCTTGAACCTCACAATGGGCGCGTTCCAGACGAGTTTAGTGGGGATGGTGACGGTCTCTCCGTCGTCCCCGATTAGAACAATGTTCGTGGCGTTTATCTCCTTAACGACACCCTTGTAGCCCTTTAGGTTCACATAGTCACCTATCTCGAAGGGCCTCACTGCCGATATCCAAGCACCTGCGGCTATGTTGTTCAGCATGTCATGCAACCCAAAGCCCATGAGGATGCCGATGAAGGCCGTCACGCTTATCGTCAGGCCCTCTATCTGGTAGCCCAAGTAACTCAAAGCTGTGAAGATCGAGAACATGACTCCTACAACGACGACAAAGTCCTCAAGGAAGTCGAGGATGAGGCCGTGGATATTAAACCTGTTCGTGGATTTCCTTATGCTAATTCCTATGATCTTTGAGATTAGAGAGCCAACCACGATTATGAGGATTGCATAAATCAGCTTTTCGAGTTCCATGGGATTTCCCTACTTTAGGTTGTCCCTGCGCCTTTTAAGGTTAGAGCTCCAGAACAGAGTTAGGCTCGAGGGCCTCCGCCTCGTAACCCAGACCCCTCAGTATACGGGCGAACTCTCCGGCGAAACCATAAACTGTGAAAATTCTCTCGGGCTTTACTCTCTCTACTATTTTCATCAGCTCCCAGAAATCCGCATGATTGCTCAGCTTCAGCCTCCCAAAGCCCGAAACAGTAAGCTCCCACGGTGAAAGAGAGTTCTCAACCCTTGGCGAGCGATAGGAGCGAAGCACAATATCGCCATCTCTTTCGATGTTGCGAAACTCGATCCCGAACTTCGCGTAAATCCGAGCAACCTTCAGCATCTCCCTAGAGACTTTCACAGTATAGCCATGAACGTCGAGTATCTTCATGACTTCCTGGGCTTTCCCCATCTGGTTGACGTAGAGGGTCGGCCTCTTTCCCCTGTCTAAGGCCTCCTCCACGAAGGCCACCAGCTTTTTCTCGGCCTCTCGCGGGGATGGGAACGTGAACGAGGGGATCCCGAAGGTAGCTTCGATTATGAGAACATCGGCTCTCGGAAAGTGGCTCTTTTCGGCAGTTCTCAGCTTGAACCACTTGGTGTCGCCGGTATAGAAAACCGTTCCCGTGTCCAGCCAGAGCTTTATCCCGGCGGAGCCGAGCATATGGCCCGCTGGATAGAGCCTGGCTTTGTACTCGCCGAGGTAGAAGGTCTCTCCAAACTCGACCTCGCGGTAGAAGCCGCCCTTCCTGAGGTGGCTGAGGAACTTTGTCGCTTTGGTGGCGAAGATAACCTCGCCGCTAACAAAATGGTCGGCATGGGCGTGGCTCTGGAATGCTATCTTGGCGGAGCTGTCAAGACCGAGGTTGTGTATCAGCATTATACTGAACTGCGGTGACGGTTCAGAAATCTTTTACGGTGCATTCTCAGCGCATGGCTGGACAATATATCCAACATCAAGTTTGACCTTTCGTTATGTAAAAGCTTTTTATAGTCGCTCGCCCAAATATGGGCAGGTGATAGGCATGACTTTCGATAAGGAGAAACTCAAAGCCATTAAGCAGGCTGAGGAGGAATGGGAGGAGAAAGTTGTCAAGCCTCTCATAGCGAAGAGGCCGGAAAGAAAGGAAAAGTTCATGACGGATGATGGCTTTGAGATAAAGCGCGTTTACACCCCCGCCGATCTCGGAGAGGACTGGGACTACCTTGAGAAGCTTGGCTTCCCTGGGCAGTATCCGTTCACGAGGGGCGTTTACGGAACCATGTACCGCGGCCGTTTCTGGACGATGAGGCAGTACGCAGGTTTTGGAACGGCGGAGGAGAGCAACAAGCGCTACAAGTATCTCCTCGGCCAGGGACAGACGGGTTTGAGCGTCGCCTTTGATCTGCCCACTCAGATAGGATATGACTCCGACCACCCGATGAGCGAGGGTGAGGTCGGAAAGGTCGGTGTTGCCATCGATTCTCTCTGGGATATGCGCATACTCTTCGATGGAATCCCGCTCGATAAGGTCTCAACATCGATGACCATCAACTCGACCGCTGCCAACCTTCTTGCCATGTACATCCTCGTTGCCGAGGAGCAGGGCGTTAAGCCCGAACAGCTCCGCGGAACCGTCCAGAACGACATCCTCAAGGAGTACATCGCTCGCGGTACCTATATCTTCCCGCCTCAACCGAGCATGAGGCTCACCACCGATATCATCATGTACTGCGCTGAGCACGTGCCGAAGTGGAACCCGATTTCGATAAGCGGCTACCACATAAGGGAGGCTGGAGCGAACGCCGTCCAGGAGGTCGCCTTCACCCTCGCCGACGGTATTGAGTATGTTAAGGCTGTCATTGAGCGTGGAATGGACGTTGATAAGTTCGCCGGAAGGCTGAGCTTCTTCTTCAACGCCCACAACAACTTCCTCGAGGAGATAGCCAAATTCAGAGCTGCCAGAAGGCTCTGGGCCTACATAATGAAGGAGTGGTTCAACGCCAAGAACCCGAAGTCGATGCTCCTGCGCTTCCATACCCAGACGGCAGGTTCAACCTTAACCGCCCAGCAGCCCGAGAACAACATTGTTAGAGTTGCGATTCAGGCCCTGGCAGCGGTTCTTGGTGGAACTCAGTCCCTGCACACCAACTCCTACGATGAAGCTCTGAGCCTTCCGACGGAGAAGAGCGTTAGGATAGCCCTCAGAACCCAGCAGATTATCGCCTACGAGAGCGGCGTTGTTGATACGATAGACCCGCTCGGCGGAGCCTACTACATCGAATGGCTCACCGACCACATCTACGAGGAGGCCCTCAAGTACATCGAGAAGATTCAGAAGATGGGCGGCATGATGAGGGCCATCGAGAGGGGCTACATCCAGAAGGAGATAGCAGAGAGCGCCTACAAGTTCCAGAAGGAGGTCGAGGAGAAAAAGCGCATCATCGTCGGTGTCAACGAGTTCATCGTCGACGAGCCGCTTGATGTCGAGATACTCAAGGTCGACCCGAGCATCAGGGAGAAGCAAATCGAGAGGCTCAAGAAGCTCAGGAGTGAGAGGGATAACAAGAAGGTCGAGGAGGCCCTCGATAAGCTCAGGAACGCCGCCGAGAAGGAAGACGAGAACCTCATTCCCTACATTATCGAGGCCCACAGGCACCTCGCGACCCTTGGAGAGGTCACTGACGTCCTCCGTGAGGTCTGGGGCGAGTACAGAGCGCCGCTGATATTCTGATTTTCGTCTTTCCTTTTTCTCATCCTTCCCTTTAGAAAACCTTAAAACCCCACGAAAAAGCTTAAAAAAGGATAGGTCAAGCAACGTTAGACATCACGATAACCTCGGGAGGGATTGTGAATGGCGAGAAACAAGCCGCTTGCAAAGAAGCTCAGACTTGCCAAGGCTGCGAAGCAGAACAGGCGTGTTCCGGTCTGGGTCATCGTTAAGACCAACAGGAAGGTCATGACACACCCGAAGAGAAGGATGTGGAGAAGGACCAAGCTTAAGGAGTGAGGTGATATAGATGCCGATTAAGCCGGGAGACGAGGTTATATTCACCGTTCCGATTAGGAAGGTTAAGAAGAGGGTTCCACGCTGGAAGAGAGCCCCTAGAGCGGCTCGCTTCGTCCGCGAGTGGATAGCGAGGCACGCCAAGGCCGAGGAGGTCATCATCGACCCGGCCGTCAACGAGAAGCTCTGGGAGAGGGGAACTGAGAAGCCGCCCAACAAGCTCCGCGTTAAGGTCAAGGTCGAGGAGCAGGACGGCAAGAGGGTTGCTTACGTCAACCTTGCCGACTGAATTCCTTTCCTTTTAATTCCCACGAGGTGACGAGATGCACATCGAAAAGCTCGATTTTGAGAATTCGCCGTACCTCGGTGTTTACGGTACCGCTACGGATAGGGTAGCCCTTATCAGAGAGGGCCTCGGAGAGAAGAAGCTCGAGGTTCTCCGCGAGGTTCTCAAGGTTCCGCTCATCGAGACGAGCATAATGAAATCCAGGATAGTTGGCGTATTCGCCGCCGGCAATTCCAACGCGATAGTCGTACCCTGGTACATCTGGGACGCCGAGCTCGAGCACATCCAGAACGAACTCAATGAACTCGACATCGATATGAGGATAGAGCCTTTCCAGAGCACGCTTACAGCCTTCGGCAACCTGATCCTTGCCAACGATAAAGCAGCACTCATAAGCGTCAAGTTCACCCGCGAGGAAGCAAAGAAGCTCGAGGACATACTCGGCGTTGAGGTCGAGAGGGGAATGATAGGCGACTATCACGCGGTTGGCAGTGTGGGTGTTGTCACCAACAGGGGCGGCCTCGTTCACCCAGAGGCCACCGATGAGGAGCTTGAGTGGCTCCGCGACCTTTTCAAGGTTGATATATACGTCGGAACCGCCAATATGGGCGTTCCCTTCGTCGGCTCGTGCATGCTGGCGAACTCTCACGGTGTCGTTGTCGGACACCTCACCACTGGACCCGAGATTGTGAAGATTGAAGAGGCGTTAGGATTCCTTGACTGAGGAGGTGTGAGGAATGGAGGTTAAGGTCTTCCGCGTTAAGGGCGTCTTTGAGAGGCTCGGAAAGAAGCAGCCGTTCACCAAGGAATACAGGGCTCTCAAGCAGGAGCACGTCAAGGAGCTCGTTTACTCTGAGATAGGTAGCAAGCACAGGGTTCCGAGAACCAAGATATGGATCGAGAGCATCGAAGAGATAAAGCCGGAAGAGGCTGAAGACCCCATCGTCAGGAAGCTCAGCCTCGAGCTCTGATTTCTTTTCTACTTCTCCCTCCAGCCGAGAACCCTTGACTGGTAGTGCCTTTTTGGAAATATCTCCAGGGGGTCGATCCCCTTCTCGCGGAGCATATGTCTCAGCTCCACCTCGTAGTCCGCCTTCTGAAGTTCTTCGCTCTCCCTGATTTCAACGACAAACAGCCCCTCCGTAAGCTCTCTTATCGTCTTGTAGCCGAGACCGAGGAGCGGTCTTATGTATGCGACGCCAAACCTGTCCTCCAGCGAGCGGGCCTTTGGGAGGTCGAGGAACGGAACTCTATCGTCTCTCCTTGTACCGTCGCTCACTCTCTCGACTTCAGGCATGGAGGCTATAGCTTCCAGAGCTTTTTCGTGGATGAATTGGATGGCATTGTTGGGATGACCATCCTTAATTGCCATCTCCGCCGCTTTCTCAAGCACTCCCCTCGGCAGATAAAGAACCTCATGCTCGAAGCCGAGGGTTTGGGCGGCTTCCCTTGCGTATCTCCAGTTGTCGAGCAGGCCGAAACTCACCGTTACAAGTCTCACCTCGTAGCCGAGTCTCGTTAGAATCCATGCAGCTAAGCTAGAATCCTTCCCGCCGGAGTAGAGGTGGTAGACTTTCATTGTTTCACCTCATGCTTCCCACTATGAGGGGAGATTTAAAGGTCTTGGGGTTTAATTAGGGACGTACAAACTTTGATGAATCTCTACCGAGCAACTTTGCGAAGGCGAAGTTTGCTAGGCAACCTTTAAAAGCCAAACTTTTATAAAGCCTTCAGCCTACGGCGAGAGGCCTTAGAGGTGAGAGAGATGGAGAAACGCTTACCCGGAAAAGTGAGGCGAGCCATTCGTGCTAAATATTACGACATCGAGCCAAGAGCCTGGATAGGCAAGAGAGGGCTCGATGAGAGCGTTATAAGTGAGATTAACACCCAGCTCGAGAAGGACGGCATACTCAAGGTCGAGATCAGGAAGGGTGCTCTCATCAGCACGGGCATGGAAAGAAGGGAGCTGGCAGAGAAGGTGGCCGAGCTCACCGACAGCGAACTCATCGAAGTCAGGGGCAAAAGGTTTATATTGTTCAAGCCGAGAGAGGGGTGGGAAAAGTATTTAAGGAAGCTCCAGAGAAAGGAGCTTTCGAAGGAAAGGCGGGAAGAGAAGCCCGTTAAGAAAGTCAAGCTCGACATCGCTCAATTCAGGAGGAAATTCAAGAAGGGGAGGGATTGAAGGATGGCTACGGTTTATGACGTTCCCGGTGATTTGCTCGTCGAGAGGGTTGCCCAGAAGCTCAAGGAGATAGAGGCCATAAAGCCGCCCGAGTGGGCCCCGTTCGTCAAGACCGGCAGGCACAAGGAGCGCCTTCCGGAGCAGGAGGACTGGTGGTACTACAGGGTTGCCAGCATCTTCAGGAAGATCTACATTGACGGGCCGGTCGGAATTGAGAGGCTCAGGACCTGGTACGGTGGAAGGAAGAACCGCGGCCACGCCCCGGAGCACTTCTACAAGGCCGGTGGAAGCATTATCAGGAAGGCCCTCCAGCAGCTTGAGGCTGCCGGCTTTGTCCAGAAGGTTCCCGGCGAAGGAAGAATCGTCACCCCACAGGGGCAGAGCTTCCTCGACAAGATTGCCACCGAGCTCAAGAAGGAGCTTGAGGAGCAGATTCCGGAGCTCAAGAAGTACTGAGCTCGCCTCTTCTACTTTCCTTCCAATCGAGAACCTTTTTAACCTTGCTGTACAGTTTGAACTGGAGGTGAGGAAAAATGGCCGAGGACATAGAGGAGATCAGAAAGAAGAAGCTCCTCGAGCTGCAGAAGAGATACCTCGAGCAGCAGAAGGCCCAGGAAGAAGCCATAAGGCAGGAGATGGAGCTTGAGGCCCAGCTCAATGCCATAATGAGGCACATACTTACCCCTGAGGCGAGGGAGAGACTCGGGCGCGTTAAGCTTGTCAGGCCCGAGCTGGCCCGCCAAGTGGAGCTCGTCCTCGTTCAGCTGTATCAGGCTGGACAGATACGCGAGCCGATAGACGATGCTAAGCTGAAGAAGATTCTTGCCCAAATCGACGCGAGGACTAGACGGGACTTCAGGATTAAGTGGTGAGTCCGGAAGGTGACTCCATGGACGCCAAGGAGATAGTTAAAATACTCGACGAAAAGGGAGAGGTTAGTCTCGAGACCTGGAAGGCTGTCTCCGTTAAGAAGAACAAAGATGGAACGGTCGATATTCTGTACAAGAACCTTCACGTCGGAACCGACGATGATCCCGTCTTCCTCTGGATTTACGCCAACATAGTTGAGGAGGACTGGGAAGTTAGGGTTCTTGAGAGGATCACATTTAAACGTGAAGACCTCGCCTGGATTCTTAGGTATGTGGCGAAGAAAAAGGGCGAAGGTTTATAAGGGCTTTATAAAATAGCCGGCCGGTTGGGGGTGTTGGAGTGAGCAAGCGTAGGGTCTGCCCGGTATGTGGCTCAACGGAGTTCATCTACGACCCGGGTAGGGGAGAGGTAGTCTGTAAGGTTTGCGGTTATGTTATAGAGGAGAACGTCATAGATATGGGTCCGGAATGGCGCGCTTTTGACGCTTCTCAAAGAGAGAAGAGGGCCCGCGTTGGTGCCCCCGAGAGCATTCTCCTTCACGATAAGGGTCTCTCAACTGATATAGGCATCGACAGGAACCTTTCTGGATTGATGCGCGAGAAGATGTACCGTCTGAGGAAGTGGCAATCCCGTCTGAGGGTTAGCGATGCCGCCGAGCGTAACTTGGCATTCGCCCTGAGCGAGCTTGACAGGATAGCGAGCCAGCTCAAGCTTCCGAGACACGTTGAAGAAGAGGCTGCTCGTCTCTACCGTGAGGCCGTCAGGAAGGGTCTCATAAGGGGCCGCTCCATTGAGAGCGTCATAGCGGCATGTGTTTACGCTGCGTGCAGGCTCCTCAAAGTTCCGAGGACGCTCGACGAGATAGCGGACATATCGCGCGTCGACAAGAAGGAGATAGGCAGGAGCTTCCGCTTCATCGCGAGGAACCTCAACCTTACGCCAAAGAAGCTCTTCGTAAAGCCAACGGACTACGTCAACAAGTTTGCCGATGAGCTCGGCCTGAGCGAGAAGGTCCGGAGAAGGGCCATTGCGATTCTCGAGGAGGCCTACGAGAAAGGCCTCACGAGCGGAAAGAGCCCGGCCGGCCTTGTTGCGGCGGCCCTGTATATAGCGGGCCTGCTTGAGGACGAGAAGAGGACGCAGCGTGAGGTTGCAGAGGTTGCGCGCGTCACAGAGGTAACGGTAAGGAACAGATACAAAGAGCTGGTGGAGAAGCTGAACCTCAAGATTCCGGTTTGAAGGAAAGAGAGACTACCTCCGCCCAAACCAGCTCTCGAGCGTCGACTGCTTTCCTGCCTTTACGGCTTTCTTCAGCCTTTCAAGGCCATTCTTCACTCTCTCCTCGCTGAAGTCGTGCTCATCACAGAGGAACTTTATAATGCCCTCTTCATCGGGCTCACGCCATTTGAGTTCGTAGTCATCTGTGACCGGCGGGTTGAGGAAGAACTCCTTTATCGCGTAGAGGTCAACCTCACTCTCCTTCTGATACTTTTTGAGCGGGTCTTTGGTGCGCTTGACTATCGTTAGAGCCTTCTTCGGGCCGATTCCCTTAATTCCGCCTGGGTTGTAGTCTGTACCGACCAAAATCGCCATCTCAATGAGCTTCTCCCTATCGATGCTGAGCTCTTTGAGAACCTCCTCCAGAACTATCAGCTCGGGCTTGACTTCGACGTAAACGTTCTTCCCCGGGAGCTTTCTCCTTCCCGTTATCGTGAGGTTCCTCACGAGCTTGGGCGCGCCGAAGAGCAGGGAATCGTAGTCCTGGCTCGCGGAGGCGTAGACCTTCTTCTTCGCAGCCATGTATGCAGCTTGAGCCTCGCCCTCGCTTGGAGCCTGAATAACGGGGATGCCCATCAGCTCGAGGAGCGTTTTGGCGTCGTTTATGAGCCCCTCGTTGACGCGGGTTGCGCGCATCGCGTACTTCTTGGCCTCCTCAAGGTCGCCTCTCTCCAGGGCCTCGTACCACTTTTCCTCAGCTTCCTCCCTCGCCTCGCGCCTCTTTTCGAGCTCTCTCTTCTTGAAGTCCGGCGGTTTGCCGTCGAAGATATAGGCTGGCTTTATGCCTGCTTCCATGAGGTTTATTGTGCGGTAGAAGAGTCCGCTTAGATGGGAGGTTATCCTCCCCTGGGAATCCATCAGAGGGGTTCCGTCCCTCTGGCGGATAGTAGAGAGGAACTGGTAGATGGCGTTGAAGGCATCTATTGCAACCCTCCTCCCGTAAAGGTTCTCCAGTTCAATTTCCTTCCTCGGGATGAGCTCTCCAATCTGTACCCCCATCAGTCCTCACCCACCTTGAGGTAGAGGTATCCTAACACAAAAAGCAGAATCGCTATTGACAGCAATTTAAACGCGTCCATGTTTTCAAAATCTGAAGCCACTATGAGCTTCTGGATGAGCGCCACTATGCCAACTTCGAGGATGTGGGTCAGGCTCACACGGTGTTGCCTTAAATATATTATGAGTATGCGGTACGTTTCTATCAGGATGATTGTAACGAGGACATTGGCTATAAGGAGCTTTGGTTCAGTTACACCGTATGTTAGCTTGAAGTTCAGGTAGATGGAGTACACTGTAAGATATAGTATGAAAAACAGAAATGCCATTACCACAAAGTCAAAGCTTATCTCAAGGGTTTTCCTAAACAGCCTGTGTACCTGTGTATATTGGGCTGTTTTTTCGTTCTCAATCTTCGTCATCTTCATCAGCCTACCGTAGGCTCATCACCGTTCAGGTGAGGGGAAGGATCATCATCACTCAGAAGTCTATGTGGCAGATTTTAAATGCTTTATTCTAAAAAGGTTGGAAACCTAGGGTTTCTTTGACGGATGACGATTCAGTTATCGTCAAAACGAGAAGAGAAAAGTTATAACCCATTTTACAGACGTGAAATTGTAAATATCATCAGGGGTGATGAAGATGAGTTTAGAGGCACTTTTTAGGCCAAAAAGCATCGCCGTCATCGGAGCTTCAGAGAAGCCAGGTAAGATAGGCTACGCAGTTATGAAAAACCTCGTCGAATACGGCTATGAGGGCAAGATCTACCCTGTTAATGTCAAGGGTGTCGAGATTGAGATCAACGGCAGGAAGTTCAAGTCATACAAGAGCATCCTTGATGTTCCCGATGACGTCGATATGGCTGTTGTAGTTGTCCCGGCCAGGTTCGTCCCGCAGGTCGTCGAGGAGTGTGGCAAGAAGGGCGTTAAAGTTCTCCCCATCATAAGCTCTGGCTTCGGTGAGCTTGGCGAGGAGGGCAAGAAGATTGAGAGACAGCTCGTGGAGACCGCCAACAAGTACGGCATGAGAATCCTTGGCCCGAACATCTTCGGCGTTGTCTACACTCCAGCCAAGATGAACGCCACTTTCGGCCCAACCGATGTCATGCCGGGTAACCTTGCCCTCATCAGCCAGAGCGGTGCCCTTGGAATTGCCCTCATGGGCTGGACCATCCTCGAGAAGGTCGGCCTTTCAGCCGTCGTCAGTGTTGGAAACAAGAGCGACATCGACGACGCCGACCTGCTTGAATTCTTCAAGACCGACGACAACACCAAGGCCATCCTTATCTACATGGAGGGTGTCAAGGACGGAAGGCGCTTTATGGAGGTTGCCAAGGAAGTCAGCATGGAGAAGCCGATTATCATTATCAAGGCCGGAAGGAGTGAGCGTGGAGCCAAGGCCGCAGCTTCCCACACTGGTTCGCTCGCCGGTGCTGACAAGATATACGAGGCCGCCTTCAAGCAGAGCGGCGTTCTGAGGGCCTTAACCATCGGCGAGGCCTTTGACTGGGCGAGAACGCTGAGCAACCTGCCAGAGCCAGAGGGCGAGAACCTCGTCATACTCACCAACGGCGGTGGAATTGGAGTTATGGCCACCGACGCCGCTGAGGAAGAGGGTCTGCACCTCTACGATAACCTGGAAGACCTGAAAGTCTTCGCCAACCACATGCCGCCCTTCGGAAGCTACAAGAACCCGGTTGACCTCACAGGTATGGCCGGCGCGGAGGCCTACGAGGGTGCCATAAGGGACGCCCTGGCGAACCCGAACATGCACAGCATCGCTGTGCTCTACTGCCAGACGGCCGTGCTTGACCCGAGGGATCTCGCCAAGATAGTCATCCGCGAGTACAACGAGAGCGGCAGGAAGAAGCCACTCGTCGTTGCCATCGTCGGCGGCATAGAGGCCAAGGAAGCCATCGACATGCTCAACGAGGAGGGCATTCCAGCCTATCCGGAGCCGGAGAGGGCGATAAAGGCTCTTGCTGCCCTCTACCGCTGGAGCCGCTGGAAGAAGAGGCAAGGAGAGTGAACTCCTTCAGCATCCTTTTCTTAATTCTTCCCTCGCTGCAATTGCGCTCCTGTTTTGAGACATGCTTTAATACCTCCACGCCCAACTTTCTTGAGGGATGTCCATGCTCATCGCCCTAATCTCAGACATCCACTCCAACTGGGAGGCCCTTCAGGCTGTGTGGGATTACATCAAAGACGCCGACGTAATCCTCTGCATGGGAGATCTTGTCGGTTATGGCGCTTCCCCCAACGAGGTTGTTGACTTCATCAGGCGGGAGATGGAAAAGAGGAAGCTCCTCTGCGTCCGTGGAAACCATGATAATGCTATCGCTTTCGGCGCCGAGTGGGGCTTCAACCCCTACGCGAGACAAGCCGTCAGGTGGCACCAGCACGTTATGACCGTTGAGAACCTTGAGTTTCTAAGAAAATTGCCTGTAAGGCAGATTTTCACCGACGAGGTCGGTAGAAGCTACCTCCTAATTCACGGCTCGCCGAGGGCACCGCTGGATGAGTACCTATCCCCTTGGCTCCCCGATAGCGAGTTTAGGGCCGTTCTGAACTACGTTAAGCAAGATGACCTGCTCGTCGGCCACACCCACGTGCCGATGCTGAAGGTCATCGAAGGGCGGAGAGTAATAAACCCTGGTGGTGTTGGGCAGCCGCGCGACGGTGACTGGCGGGCAAGCTACGCGCTAATAGACACAGAAAAAGAGCCTCCAGAAAACGTTGAATTCCACCGCGTTGAATACGACGTCCAGGAAGCGGCGAGAAAGATACTGAAGGCCGGCCTTCCTAGGTTTCTGGCGGAAAGGCTCTACGATGGATATTAAAAGGAAGAGGAGTCACTCCCCGGGTTCTTCCTGGGGCTCGGTCTTCTTTGTGGGACCTATCCTCCTGAGCTTGGACTTGACGGCGAGCTTGCCCGAGTCTATAATGATAACCTCTCCAATGCTCTTAACGGCGCTTATCGGGATAAGCAGAAGACCCTCGTGATCGGTAACGAATTCGCTCGTGTCGAGATCCTCATCGGGCTCGGCTACGATAACGAGAATATCGCCGGTTTCCTCATCGAAGCTGAGGTCGTAAACCCAGCCGAGCCTTATTCCGGTGTCGGTTATCAGCTCGACATCCCTAAGCTTGGAAGCCATTATCTTGACCATTTTCGCCACCTCTCGGTTTAATCGTGTAAGATCTTGGGCACCAACGTATAAAACTTTTTCCAAAATGGTAAAGAAAATTAGAAGGTGTAGTAGTCCGGCCCCCTGCTAGTCTTCTCGGCTTTGGACTTTCTGTTCTCTTCGAAGTTCTTGTAGTACTCTATCATGTATGGCGTTATGCTCGGCCTGACCTTCTTGAGGGCCTCCTCAAAGTCCTTCTTTGAAACTCTCAGCTGCTCGAGGAACTCCTCACTCTCTTCCTCGATGAGCTCCGTCGGGAGCTTTGATATAGCCCTGCGCATCGCTATCAGTGCCGCTTCCCTCACGAGGGCCTCCAGGTCGGCACCGCTGTAGCCTTCCGTCTTCTTCGCGAGTTCCCGGAGGTTGACATCCTTAGCAAGTGGAACGCGTCTCGTGTGCACTTTGAGTATTTCCAGTCTGGCCTTTTCGTCTGGCGCTGGTACGAGTATCAGCCTGTCGAACCTTCCTGGCCTAAGCAGGGCTGGATCTATGATGTCTGGCCTGTTGGTCGCAGCAATGACAACCACACCGCTGTTCTTTTCTATTCCGTCCATCTCAGTCAGGAGCTGGTTGATGAGCCTGTCAGTGACGCGGTTCATGTCACTGCCCCTTGCCGGTGCTATGGCGTCTATCTCGTCGATGAATATCACCGTCGGGGCAGCCTGCCTGGCCTTGCGGAATATCTCCCTTATGCGCTTCTCGCTCTCGCCAACCCACTTGGAGAGAACCTCTGGCCCGCGTATGCCTATGAAGTTGGCTTCGCTCTCCGTGGCCACTGCCTTGGCTAATAGCGTCTTACCGGTTCCCGGCGGACCGTAGAGAAGAACTCCCCTCGGCGGGTCTATACCAAGTCTCTGGAAGGCCTTTGGGTACTTAAGCGGCCACTCGACAGCCTCCCTGAGCTCCTGCTTGACCTCATCAAGACCTCCAATGTCCTCCCAGTGGACGTTTGGCATCTCGATGAGGACTTCCCTCAGTGCCGAGGGATCGACCATCTTCAGAGCCTCGTAGAAGTCCGCCTTCTTAACGCGGAGCTCCTGGAGAACTTCAGGAGGGATCCTCTCCTGCTCAGGGCTTATCTTGCCCTCGTTGATGAGCCTCCTGAGGACGACCATCGCGGCTTCCCTTGCGAGGGCAGCTAAGTCGGCACCGACGAAGCCGTGCGTCTTCTCGGCTATTTCCTCAAGCATTCTGTCTATGAGCCTCGTCCTGACCTCTGGATAGATTTCGCTCTCGCTCTTCAGCACCTTCTTGATTTCTTCCTCGCTCTTTGCCTCCTCAACCCTCTCGATGAGTCTCTTTAGCCGCTCCTCGTCGAAGGTCTCCTTCCTCAGGAGCTCCCTTAGAACCTTGAGGACAGTAACTTTGTCGTAGTCCGGCTCGAGGGGCATTCCTCTGGTGTGTATCTGGAGTATTTCTTTCCTGCCCTTCTTGTCGGGCACACCGACCTCTATCTCCCTGTCAAAGCGTCCCGGTCTTCTGAGGGCGGGGTCGAGAGCATCAGGCCTGTTGGTGGCCGCTATAACTATGACCTTGCCCCTGCTCTTGAGGCCGTCCATCAAAGTCAGCAGCTGGCTGACGACACGCTTCTCAACCTCCCCGACGACTTCTTCACGCTTGGGGGCTATTGCATCTATCTCGTCTATGAATATGATTGATGGCGCGTTTTCCTCGGCATCCTTGAATATCTCCCTCAAGCGCTCTTCACTCTCACCGTAGAACTTACTCATTATCTCCGGCCCGTTGATAGCTATGAAATGGGCGTTTGCCTCATTGGCGACGGCCTTAGCAAGGAGCGTTTTTCCAGTACCCGGCGGACCGTAGAGTAGAACACCCTTTGGCGGCTCAATTCCAAGGCGCTCGAAGAGTTCGGGATGCTTGAGCGGAAGCTCCACCATCTCACGTATCTTCTGAATCGCGTCGCTCAGACCGCCGATGTCCTCGTATGTGACCTCTGGAATCGTCTCCTCGCGCACTTCGACCGCCTGCGGGAGAACCTCGACCTCGGTGTTGTAGGTTATCTGGACTATGCCCTTCGGATTCGTGCTGACAACAACGAACTTGAGCTCACCGAAGCCGAGGGGCATGGCCTCGAAAAGGCCCCTTAGGAGCTCGTCGAAAGGCGAGCCGCCATAGTAGCTGGCCTCACTCCTACCGCTTGCAACTATAAGGTCTCCCTTAACGACGGGCCTTCCGAGGAGGTTCTGCTTGACCATGTCTCCAGGTATCTGGATGAACACACCTTTCTGCGCTGGTGCGAGGACGACCTTTTTTGCCTCCTTTACCTCCGCCCTTGCGACCGTGACGTAGTCACCTATGCTAACCCCTGCGTTTCTCCTTATGTAGCCATCCATCCTTATGATGTCGAGGTTCCTGTCGTCCGGGTGGGGATTCGCCACTATTGCAGCAGTCGAGCGCTCTCCTATCAGCTCAACTATGTCGCCTGGCTCAACCCCAAGCTGGCGCTGGTACTTTCTGTCGAACCTCACTATCCCCCTCCCCACGTCCCTCTTGAGCGCCTCGGCAACGCGAAGCTTTATCTTTTCATACCTCTCCTCATCCTTACCGAAAATCATCTTGACCTCCTCCTCTGTTTTTCTATAGCCTCTTCCAATGTCAGATTACCAATGGCGACCTCGCGGGCGAGCTTCGAGGAGATCGTGATGTTCCCGCTCAGCTCACGGCTCCTCCTCTTTATGTCTTCTATCTCCCTCTTGGTTGGCTCCCTTACTTCAATGAGTTCTCCTATCGGCACTTCCCTGCCCTCGCGCAGGCCGATGTTTATGGCAGCGACTATGTCCTGCACCTGCGAGACGTCTATGCCCCCAACCTTTGGAGTAGTCCGCGACTCGTTCACGACGATGACGGGATAATCGTAGCCGAGCAAGTCAGCGAGAGCTTTGAGCATGAGTATCCTCTGCCGCTTCGCCCCGTGTCCAATTTTGATTTTAGCGGACGGGTATTTCTCAAGCAGTTCAAGGATTATCTCCACGTCGCGCGGGTTCTTGAGGTGGTGAACCTCTATCACGCGGTTGTCGGCAATGACGCTCAGGCCGGGTCTCTCGCCCGGGTCTATGGCAATGTAAACTCTCTTAAACCTCTCCCTTCCCTCAAGCTTCGCGAGGAGCTCGTCTATGAAGCTTTCGTTCCTCACAATTATCTTGACAGGAAAGTCTATTTTACCATAATCCCTCTCACTCGTCAGGACAACCTCCACATCGAACGGGATCTTATCCCCCACGCGGATGCTGTGGAAGGCTATCCTGTATTCCTTCAGCACCTTTGTTGCCAGATAGTAAACACGGGCATCGCTCGTTACGATGGCTACCCTCATAGTTATTAGTAAATCTTCCCAATTAAAAACCTTTCTAACCGTTCCAATCCACAATTTTGGCCACGAAAGGCTCCAAATCCGCAGAAAAAAGTTTATAAGCCATTATCGGCAAGTAGGGATGGGGATTGGGATGCAGCCTCCAAAGAAAAAGAAGAAGGTCGAGGAGTTTGAGGAAGAGGAGTTCCTCGAGGAAGAGGAGTGGGAGCTCGAGGAGGACGAGTGGGAGGAAGAGGACTGGGAAGAATGGGGAGATGAAGAGTGGGACGAGGAAGATGAATGGTGAGTTAAACGTTTCCTTTTACGCAACTCATTTATACGCCTGATCTTATCTTTTCTCGGTGATAGAATGGCGTTCCTGAAGGTGGTTCCGCTCGAAGAAGCTCTCAAGGTTATAGACTCATTTCCGCTGAAGCCGGAGATCGAGGAAGTTTCCCTTGAAAAAGCTCTCGGCAGGGTTCTCGCTGAGGACGTAGTCTCTCCAATAGATGTCCCACCATTTGACAGGGCAACCGTCGATGGCTACGCCGTTAGGGCTGAGGACACGTTCATGGCGAGCGAGAGCGAACCGGTGAGGCTGAAGGTTATTGGCGAGATAAACGCTGGTGACACGCCAACGATAGAACTCAAGCCTGGTGAGAGCGTCTACATATCCACAGGCGCACCGTTGCCGAAGGGCGCAGATGCAGTGATACAGTTCGAGGATGTGGACAGGGAAGGCGATGAGGTTGTTATCTACAAGCCGGCCTATCCAAGCTTGGGTGTCATGAAGCGTGGAGCGGACATTCCGAAGGGTAGGTCTCTCCTTGAGAAAGGTACGAGGCTAGGCTTCAAGGAGACGGCACTACTTTCGGCGGTCGGCTTCTCGAAGGTCAGAGTCTTCAGAAAGCCAAAGGTTGCTGTGATAAGCACCGGCAACGAGGTCATTCTTCCAGGAACGGAGCTTAAATACGGTCAGATATACGACATCAACGGAAGGGCCATCGCTGACGCTGTAAGGGAGCTTGGCGGCGAGGCCATCTTCCTGGGAATAGCAAGGGATGACCGTGAAAGCCTGAGGGAACTGATACTAAGGGGTGTCGAGTGCTGTGATATTGTTCTCCTGAGCGGTGGTGCGAGCGGGGGAATAAGGGATCTCACCAGCTCGATAATCGAGGAGCTCGGCGAGGTGAAAATCCACGGCATAGCCATACAGCCCGGCAAACCGACAATAATAGGCCTCATTAACGGAAAGCCCATCTTTGGCCTTCCTGGCTATCCCACGAGCTGTTTAACGAACTTCACCCTTCTCGTCGCCCCGCTCCTCAGGAAGCTCCTTGGCAGGGAGAATGAGGTCAGGAAGGTCAAGAAGAGGCTTGCCCACAAGGTCTTTTCGGTCAAGGGCAGGAGGCAGTTCCTTCCCGTCAGAATCGAGGGCGAAAAAGCGGTTCCAATACTCAAGGGCAGCGGAGCTGTTACGAGCTTCATCGATGCTGATGGCTTCATAGAGGTGTCGGAGAACGTGGAGATACTCGAGGCGGGAGAGGAGGTTGAAGTAACCTTCTTCGGTTGACTCTTTTTGCCGAAATGTCAAGGCGATTATCAAATTATTTTTAAACTCCAGCACCGTTCATCTCCCAGGTGAAATGCTATGCTGGACATAAAGCTCATCCGTGAAAACCCTGATCTAGTTAAGGGCGATCTCATAAAGCGCGGGGAAATTGAGAAGATAAAATGGATCGACGAAATCCTCGAACTCGACAAAAAGTGGCGCGAGAACCTACGGAAGATCAACCAGCTCAGGAAGGAGCGCAACCAGCTCGCTGTGCAGATAGGAAAGCGCAAGAAGGCTGGTGAGCCGATAGACGATCTCCTTGCAAAGAGCAACGAGATTGTGAAGCAGATTGAGACCCTTGAGAAGGAAGTTGAGGAGCTGAGGGCAAAGATCGACTACTATCTCTGGCGCCTGCCGAACATCACCCACGAGAGCGTTCCGATCGGCAAAGATGACAGCGAGAATGTGCCGATAAGGTTCTGGGGCAAAGCGAAGGTCTGGGAGGGGTTCCTTGAGACGTTTAAGGAGCAGAGCCTTGGGAAGATGGACTATGAGGTTATTGACTGGAGGCCAAGGCTCCACGTCGACATGCTCGAGATTCTTCGCGGAGCTGACATCGAGAGGGCCGCAAAGGTTAGCGGTTCAAGGTTTTACTACCTCCTCAACGAACTGGTCATCCTCGATCTCGCCCTCATAAGGTTTGCCCTGGATAAACTCATCGAGAAGGGTTTTATTCCCGTCATACCGCCCTACATGGTGCGCCGCTACGTTGAAGAGGGTGTCACCAGCTTCGGTGACTTTGAAGACGTTATCTACAAGGTCGAGGGGGAGGATCTCTACCTTATTCCAACGGCCGAGCACCCGCTCGCTGGGATGCACGCCAACGAGATACTTGAAGGAAAGGACCTCCCGCTCCTCTACGTTGGTATTAGCCCCTGTTTCAGGAAGGAAGCTGGAACCGCTGGAAAGGACACCAAGGGTATCTTTAGAGTCCACCAGTTCCACAAGGTCGAGCAGTTCGTCTATTCGAGACCAGAGGAGAGCTGGGAGTGGCACGAAAAATTAATACAGAACGCCGAGGAGATCTTCCAGGAGCTTGAAATCCCCTACCGCGTCGTCAACATCTGTACCGGAGACCTCGGCTACGTTGCGGCCAAAAAGTACGACATAGAGGCATGGATGGCTGGACAGGGCAAGTTCAGGGAGGTCGTTTCGGCGAGCAACTGTACGGAGTGGCAGGCGAGAAGGCTCAACATCCGCTACCGCGACAAGACTCACGAGAAGCCCAAGTTCGTCCACACGCTCAACTCGACGGCGATAGCAACCTCGAGGGCTATCGTTGCTATCCTCGAAAACCACCAGACTGAGGAGGGCGTCGTCAAGCTTCCAAAGGTCCTCTGGAAGTACACCGGATTCAAGGAGATTCTCCCGGCGCATATGAAGGAGAAGTGCTGCCAGGGGCTTGAGTGATTTCTTTTAAATTCCCCCGGCCTCCCTTACCTTTCTCCTGACGTTCGGGTCGCGGTCCGCTATGAGCTTCAGCGCTTCCTCGAAGGTCATCCAATCGGGCACCTCTTCGTTGAGGTAAGTGCCTGTCCTTCCTATCGCGTCCCTTCTCGTCAGAACGTGAATGCGCTCGGTTACGATGTCGATGCTAACTCCGAGGATTTTTGCTACTTCGCTCTCCCTTCCGACGACCTCGCGCTCGATGTGACCTCTCTCGGTTGGGACTATAAGAATGAGCTTCTTGTTTACTCCAGGAACCCTCTGCTTGGTCTTCACATCCCAGAGGTCTATCGCGCCACCCCACTTATAGAACTCCAGCTCCCTCTCTGTCGGTTCTATGAGGGGGAATGTTACCGTAGTTTCTTCATCTATCTCGATGACGCCCTTAATGAGATGCCACGGCGTTGCCATAACGATCTTTCTCCTGCTTACTATGCCCTCAAGGGCGAGCTCTATTAAATAGCTCGGCACCTTGTAGGGAATGAAGATGTCAATGTCGCTGTCTCGTCTAACATCCCCCCTAGCCACGCTACCGTAGAGCTGCGGGTCGAACTGCTCCAGACGTTCCATTATTTTCAGAGCTTTCTCCCGCTTCTCCCAAAGGTAGCGCCAGCGCTTTGGTGGATAAACCACTTCCCTTTCGTCCCAAATCTTAACTACTTTTTCCCTCGGCATCGAACTAGGCTCGACCGGAACGTTTAAAGGCCTACCGATAGCGTTTTATATAGTCGAAACCACTTTGGGGTGGTGAAAAAAATGCCAGTGCTTGGATTCAACATAACCAAGGTCGAGATGGAGAAGAAGGCCATTGGCGTTCCCGGTGGCCAGATTGAGGTCAGGCTCTCGCCGAAGATTAAGGAAATGCGCCTCGGTGAGATACGCACTCCGACCGGAAAGATGAACGGTATTGAGGTTCTCTTCAGGTATGAGATTGACTACAACCCCAAGGTCGCTCAGGGTGTAATCGAGGGAATTATTCTGTACGTTCCGCCTCAGAAGGACAAGATGGACGAGATACTCAACCTGTGGGAAGATGAAAAGAAGATGGATCCAGTAACCTTTGCCGAGATTGTGAACTTCATAACCAAGGAAGTCTCCCCTATGATAATGCTCCTCGCGAAGGAAATGCGCCTGCCCTACCACATACCGCTTCCAAGGGTAGAGGTCAAGTCCTGACCTTTCTTTTCTTAATGATATATTCCTTCTGCCTCGTAGAGCATGTTTGCGACCTCTTTGAGCTCATCCTTTCTAAGGAGTACTTTTTCGGCCAGCTCGAGGGCTTTCGGATAGTTCTTCTTATTGGTGTAGTACTCGATGGTATCGATGTCCTCCAGGAGATCTTCATCTCCCTTTGACGCTGCGAACTGTTTGAGGATAGCCAAGCGGACATTAGCCCTGAACTTCATATCACTTCTGGTTTCAAGGGCGCTCTTGTATGTTTCCATGGCCTCCTTGATTTTGCCAATTCCTATCAGAGCTTCAGCCATCTCCACAAGCTTTTCGGCAGCCATGTCATCGTTGCCGTTGGCGCGATGAGAGCTTACTATCTGATAGAGCATCCTGACGGTGTTTATTCCTATCAGCTTGGCCCTGTTGAAGTTCCTAGCCAGCAAATATGCGTACTGTGCCTTGACGAGACAGCTAGTGGTTCTATCAAGGTCACCGTTGGAATAGGCCAGCTTGCTGGCTTTCTCAAAGTTCTTGGCTGCTGTGTCCATCATCTCAATGAAGTGTATATCGTAGCCAAATATCGACCTGATGAAGCTGGCGAGGCGGTAGAAAGCCTCTGCAGCACCCTTTAAGTCTCCTTTTTCAAGCTTCTCCTCTGCTACCTGCCCATAGAGGGTTATCAGTATCTCCGCGATCCTCTTGTAGGACTCAATGCTGTCGATTATCTTGTAGTACCTGTAGGCGGATTCGTAGGCTCGGATAGCCATGGTGATATCGTCATTGTCCCGGTACGAGTTGCCGAGATCCTCATATATCGCTGCGAACTCTTCGGCGTATTTCATCAGGTTTCTTTCATCGTTTAGCGTCAGAAAGACCTCGAGAACATTGGAGCAGTAATCATCGAGGGTGTCTAGATTAACTCCTGGTCGGGTTATCTCCTTTTCGATAAGGTCAATGTAGAGATAGGCGCTCTTCAAAAGGAATGGGCGAGACTTCTCAATCAATTTAGTTCTCTCAAGCAGAATATATCCCAGGTATTTGTAAAGTCTCGCGGCGTCCCCCTTTTTCCCCTCCTCTTCGTAGCCCTTTGCAGCACGAAGAACAAATTTAAGTCCCTCTTTAATCTTTCCCTCGTTGATTCTCTTGAAAGCTAGCTGTTCCAGTTCTTCTGGCCCTTCTAGTCCCATGTTGGCTGCCAAATTTCTCACCCCACATGATTCAAGTCAGGGTCCCATTGGCTAAATTTAAGAGTCTCAATATTTAAGCGTTGTCTATGCCCATACTATTCTGTACCCTGCTGCCTTTCTCAGTCTGTTCATCACAGCAAAGCCCAAACCTCTCTCTTCGATTCCTTCGGCAATTATGATGTCAACTCTCCTCTTGTCGAGCTCCCTTAAAGCTTTGAACAAATTCCTGGCAACCTCCTCCTCGCTCGTTCCAAGATGGAAGAACTCATCTGCATCGTATTGTTCTGTGGCCATAACTCCAACCCGCAGTCCTTTTTTCCGGTACTCCTTAACGAGCTCTTCTATCTTTTTCCTGACGTTCTCTCTGGGTCCTTCAACGACAATAACCTGCGCATTCGGCGAGTAGTGCTTGTACTTCATTCCCGGAGAGCGGGCAACATCGACGAGCTTACCTCTGACCGCAGGGTGTATCTCCACTTCTCCAATGACCTTTTCGATCTCCTCGAGCGGCAAACCACCGGGCCTCAGGAGGGTTGGTTTCTCACCACTGAGGTCGACGACGGTGGATTCCACGCCTATTTTTGTCTCGCCTCCGTCGATTATGCACTCGATTTTTCCGTAGAAATCATCTATGACGTGCTCGGCTAGGGTTGGACTTGGCTTTCCGCTTATATTGGCTGATGGGGCCGCTATTGGCGTGCTGGCCCTTATGAGTGCGAGGGCTATCGGGTGGGCGGGCATTCTAACCGCCACGGTGTCTAGGCCGCCGGTAGTGACCGTTGGTACCTCCTCCTTTTTGGGGAGAACCACTGTTAGGGGGCCTGGCCAGAACTTTTCGGCCAGGAGTCTTGCCTCGTCAGGTATTTCTCTTGCGAGCTTTTTGAGGTCATCGAAGTCTGCAATGTGGACTATCAACGGGTTGTCCGCTGGCCTTCCCTTGGCCTCGAATATTCTCCTTGCGGCTTCCTCGTTTAGCGCATCCGCACCGAGACCGTAAACAGTCTCCGTTGGGAAGGCGACGAGCTTGCCCTCGAGTATGAACTTCGCGGCAATCTTTATCTTCCTACCATCCATACCGTCTCGCATATTGATTACTACCGTCATCTTCTCACCCAACGTTCACCGAGAAAAGGCCGTTAAAAACGTTGCCCAATGACATCGAGGTAAACCTTTTCAACCTCCCTTGCCACGGCCCCCCAGGAGTAGAGGCTGGCTATCCTTCTTCCGGTCTTTCCGATCTTTATGTTGGCCTTTGGTTCGAGTATTGACTCAACGGCCTTTACCAGATCCTCGAAGCTTTTGAACGTCAGCCCGTTTTTACCTTCCCTTATTAGCTCGGGAATAGCGCTTACCCTTCTCCCAACAGTCGGAACACCAAGGCTGTTGGCTTCAAGGATTACAAGGCCGAAGCCTTCCCTCTTTGAGGGCAGTACAAGAAGGAGGCTTTCTGAGAGAATTCTATCCACATCGCGGCGGTAACCCAAAAACCTGACGTTCTCCGGCGCTTCCGTCTCGAGTTTCCATCTGAGGGGGCCATCGCCCACTACGAGAAACTCCCTGTCAGGAAAAACCCGGGCTAGCTCGATAAACGTTTCCGGGCTCTTGTAATCTCTCAAGGCTCCAATAAACGTGATGTAGCGCCTTTGCCCCTGTTTCTCCGAGAGAGACTTGACGCCGTTGGGGATAACCTTAACCTTGCCCGCTCCCAGGGAGATCGCCTTCTTTGCGAGCCAGTGGCTGACGGTTATTATAGCGTTTGCCGTCGCAAGCGTTCTTTTGACGTAAAATCTTCCAAGGGTAAGCTTCGCGGTGTGTTCTAAATCGCTTCCGTGGGCTGTAACAACAAGAGGCAGATCAATTCTCTCCCTGGCCAGAACGCCGGCGTAGCTCGTTGTTCCCACAAAGTGAGCGTGCACCAAATCAAAACTGAACTCGCGATGGAGTCGGACTATCTCCTTTGCCCCAAGAAGGGCAAAGCTCGTCCCCCTGATGCCGTAGACCGGTGGAACCTTAACCTGATGGACGAATTCTTTCTCGTTATCTCTCGGTTTAATTGGGCCGTAGGTAAGGACATGCACCTCGTGGCGCTTTCTAAGTTCCCTCACGAGGTTATCGAGGTGGTTTGCAACGCCACCACCGTGGGGAGGGTAGTGTCCTACCATTAGAATCCTCATTTTGACCGGGAAAAATGGAGAAGAGACGTTAAAAAGCCTTATGGTCTTCCCCTGTCCCGGCCTGCAGGTATTCCTGGAATCGGCCTCTTCACCGTCAGCTGGGCTATCCCGTTCTTTATCTGTGGAATCAGGTCATTGAGGAGTGCTGAGTAGTCCCCTCTATCCAAGGCTTTCCCTGCCTGAACCAGTAAAGCCTCGAGGTTGCTAACGTCGTAGCCCTTTTTCTTGAGGACTTCCACCATTACCCGCAGCCGGAACAGCTCCCTGGCCATCTGAAGCTTGGCAGAGCCCTGATAGATGGTGTTCATCTCCCTGTATGCGCGGGAGATAACGAAGTCTGCGTTGAAGTTGGCCCTAATTGCCAGTTCGTAGGCCCTGACGTAATCCCCCTCATTGTATGCCTCCCACGCGAGGATCATCAGCTTCTTGGCATCGTCGAGCTTTTTCCTAGCATCTGGGATTTCAAGACCATCCAAGAGCGTCTCGGCGCGATGAGTCTTGTTCTGTACATCAACTAGAACTTGGTATGTCCTTGTAGTGAAAGGCATTAACATGCTCTCGGAGGAGAAATAATTTGTCCCGAAGCGCTTCTTAAGCCAGAGGTCGATTGTTTCCTCGTTAATAGGAAAAAGGGGGGTTCTGCTGAACGAATTCGCGTAGGTGGCCATGTATCTGACCTCTGTAATCCTGTTGAACTCGTTCAGGACATTCAGCGTGGTCTGGATTTTTCCTTCATCTGTGAGGACTAGAATTGGGATGCCTGCAAACTCATTTGGGAGTGATTCCCTCATGCTCTGTATGGCAAGAACGTCGCGCCCGTTGACGATGACCACGGAAGTTATTTGGCTAAACGCCTCAGGAAACTCCTCCTTGAGCATCTTTATAACTGCTAGGTTTGTCTCGTACCTCGTCTCTCCGTACCAGCGCTCGTAGGGTATCCCAAACTCCCCGAAGTCCTGAGTGTATTCCTCTGGTACGGCGACGGATCCGCCGATGATTATTACCTTGTCTGGGTTTATCGTCAGTATCTCTGCACTCGCAGCCGGGTCATAGGTTCCCCATGGGCTAACAACTACCTGGGCACCCAGGATTTTTGCCACATTCTCCGCTATTGCCCTATCAGCCTCGTTGTCGCTCACAAGGATTACGAGCTTTATATTTGCCCCTGCGACATGTACCGTCATGGTGGGGCTTATGATGAATAGGATTCCAATGAGCAATGCGAGGCCTTTTCGTAGTATCACGGCTTTTCACCTGGTTTTGGTTTCGAAAGAGCCATATTTAAGCGTTTTTCACGAAACCGTTTGTCCGTGTTTGTGAGAGGACGGATGAGAAAGTTAAAAAAGCTCCCCCATGTCCTAGAAGATTAAAGGACGTTTAACAACGTTTATCCGCGTTTAAATGCCTCATTAAAGGCTCTTTGGGCGTACTCTCTGAGGGTCATTCCTTCGCTCTTGGCGAGCTTCTTGAGGAGCTTCTGAGCACCGCTGCCATACTGAGCGGCCTTTTTGTCCCTCTCAGCTATCCACTTCGGAAGACCAAGCTCCACGGCAACTTCCCTGAGGATCGCTTTTCTGATGCCCTTCCTTATCTTGGCCTCGGGGGGCGTGTTGAAGGCTGTTGAAATCACTGCCAGATCAAGGAAGGGAACCCTTCCTTCCACGGAATTCAGCATCGCTATCTTATCGTCCCTGACAAGGTTTTTCTCACCTATTTCAAGCAGATCGCTCTCCATGAGTTCTGGCCTCTCGAGGTATTTTGCGTAACCGCCGAAGAGCTCGTCGGCTCCCTGACCGCTCAGAAGAAGCTTGCAGCCATCTTCACGGGCGAGTTTGGTAGCGAAGTAGAGAGGAATACCTATTGCTAGGTTCATTGGGTTCGATTCCTCTATGGCGAAGGCAACTTTTGGAACGGCCTCCTTGACGTCGTCCAGATCAAAAACATACTCCCTAAGTGGAAGACCAAGCTCTTCGCTGACCTTCCTAGCCCATTCGAGATCCTGACTTCCCTCAGCTCCGGCGGTGTAGAGGACGACATCCGAGTACCTCGATGCAGTCAGAGCTATTAGCGAGCTGTCCAGACCGCCGGAGAAGAGAACCCCCGTCCTCTTTTCGACTCTAACCCGTACGGCATGGGTGAGCGTCCTTATTAGAGAGAGTTTTGCTCTTTCCTCAGAAAAAACCATCCTTTTTAGTTCAAGTATACTGAAGAGCTTTCTCCTTTGAGCCCCTTCACGCGACAGGAGGATCAGCTCTCCCGGCTGAACTGGAATGGCCCGCTCACCAATCGCCCAGAGCACCTTTTTCTCCGAGGCGAAGAAGCCGTTCGGTGAATAGTAGAGAGGCCTCACACCAACGGGGTCGCGGAAGAGGTATATTCTCCTGCCATCACTGAAGGCAACTGCGTAGTCCCCTTCTAGCATGCTCATGGCCTTTTTAACAGCTGTCTCAACATTAAGGCCCTTCTCCAAGAGATATTCGAGAAGCCTTAGGATCACTTCGCTGTCAACGTCGCTCTCGAAGGAGACCCCCCTGTCCTTGAGGTAGTTCCGAATATGGTTGTGATTGTATATCTCACCGTTATGGACAAGCGCCAGATCGTTGTAGAAGGGCTGGGTGTAACCGAAGGAACCGGTCATGGCCAGCCTGCACTGAAGGAGGCCGATTCTTCCGTCGGGAATTTCATCAAGCTTCGAAAAGTCCTCTGATTTGAGCACTCCTTCGTTAGTCCACACACCAAAAGAGTCCTCTCCTCTGTGCTTTCCAGCAAGAATCATCATTGTAAAGTGTTCCTTGAGGTTGGTTCCGATTCCTCCCGCTACAAGACACATGCTCTCACCCAACGGACTTTAAGATACAACGCCAAAAGGCTTCTCTCTTATTCCTTGAAAGAGTTTTTAAAATGTTAGCTGCTGACTGAAAGGATGCTCACAAAATCGAAAGACCGGTGAACTATGTTAGGTCTCCGCAGGTGCAGTAATGCTCGTAGGCCAGTGTTTCAAGCTCATCGAAGCCTTCGCGCGTTTTGGCTGAGATGTAAACAACCCTCGTCGGCGGAGCTAGCTCCGGAAGAGTTGAGCACATCTTGTAGGCCAAAAGTCCCTGCATCGACGGGTCGAGCTTAAGTCTGGCCTTCAGGTACTCAACGTCATCGAGGTATTTCCTGTACTCATCTATGTTCTCGACGATATCGATTTTGCTGAGAACTGGAACCGTTGTCGTGCCGAGGCGCAAATCTATCATGAGACCGAAGAACCTCACGAAGCAGAAGTCGTGGGGCTTTCTTAGAATGTCTGGGCTGAAGAGGTAAACTGTGAGGGGCTCAGGAAGGCTCTCCATAAGCCTGACCCCGAATTCGTGGAAGAGGAAGGTTTCCATCTGGCCAGGAGTGTCAAGGAGGACGTAGTCGTTCTCTGTATCAAGCCTGATAATCCGATCGATGTAGCTCCCAACTTTTGGGAGAAGCCTGTCGTAGCTCTCAACTATGGCCCCGTTGGGCCCGTAGCCCTCTTCCATTATCTCCCATGCAGTCACTTCGTCCCTAACGTCTAAATCAGGTTTGTAGGGAAGACGCATAACTCCAGTATCAAGGTTCACGTAGGCGACGTTGTGTCCGTTTTCCTTCAGATACCTCCCAAATTCCCCGGTTAAGGTCGTTTTTCCGCTTCCGGCAGTGCCCACGAAGGCCAGTATCACTTCCTCATCACCTGCGCCTTGAGACCGGATATCCTTGCCACCTTTTCTGCGAGCCTCATGTATGCTTTGGCACCTCTGGAGTCGGGCTTATACTCAACGACGGGGACCCCTTCGAGAGTTGCTTCTCTAACGGCTGGATCCTCCGGAATAACAGCCAGGAGAGGTATCTCCATAACTTCCTCTGCAACGTCGGGAGGAATATCGTTATCGCTCCTTCCATAGCGGTTGAGAACGAATCCGAGAATTGCCAAGCCAGCTTTCTTGAGAACCATCCCTACCTTCATGGTGTCGGTCACACACGATATCTCTGGGTTCGTAACGAGAAGAACTTCCTCACCGCTTAACATGGCGTTCATCGCGTCCATCTGAAGTCCAGCAGGAGAGTCTATTATGACGTAGTCGAACTTGTTCTTCAGCTCCCTTATCGTCTCCGGAAGCTTTCTGGGATCGGCCCTTATGACGTGCTCCCAGTCTATCGACGCGGGAATGAGGTGGACGTTTTCGTATGCCGTTGCGTAGATGGCCTCACTTATAGTCGCTTTTCCGGCGAGAACGTCGTGAATAGTCGTGTACGCGTCGTCTATTCCCATAACGAGGCTCAGATTCGCCATTGTCAGGTCAGCATCGATGGCACAAACGTGATAGCCCATCTTTCCGAGGGCTATAGAGAGATTAGCCGTTGTTGTGGTCTTTCCCGTGCCTCCCTTGCCGGAAGCAATGGATATCATTCTGCCCATCGTCCCACCTATCCTATTTTCGACTAAACCTTTATGAACCTTTAGTCAGAGCATCGGTTAGGGAAGTCTTATAAACGGATGAGAGTTTCCGGGACTTCTGAGGTGAGAGAAATGAGAGTGTTCGTTGCTGATACGAGTGTTATAGTAGATGGCCGCCTTACGCAGTTCCTATCAACGCTTGAAGACAAAGTTAAGGTTGTTATCCCTGAGGCAGTCATTGCTGAGATAGAGCATCAGGCCAACGAGGGAAAGGCTATCGGTCATGTGGGACTTGAGGAGCTCAAAAAGCTCCGTGAGATGTCCGACAGGGGGAAGATACTCCTCGAGTTCTACGGCGAGCGGCCCGAGCTCTGGCAGATAAGTAGAGCGAAGGCTGGAGAAATAGACCACATGGTTAGGGAGGTTGCCCAGACGCTGAGCGCCACGCTCATAACTGGTGACCAGGTGCAGAGGGACATAGCCATCGCCAAGGGTATAGACGTGATTTACCTGACGGCCAAGAAAGAAGTCAGGCACCGCTTGGAGGACTTCTTTGACGAGACGACGATGAGTGTTCACCTGAAAGCTGGCTTAAGGCCCATGGCAAAGAAGGGAAGACCGGGAGAGTGGAAGCTCGTTCCCGTTCGTGACGAGATTCTGACCGATGAAGAGCTTGAAGAGATTGCCGATGACATAGTCGAGCGCGCGAGACGTGACCCAGAATCCTTTATAGAACTCGACGAGCCTGGAGCGACCGTCGTCCAGCTCAGGAACTACCGTATAGTCATAGCCAAGCCGCCCTTTGCAGACAGGATTGAGATAACTGCCGTTAGACCAGTCACGAAACTAAGTATAGAAGACTACGATCTGAGCGAGAAGCTCCTGGAGAGGCTCGTGGATAAGGCGGAGGGAATACTCATCGCAGGTGCACCTGGAGAAGGAAAGACGACCTTCGCACAGGCTTTGGCCGAGTGGTACGCCTCCATGGGCAAGATAGTGAAAACGATGGAGAAGCCAAGGGACCTGCAGGTGAGCGACGAGATAACCCAGTACACAGCTCTGGCCGGTAGAATGGAAAAGACGGGGGACATACTCCTCCTCGTCAGGCCGGATTACACAATATTCGACGAGATGAGAAAGACCAGCGACTTCAAAATATACGCTGATCTGAGACTTGCAGGCGTCGGAATGGTTGGTGTCGTGCATGCTACCAAGCCCATCGATGCGATCCAGAGGTTCATCGGAAGGGTCGAGCTGGGAATGATACCCCAGATAGTCGATACTGTGATTTTCATCAAGGCAGGAAGGATCGCCAAGGTTCTAACGCTGGAGTACCTCGTTAAGGTGCCAAGCGGCATGAAAGAAGAGGACTTGGCCAGGCCTGTCATCGAGGTTCGCGACTTTGAGACAGGCGAGCTTGAGTACGAGATATACACCTACGGCGAGGAGATAAGCGTTGTCCCGGTAAAGAAGGAGGAGAAATCACCGGCGCTGAGACTTGCAGAGAAGAGGCTCAAGCAGGAGATAAAGAAGTTCCTGCCCGATGTTTACGCTGAGGTTGAGATAGTCAGCCCGCACAAGGCGGTTATTTATGCCGACGAGTTCGACATTCCTGCAATCATAGGCAAGAAGGGCAAGCGTATCACCGAGCTTGAGAAGCGCATAGGAATAAGCATCGACGTCAAGAGCTTCGCCGAGAGGGAAGCGACAAAGCCGAAGGAGAGGATACATGTCGAGGTCGAGGAGAAAAAGAAAACGATAGTGCTCCGTGTTTCGCCGGACTATGCCAAGAGGCCGCTCAAGTTCTACGGAGGCGAGCAGTACGTCTTTACTGCAACGCCAAGCAAGAAGGGCCTCGTCAAAGTAAGCAAGAGCACGCCGATAGGCAAGGAACTCAAGAGGCTCCTCGACGCGGGCATTCCGATATGGGCCTCGGCCTGAAAAAACTTTTTATGATTGATTTTTTATTTCTTTTAGTGGTACTAACCACGGAGGAATGTTTTATGGTATGGAGAGACAAGGTGTTCTGGGGTCTGGCTGGCATGGCACTGATTGCATATCTCTACGGACTGCTCGTCGACTTCGACGCAATGATAATAGGCCATGTCCTGTGGATCCTTGCCTTCGTTTATCTCTTGGTTTCCAGCATTGAAAAATGGGCGAAATAACGGAAGGAAACTGCATGATGGCTCAGCTGCGAGGGTACTCATCATCCTGCCACATGGAGCGTGACTTCAGCTAGCGAAATTGTCGTCATCGCCAGCTTTGGTTCTCGGAAGCTTTTTTAACCCTTTTCCGAAGGCCCAACCATGTTAGTGCTGGCCTCTGCAAGTCCAAGGAGAAGGGAAATACTTGGCAGGTTCATTAAGGACTTCAAGGTAGTTCCGAGCAACGTGAGCGAGGAGTGCTCCTTGACCGAACCGAGAACTTACGCCCTCGAGCTCGCTCGAAGGAAAGCAAGGGAAGTTTACAACCGCGTCGGCGGGACTGTCATCGGTGCCGACACCGCCGTCTCCATTGATGGCCATATCCTCGGCAAGCCTGGAAGCGAGGAAGAGGCCTACAGGATGCTGAAGCTCCTCAGCGGCAGGGTTCACCGCGTCACGACTGGCTACTGCATAATCCACGAGGGAGAAGAGGTCTCGGGTGCCGTCGTCACGGAGGTCAAGTTTAGGGAGCTGAGCGACGAGCTGATATGGGCGTACATAAGAACGGGCGAGCCCATGGACAAAGCTGGTGCCTACGGCATACAGGGGAAGGGAGGCCTATTCGTGGAGTGGATTAACGGCGATTATTACAACGTCGTTGGCTTTCCTCTGGAGATAGTCTGGAAACTCAGGGAACTTGGGTTCGGGGTAATGTAGAAACAACTAAACGCCTTCTTTTAGATTGCATCTCGTTCATATCCCTGTTTTTCTTGAATTTTCTGTTAATCGTTTCAGAATTTAAAAAAGAACTCCGTTTGACCCATTGGAAGTCTTTAATAACAGTTTGTGATAGTGTTACTTTGAGTTATAAAATTTCAAGTTAATTGTAACGAAAAATTTTAGAGATCTGGGAATTGACGTGTAAGGTGCCCTCAATTCTGTCGATTCCTGCCCTGATATGTCTATTATCGGATTGGACTTGTTTTTTGCTGTTGGAGATGATAAAAAGGCTGCTCCGGGCTTTGGAACTCTCCAGCGCTGTTAATGGGTTCTCTGGAAAAAACGTCGAGAGGGTCTTGTCCCTTGTGTTCAGTTTGCATATCCATTAAAAAGCGGACAGCACATTGTCGTTTAAACTCCCCTCCGCAGAAAGACTTAAATATTTCCAGCTTTCTTAATTCTTTCTGAGGCAAAAGGGGGTAAAAGCCGCCCTGTTGCAATAAGACTCTAAGAGAATTGAAACCAGATTGCGCAGGCCGGCCAACAGCTCGTGAACGGGAGTTGCAATAAGACTCTAAGAGAATTGAAACGTCGCTTCGCGGAGTTCAGCCCTCGGCACTTTGCCAGTTGCAATAAGACTCTAAGAGAATTGAAACTTGATTTTCTTAGAGGTTTTCCTTTTTGCCATCCTCACGTTGCAATAAGACTCTAAGAGAATTGAAACTGAATTTGAGGAAACTCAGCCAGAGCCTCTGATTGAGGTTGCAATAAGACTCTAAGAGAATTGAAACGAGTTTTGGAAGATGCGCTTGGCCAAACTAATAACTGTTGCAATAAGACTCTAAGAGAATTGAAACTTGGTAACATTGCAGGCTCATTCTTCGTTGTCAGGGGGGTTGCAATAAGACTCTAAGAGAATTGAAACATGGCTAGTACAAGAGCTATGGCAATGCCAAGCGTTGGTTGCAATAAGACTCTAAGAGAATTGAAACGAGTATGTCGGAGTACAGCACACGGGCAGCTTTGATTTGTTGCAATAAGACTCTAAGAGAATTGAAACCCGTCCTGACCCAGGACGAGATTCACATGATCCACACCGTTGCAATAAGACTCTAAGAGAATTGAAACCACATCAACTTCATTGATAAGGCCGTCAGGACGCTTATGTTGCAATAAGACTCTAAGAGAATTGAAACAAGGATTGAGGCCGGCGATATTCAGCAGGATGGCAACCGTTGCAATAAGACTCTAAGAGAATTGAAACAACGAGCTCCACATTTTGGTCACGCCTGACGGTGAGGTTGCAATAAGACTCTAAGAGAATTGAAACAGAAGGATGTTGCCGAAAAAGAACTTCATGAAGCCGAGTTGCAATAAGACTCTAAGAGAATTGAAACAAATCATGCTGGCCTGGAGTGGAAACCTGACGCTCAGGTTGCAATAAGACTCTAAGAGAATTGAAACTCGTTTTCTCTCAGCTCAGCGGCCAGGCCAAGACCATAGGTTGCAATAAGACTCTAAGAGAATTGAAACGCCATATTCAACGAGGTCTCTTGCGAGTTGTATGCAGGTTGCAATAAGACTCTAAGAGAATTGAAACCTCGTTGGTTACATCATCTACCGCAAGGCCGTTCCGAGTTGCAATAAGACTCTAAGAGAATTGAAACAGGTTCAGTACTATCATAAGTATTGCAAGGTTTCTGAAGTTGCAATAAGACTCTAAGAGAATTGAAACGTGTTCTCAGGGCTTATCGCGTCGGCCTGAGCCTTCATGTTGCAATAAGACTCTAAGAGAATTGAAACTTCCTGAGCAGGGGCACTGAGCCGTGGCTGATGCTCATGTTGCAATAAGACTCTAAGAGAATTGAAACACAGTTTACATCGGCTTCGAGGGTTTCATAGTCTCCGTTGCAATAAGACTCTAAGAGAATTGAAACAAAGAAGATCAAGAGCTGGTTTAAGCACTACTGCATGTTGCAATAAGACTCTAAGAGAATTGAAACACGTCAGCGTCTATTTTTACTACCAGGGCGACGTGGGTTGCAATAAGACTCTAAGAGAATTGAAACAGAAGGACAGCCTCAAGATCGAGAAGGAAGTCAAGGTTGCAATAAGACTCTAAGAGAATTGAAACTTGGCAATACCGTCACGGACGACGCGCTTTATCTCTTTGTTGCAATAAGACTCTAAGAGAATTGAAACACTAATTCCCACCCATCTCTTTAGAGTCTCTGCTCTGTTTGTTGCAATAAGACTCTAAGAGAATTGAAACAACCAGAGCTTTGCCGCAGCAGTCTTGGCAGGGTGCCAGTTGCAATAAGACTCTAAGAGAATTGAAACTCATAAAATATGGGCTCAATACAAAAGTGATTCGGCTTGTTGCAATAAGACTCTAAGAGAATTGAAACACAGTGAACACAACGCTCTCGCCCGTCTCAGCTGCCGTTGCAATAAGACTCTAAGAGAATTGAAACTAGTATTGAACATCAGCAGCCCTCACCGGCACGGCAAGTTGCAATAAGACTCTAAGAGAATTGAAACGGGCAACATCACCCCTGAACAGGTCGCAAACGCGAAGTTGCAATAAGACTCTAAGAGAATTGAAACAGAGAACAAGACACAAGTAATCGAAACCGCCGTTTTATGTTGCAATAAGACTCTAAGAGAATTGAAACAGATACCAGAACGCAAAAGCAAACAGAGTCGCCCAAAGTTGCAATAAGACTCTAAGAGAATTGAAACACATTGATAGGATAATCGATAAGATTGAGTGGGAGAGTTGCAATAAGACTCTAAGAGAATTGAAACAAGGGTCTCGGAGAATACCCTCCCCGAGCCCTTTATGTTGCAATAAGACTCTAAGAGAATTGAAACCCATCTAAAAAGAGCAGTGGAGTTTATCATAGCAGTAGGTTGCAATAAGACTCTAAGAGAATTGAAACACGGACGGGAACAACACGTTCCTACTGCTTGAGGTAGGTTGTAATAAGACTCTAAGAGAATTGAAACAGGGTGTGGTCGTGACGTATGAGGTCGAGCTCGCCGGTTGCAATAAGACTCTAAGAGAATTGAAACAATTTTACCTTGACGTTGTTTGAAGAGGGGCCAATGGGTTGCAATAAGACTCTAAGAGAATTGAAACTAGAACTCGGGCCATTGACTCGGTTGATAGATTCGTGTTGCAATAAGACTCTAAGAGAATTGAAACTTCTTATCATAAACATGATACTTGCCATCTTCCTCCTGTTGCAATAAGACTCTAAGAGAATTGAAACCATAGAGGGTCGTTGAGTAGGTGTCAGCCCTGATGCCGGGTTGCAATAAGACTCTAAGAGAATTGAAAGCGAGCACGGCCAGATGAGCCAGACCCAGCAGGCGATCTGGTTGCAATAAGACTCTAAGAGAATTGAAACGGGCGCATGTGTTGGAGTTGCCAACTTCGTCTCAATAAGAGAATTGAAACGATGATGAATCCGGAGACAAAAGCCACCGTCGAAGCGAGTTGCAATAAGACTCTAAGAGAATTGAAACCCTCCTCCGCACGTTCCGGGCCGCGATAAAGGAGTGCAGTTGCAATAAGACTCTAAGAGAATTGAAACTTTATAAGTGTATGAAAACGACAGGCTGACAACATCGGTGTTGCAATAAGACTCTACAATAAGACTCTAAGAGAATTGAAACCTGCAACCCTGTCTATGATGTCATCGTCCATGTTGAGCGTTGCAATAAGACTCTAAGAGAATTGAAACTCATCGTAGCTTGTGATGTAGGCGACCGTGGCAAGAAGTTGCAATAAGACTCTAAGAGAATTGAAACGAAACTCGTAGCTCCCGCTTATCGGGATTTCAAGGGTTGCAATAAGACTCTAAGAGAATTGAAAGTAATCGTTGCAAAGCTCTGGTGGAACCACCCACAGGTTGCAATAAGACTCTAAGAGAATTGAAACCAAATTCCAACCGCCGAAGCTAGTGCCCCATTTCTTAGTTGCAATAAGATTCTAAGAGAATCGAAATTACAAAAGCTCTCCAAAAAATAAATCCTCCTTCGTCCCCCCAGCCTTCCTGAAGACCTTCTCGCTCCAGCTTACGTTTCCAACGCTTCTCGGCCAGTGGGCATCGCTGGCAAAGGTGAGCTTTATACCTCTTTTTATGCACGCCCTGATGAAGTCCAGTTCGGGGACTTTATAACGTGAGCTTATCTCGAAGGCCTTTCCATTCGCTTCGGCCAGCTCTAGTATCTCCCTCAGGCCCTCCTCGCTTGGATAGCCTGTGTAGGGGAAGCTCGCCCCGAAGTGGCCGATTATGTCAACGTTCTCGTCTTGGAGGGCGAGCTTAACGAGCTCGACGTGTTCCTCCGGCGTCTCCACCCACAGGTGAACGCTTGCTATCACGTAATCAAGCTTCTTGGCTATGTCCGTGGTTATATCGACTCCCCCGTGCATTATATTGGCCTCCACTCCGGCTAAAACGACGAGCTCGGCACTTTCGCTCCACTGGCGTATCTCTCTGACGTATCGGTTGAGGCTCTTTGGGGTGAGGTAATGGATGTGATCGCTTATTCCGAGGAGTCTCAGCCCTTTTTGTTCAGCTGCGGCTATGTTTTCGGGAACGCTCCCGGTTCCGTCCGAGTATGTGGTGTGGGTGTGGAGATCTATCATGATCATGATTCCTCGCTGGGCATTAAAAAGACTTCTGGACAAAATATCCAATGTAAAGTCCAACCTTTAGTTTTGACAATCTTTAAATACTATCCGGAACAAAATCCTTCCGGTGGTTGAAATGGTCGAGCGCTCAAAGGTTAGGGTCGTTATCGCCAAGCCCGGTCTTGATGGCCATGATAGAGGCGCCAAGGTCGTTGCGAGGGCGCTGAGAGATGCAGGGTATGAAGTCATTTACACGGGTATAAGACAGACTCCGGAACAGATAGTTGAGACAGTCATACAGGAAGATGCCGCCGTACTGGGAATAAGCATTCTCTCAGGTGCACATATGGTTCTAATACCTAAGATCCTCAAGCTCCTTGAGGAAAGGGGTCTTAAGCTGAACGAGGATATCGTTGTTTTTGCCGGTGGAATAATCCCGCCCGACGATGCCGAGGAACTCAAAAAGATGGGTGTTGCGGAAGTGTTTGGACCGGGGACGCCGCTTCAGAAGACTATTGATTTCATTGATAGGGCCGTAGAGAACCTCAAGCGCTTTAGGGAAGGCTTAACTTTATAATTTCTTTCTTGGATAATTTGTCCGAGTGATGACGATGATAGACGACCTGATCGAACGCATGCTCCAGGGAGATAAGCGCGCCACGGCCAGGCTGATAACCCTAGTAGAGAACGACGAGGATAAAGCTAGAGAAGTAATCAAAAAGATCTACCCCCACACGGGCAATGCCTATATCGTCGGTATCACTGGCCCCCCTGGAGCTGGAAAATCAACTCTTCTCGACAAGCTGATCAGGGTCGCGAGGGAGGAAGGCAAAGTTGTCGGCGTCATAGCCATCGATCCGACCTCGCCTTTCACCGGCGGCGCTCTGCTCGGCGACAGGATAAGGATGCAAAGGCACTCGACTGATCCCGGCGTTTTTATCAGAAGCATGGCCACACGCGGCTCCCTTGGTGGACTGGCCAAGGCCACAAGTGACGCGATAAAGGTGCTTGATGCTTACGGTTGTGACGTTATTTTCGTTGAGACGGTTGGTGTGGGCCAAATAGAGATTGACATCGTCAAAACTGCAGACACAGTCGTCCTTGTTACAGTTCCAGGACTGGGCGACGACATACAGGCTATTAAGGCCGGCCTTATGGAGATAGCGGACATTTTCGTCATAAATAAGGCCGACAAAGAAGGGGCAGATGCCACTTACTTCGAACTTAATATGATGCTCGACCTCGAGAAGGAGCGCTGGGAGAAGCGCGGCTGGAGGCCGCCGATAGTCGAGACCGTGGCGACGACAATGAGAGGCATAAGAGACCTCTGGAAGGCAATACAAGATCACCATGAGTTCCTTGAAAGGAGTGGCGAAATAGAGCGCAAGAGGAAGTTCCGTGCAGAAGAAGAGGTTAAGACTATAATCTCCGGTAGAATCGCGAAGATGATAAGTGAGCGCCTCGACGAGGAAGAGGTTTCGGGCCTGATAGATAGAATTGTGAAGCGGGAGATAGACCCGTACTCTGCCGCGGATTTGGTTCTTGAAAAAACTCTGGGGGTGAGGGTATGATAAAGAAAATTGACCACGTCGGTATTGCAGTGAAGAACCTTGAAGAGGCCATAAAGATCTGGGAAGGTCTCGGCCTCAAGGTCGAGGAGATTGAAGAAGTGCCGGATCAGAAGGTTAGAACTGCGATAATCCATGTCGGCGAGAGCAGAATCGAGCTTCTGGAGCCAACGGCCGAGGACTCCCCAATAGCCAAGTTCATTGCCAAGCGTGGTGAAGGCATACACCACATAGCACTTGGAGTTGATAACATAGAGGAACACCTTACAAAGCTGAAGGAAACGGGTTACAGACTGATCGACGAACAGCCTAGAATCGGTGCAGGTGGTGCAAAAATCGCATTCATACATCCAAAGGCTGTAACGGGCGTTTTGCTCGAACTCTGTGAGAGAAATGGAGAGTGATCTGGTACAGGATTCAGAAATCCCCAATTTCTTGTTATTTTTCCAGGAGTTGGTTGAACCAAATGACTTGTTGTGGAATCCTTTACTTAACTCACAGTAACATTTATATAGGGCATACCGAACTTGCGTTGGTCATACCCTAATCCTGATGTATCAAGTGATCTGTGTGAAGTGATGGTTATGTTACTAAAGGGAAGGCCCCTACGAAGGGGGTCAAGGATAATGGACTATCGGCGGCTTAATGATATACTCATGAAAGACGTGGATCGTAAGAAAATACTTATAACTCGAAGACCTCCCTTTGAAATCCAGGCACACAATGTCCATCCGATATGGCTTGCCAAGGTGTCCCATCCAAGTGCGGTTCATCCTTCTAGGCTTCATGTGATCGAACAGGCGGTCTGGGAGCATCTTCAGCAGGAGGAGGCAGACGTTGTTCTCGATGCTGTTGAGTATCTCATAATTGAGAATGGTGTTGAACCAACCCTCCGCTTTGTTAGCAAGCTGCGTGATATAGCTCTTCTCATGAATTCGGACTTCTATGTGACAGTTGGTGATGGGCTGGACGACAGAGTTTTCAACATCCTCAAGAGGATCATCGAGTAGGTAAAGTTATATAACCTTCTTCGTCGTTCTCCAGTTTAGGTGTAGGGCATGCCGTACATCGAGAAGATTGAAATGAAAGGTTTCAAATCCTACGGTAATCGAAAAGTCGTTGTTCCACTTTCTAAAGGATTTACAGCAATAGTGGGTGCCAACGGTTCTGGAAAGAGCAACATCGGTGACGCCGTTCTCTTCGTTCTTGGTGGTCTATCCGCAAAAGCCATGCGTGCAACGAGGATAAGCGACCTCATATTCGCTGGTACAAAGACTGAACCTCCCGCTAAATACGCAGAGGTTGCGATGTACTTCAACAACGAGGACAGGGGCTTCCCGATAGATGAGGATGAAGTCGTTATCAAGCGCCGCGTCTATCCCGATGGTAGGAGCACTTACTGGCTCAACGGCAAGAGGACGAGCAGAAGCGACATCCTTGACGTGCTAAGTGCGGCCATGATCTCTCCAGAGGGCTACAATTTAGTCCTTCAGGGAGACATCACCAAGTTCATCAAGATGAGCCCTACTGAGAGAAGGATGATCATCGATGAGATATCAGGCATAGCGGAATACGATGCTAAGAAGGAGAAGGCTTTGAAGGAGCTTAAACAGGCGGAGGAGAACCTCGCGCGCGTTGACCTGCTCATAAGAGAGGTAAAGGCCCAGCTCGACAAACTTGAAAAGGAGAGAAACGACGCCTTGAGGTACCTCGACCTGAAGGAGCGTGTTGAGAAGGCTAAGGTTACGCTCCTTCTTGGAGAAATTAGGAAGCTCGAGAATCTTATCGAAGAAAGCACCGTCCGTGACAGGGGTATAGAGGCCGAGATAGCGGCTATAGAGGAGCGCCTCAAGGAGATAGCCAAGGAGATAGTAGCGAGGGAGAGGGAGCTTAACGCTGTCGAGAGGGAGCTGGAGGAGAAGAGCGAGGATGGTATCCTGGAGGTCACCAGAAAGATAAGCGAGGTTCAGTCGAAGATAGAGATGGCCAGGAAGAACATTGAGCTCGCTCAGAAGGAGATAGAAGACAGCCAGCGCCGCCTTGCTAAGGCTAAGGAGGAACTCAGGAAGGTTTCGGAGGAGATAGAGAAGAACAAAAGCGCGATCCAGCGCTGGAGCAAGAGAAGGGAGAAGCTCAAGGCTGAGATAAAGGAGAAGGAAGTCGTCAAGAACGAGCTTGTCATCAAGCTGGGAGAGATAGACAGGGACTTTGCGATAGCCAAGCAGGACTTCGACAGAGTCGTCGACGAGCTGGAAGAGGCCAAGAAGGAACTCTACATGAAAGAGAGCGACGTGAGGAAGTTTGAGGAGGAGATAGAGCGCCTCAAGGCCAAGATGGCCCAGGACAATGCAAAGAGGGTTGCTCTCAAATCCAAGATCGAGGAAGCGAGGAACTCCCTGGAAAGCAAACGCTCCGAACTTGGTGAAATAGATGGTAAAATGACAAAGGCCGAGGCTCGCCTGAGGAAAGCTGAGAAGGAACTGGAGGAGAAGACGAAGAAGCTGAACAAGGTTTCGAGTGAACTCGTTAAGGTCAGGGAGGAGCTGATAAAGGCTGAAGCCCAGAGGGAAGTGAGGGGCAATAGGGCGATAGAGTTCCTGAAATCCCAGAACATCCCCGGCCTCTACGGGTCTCTGGGTGAGCTGATAAGTGTTAGAGACGAAAACTACGCGCTGGCCGTGGAGGTCGCCCTCGGCGGCAACTACGACAACGTTGTTGTTGAAGATGATAAGGTTGCTGAGAAGGCGATAAAGCTTCTCAAGGAGAAAAAGCTCGGAAGATTAACATTCCTCCCGCTCAACAAGATAAAGCCGCGCTCCATGAAGGAGAGGCCCTCGCTGGGCATCCCTGCGATGGACGTCGTCCAGTACGATCCGCGCTTCAAGAACGCCGTTGCCTATGCCCTCGGGGACACACTCATAGTGAACGACATGGACGAGGCGAGGGCAGTTGGCATCGGAAAGGTCAGGATGGTGACCCTTGGGGGCGAACTCCTTGAGAGGAGCGGAGCGATTACAGGTGGTCACTATAGACCGAGGGGCAAGCTCTCAATCAACACCGACGAGCTGAGGAGAAAGGTCGAAGCCCTCGAGAGGGAAAAGGAAACCCTCGAGTCTGCAATCAACGCTCTCAAGCTTGAGATTAAGGGTCTACAGAACGAGATCTTTGAGCTGAGAATGAGGAGGAGCGACCTGAGCAAGGACCTTCAGGTCATCCAGCGCGAGATGGACAGGCTTTTAGCGGAGGACAGGGCTCTGAAAGAGGAGATTGGGGGGAGCGAGAAGCTCATCAAGGCTCTCGAAAAGAAGATCCACGATACAAAAGGTGAGATGGCAAAGCTCCGCGGAAGGATAGAGAGGCTCGAGAAGAAGAAGGAGAAGCTCAAAAAGGCCCTGGAGAACCCGGAGGCCAGAGAGCTCAACCAGAAGATAAGAGAGGTCGAGCACGAGATAAGCGCCCTCAGAGAAGAGCTCAGCAAGGTCGAGAGCAAGCTGGAGAACCTCGAGATAAGGATAAACGAAGAGCTCCTCCCGAGGAAAGCTGACCTGGAGGAGGAGATTGAGGGCTTAATCAACAGGATAAACGCCCTTAAGAGCAACATAGTCGAAAATGAGAAGACCATCGAGGAGTTTGAGAAGGATCTTGAGGAGCTCAAGAAAGCAGAGGAGAACGTTAAGGACGAGCTCAAGGAGCTCCGCGAGAGAAGGGAGACGCTCAGGAACGAGATAGTTGAGCTCCGCGCCGAGAAGGAAGAGCTCACGAACAAGATCCAGAACCTCAGGATAGAGGCCAACACGCTGAAGATACGCCTCGCTCAGTACGAGGCTACCCTCAAGGAGAAGCAGGCGGAGCTCAAGCACCACGACGCCAAGCTCATCAAGTCTATCAAGGAGATACCGCTGGAGCTCGAGGCACTGAAGGAAGAGATAGAGCGCATGGAGGAGGAAATACGCTCCCTCGAGCCGGTTAACATGAAGGCCATCGAGGACTTTGAGGTCGTCGAGAGGCGTTATCTTGAGCTGAAGAGCAAGCGCGAGCAGGTCGTCGCCGAGAAGGAGAGCATAGAGGAGTTCATCGAGGAGATAGAAGGCCAGAAGAGGAACGTCTTCATGCAGACCCTCAATGAGATCGCCAAGAACTTCTCCGAGCTCTTCGCCAAGCTCTCACCGGGTGGAAGCGCGAGGCTCATCCTCGAGAATCCCGATGATCCATTCGCTGGTGGACTGGAGATAGAAGCCAAGCCAGCCGGCAAGGACGTCAAGAGGATTGAGGCCATGAGCGGTGGCGAGAAGGCTTTGACGGCTCTGGCTTTCGTCTTTGCAATCCAGCGCTACAAGCCAGCGCCCTTCTACCTCTTCGATGAGATAGACGCCCACCTTGACGATGCAAACGTTAAGCGCGTTGCTGACCTGATAAAAGAGGCCTCAGAGAACAGCCAGTTCATTGTCATAACTCTCAGAGACGTCATGATGGCCAACGCAGAGAAGATAATAGGTGTGAGCATGAGGAATGGCGTCAGCAGGGTCGTCGCGCTCAGCCTTGAGAAGGCCATGAAGATACTCGAGGAGGCAAGGAAGAAGAGCGAGGCCGAGCACTCCGAGATGTTCGGCCATCTAAGCGGGTGAGAACCATGGAGTCCCGAAGGGAAGAGGAAATCACTCCCGTCGATATACTCCTTCAGCTCGTCCAGATGGGAAAGGTGGATCCGTGGAACATCGATATAGTCGACCTTACAGAAAAGTACATAGAAAGGCTCAGGGAGATGAAGGAGCTCGACCTCCGCGTTTCAGCGAGGGCTATCTTAGCTGCTTCAATTCTTGTCAGGATGAAGAGCGAAGCTTTGCTGTACGCGGACGAGGAAGATGAGGAAGAAAAGCACGAGGAGCACATCCGCGTCGAGGTCGAGCCTCTGGCACCTCCGCTCAGGAGGGTGGAGCGCTACTACACCTTTGATGACCTGCTGGATGCCCTTATGGATGCCCTTGAGGAAGCCGAGAAGAGGAAGCCGCGGAAAAAGAAGAAGGTCGAGATAGAGGAGGAGATATTCGTCGTCGATGACTTCAGAGTTGACATTGAGAAGCACGTCAACAGGCTCCACGAGATAGTCAGGAAGCTCTACAGCGAGACTAGGGAGCCGATAAGGTTCTGGGATCTGGTCTTTGACCCCACTCCGAAAATAGTTGCCAGAACCTTTCTCTACCTTCTCTTTCTCTCCAACATGGGCAAGGTCGAGCTGATTCAAGAGGAACCCTTCGGGGAGATATACATAGTGCCTGTCGGGGAAAATGCTTAGCATTCTCTCTCCTTTCTCTTCGCTGGCCTTAAGGTTATTGCCAAAAGCGGCCCTTCGCTGCCTATGTAAAGGCTCCTCTTCTCTTGGTTGATGTAGAAGCAGTATTCACCTTCTGGAATCAGCTCGACGAACTTCCTAGGAACGGTCTCCCTAGCGAGTCTGCCATCGAGAAAGACACACTCGTAAGGACGTTTTATCTTTTCAACACGGTGCCTTATTTCCTCCAGAGGGAGCCTTTCGCACTCGAGCCTAACACAGACGAGGCTCTTTTGCCCGTCAGTGAATATCACGACCTTATCGTTCACGTCTATCCTTTTCGAGCGCTCCAAAAACTCCCAAAGTGCAGAATAAACCCTTTCGAGCTTTCTTCTTTTAGCGAGTCTTTTGACGAGTCTCTCCTTGGCGTGTCTCGTGAGTAGCATGACCTCAGTTCGTCCGAGAATTTATAAACTTCGTCGAGGAGATAGGAGTATGTATCTCCGCAGGGACTTAATCCAGCCGCGCGTTTACCAGGAGGTCATCTACGCGAGGTGTAAGGAGAGTAACTGCCTTGTTGTTCTGCCAACCGGATTAGGAAAGACTCTCATCGCGATGCTTATCGCCGACTACAGGCTTCAAAAATACGGCGGTAAAGTTTTAATGCTCGCCCCTACAAAGCCCCTGGCTTTACAGCACGCGGAGAGCTTCAAAAAGCTCTTTGACATTCCTCCGGAGAAAATAAACGTCCTGACAGGGGAGCTCTCGCCTAAAACAAGGCAGGAAATCTGGGAGAAAAGCGTGATAATAACTGCCACGCCTCAAACGATAGAGAATGACATTTTAACAGGCAGGATCTCCCTTGAGGACGTCGTACTTCTCGTCTTCGACGAGGCCCACAGGGCGGTGGGCAACTACTCCTACGTCTTCATCGCAAGGGAGTACCTCAAGACTGCTAAACATCCGCTTGTTCTTGGCCTTACGGCCTCCCCTGGAAGCGACGAGGTGAGGATAAGGGAAATAATCAATAACCTCGGAATAGAGCGCATCGAGATAAGAACCGAGAGCTCACCGGATGTGAAGCCCTACGTCCATAGGATAGCCTTTGAGTGGGTCAAGGTCGACCTTCCAGGCGTCTACAAGGAGGTCCGCTCCCTCCTGAGGGGGATGCTCAAGGAGAGCCTCAAACCCCTCGCCCAGTTTAAGCTCGTGAGTTCATACTCGCCAGATATCTCAAAGAAGGAAGTTCTCCAGGCGGGCTCAAAAATCAATCAGGAGGTCGCGAGGGGCAACTACGAGATTGGGAGGCTGAGGATGTACCAGGCTAAAGCAGTCAAGCTCCAGCACGCGATTGAGCTCCTTGAGACGCAGGGACTGACCGCCCTCCGTGCTTATCTCAAAAAGCTTCGCGAGGACAAACGGACGAAGTCAAGCAGAGAGCTGATGGAAGATCCTCGTATGAGAAAAGTGATATATCTCTTAGTCCAGGCGAAGGAGCTTGGAATAGACCACCCCAAGATGGAGAAGCTCAAGGAGCTCGTTAAGGCCCAGCTGGAGAAAAAGCCGAACTCCAAGATAATCGTCTTTACCAACTACCGCGACACAGGAAAGAAGATAGTTGAGGAGCTTCGAGCGATGAGTGTCAGTGCGGAGCGCTTCATTGGTCAGGCCAGCAGGAGCAACGACCGGGGCATGAGTCAGAAACAGCAGAAAGAGACGTTAGAGCGCTTTTCTAGGGGTGAGTTCAGCGTTCTGGTCGCCACAAGCGTCGGTGAGGAAGGTCTCGATGTCCCCGAAGTCGACCTGGTAATCTTCTACGAGCCCGTGCCTTCCGCCATCAGAAGCATCCAGAGACGTGGACGGACTGGAAGGCACAGGCCGGGTAGGGTCGTTATCCTCATGGCGAAGGGAACGCGCGACGAGGCCTACTACTGGAGCTCCAGACGGAAGGAAAGGGGAATGTTTGAGGCGATTAGGAAGATAGCCCGTGAGCTTGAGGCCGAGATGAAGGAGAGGGAGGATATGAAGAGGGGTAAGATCACTTCCCTCGATGCTTTTCTAAAGCCCAAGAAGAAGCCGGCTGAAGAAAAAGCCGAAGGAATTGAAGAGGCTGAGAAGCCCTCTGAGGGGAAAGTGGAAAAATACGAAAAGGCCGAGCCCTCGAAAGAGGAGCTCTACGAGAAGCTCCCGATAAAGCCCGTCTTTGTCAGAAGGCCAAAGGGCATAGTTGTTTACGTTGACAGCAGGGAGCTAAGAAGCGGCGTGCCAAAGCATCTCAGGGGGCTCGGGGCCGAGGTCGAGGTAAAGACGCTTGACGTTGCTGACTATGTGGTGAGCGAAGAGGTCGGAATAGAGCGCAAGAGCGCCAACGACTTCATACAGTCCATAATCGATGGAAGGCTCTTTGACCAGGTGGAGAGGTTGAAGAAGGCCTATGAGAAGCCCGTGATAATTATCGAGGGGCAACTCTACGGTATAAGGAACGTTCACCCCAACGCGATTAGGGGTGCCATAGCGGCTGTCACTTTGGACTGGGGCGTGCCGATACTCTTCTCCTCTGGGCCGGAAGAGACTGCCCAGTTCATCTACCTGATGGCCAAGCGCGAGCAGGAGGAGAGGAAGAAGGAGGTAAGACTGAGGAGCGAGAAGAAGGCCCTAACTCTTGCCGAAAGGCAGCGGTTGATAGTCGAGGGACTGCCCAACGTCTCGGCCACTCTGGCAAAGAGGCTCCTCAAGCACTTCGGCAACGTCGAGAGGGTTTTCACCGCCACGGAGGAGGAGCTTCAGGAAGTTGAAGGCATCGGCCCGAAGAAGGCGAGGGAGATAAGGAAGGTGATAACGGCACCTTATGTGGAAGAGGAGTGAGGCTTGGAAAGCACTGAGTCCATTCCATTCACTCTTACGGTAATCTTGGGGATGTCTCCCATGCTCCGGAGCTTTCCGTCGGTCAGAAAGGCCAGTACGAGGTAGTTGATCCGCCGGTTCTCTGGAAGCTTAACTTTTACATAATTGGGTGAGGTTACTGCAATCTTCCCGCTTCCGCTGTAATACACTCGCTTCCATTCGATCGGGACTTCCACGGTTATGGTCTCTACGTTGTTTGCTCCTTCTGCATCGTAGATGCTGAGGAAAATCACGGCCCATCTCTTTGTTATGAGGCCCACTCCGTCTATTCTCTGACTCTCATCTTCCGTAAATGGTTCGAAGGTAAAGTCTCCCTCAGTGGTGCCATTCCTTAGGCCGTACCTCCCGTATCCTAGTGTGTTGTTTTTGAAAACGTATGATATTCCAAAAAGTTCCGCGTTTGGTTTTTTAGCCCGGTAGAGCTCTTTCAAAATTTCTAGGGGGTAGTTTGGGCTCTTCTGCTCTATGTATGCTCTCTCAAGGGCTTCGGCAACTTCCGTTTCATTTGAGATTGTCCTGCCCAGCGGGATAGTGTATCCTTCGAGGATTTTGTAGTCTACTATCGGGCATACTCTCATTTCCGGCAGTTGATTGGCTGAATCCTCACTTGAATATGAGAAGAGTGCTCCAAGTACGAAGCCTATCATAATCCCGATCATCAGGGCAGTAAGTATTTTTCTCTGCACACTGGTCACCACTGAATTTACGCTTGTGTGGTATAAAAGAATATCGACTTTGAATGTATACTGGTGATGTGCCCCCGGGGAGCGAAGGGAGGTCACAGCTCGCCGAGGCGCTCTCCTCCCCGCGGTTTCCCGGGGGCGTCATAGTGTTAGCCATCCGGAAACTTAAGCTTTACCTCATGACTATTGCGCTTACACCCGCGGATGCAAGGGTAAGGAGCTCGAACACCCTGTACGCTTCTTCAACAGTCTTTGCCTTGAACTCAACAGTCTTTCCGTCCAGTCTCTTGATGAACGGAAGAAGCTCGGCGGTATCTGCCATGTCGCTCCTCAGGAAGCGGACTTTAACGTGAACCGGCTCTTCTGTCTTGAGCGGCTTTGCCTCGCCGTTCTTAAGTCTATCAACGGCTCTGGAAACACTTTCCCTGAGCTCATTCTTCAGCTTCACCATACTAGGACTCTTGGCAGAGTAGCGCGAGGGCGACTCCTTGAAAACAACTCCCTCTACCCAGGGTGTGAACTTTCTCACATCGTCCTCTATGAGCTTTTTGTCTCCACCTACGAGAATCACCGGAACATTCCAGCTTCCCAGGAGATAGGCATTCAGGAGGAACTCGCTAACCTCAACGCCATTGATTTCCAGCCTGTCTATTGAAGCGCCGCTGTATGTGTGGTCAAAGGTTGCATAAGCCGTTCCAGCCTTGGCGTGATAGCCAAGGAAGAGCGCAGCGTCGCTGTCTTTGGCGAAGGCCACCATGCTGAGCGGCCTCGGAAAGCCGCGGACAAGCTCAACGTACTCGGGCATCTCCTCCGGGAGGATGTTCACCATTGGTCCGTGGCTATCGGCAACAATAATTTCGTCGAAACCGTTCTCGTGAAGTGCTTCGGCCGTTACTTTGACTATCTCGGTTGCTATTCTCCTGGCCTCAGAGTAGAGAGCCCCCTTTACGAAAAGGTGCTCCCTGCTGACTATGTAAGGCAGACCTTCTAGGTCAAGGGAAATAAAAGCACGCATGGTCACCACCAAAATAAAAATCGAAACGATAAAAGAAAAGTTTTCCGGTGGCTTTTCATAACCTCTGGGAATATTCCTGATGGGATTCGATAATCCACGCTCATGAGAAAGGTTATATAGGTCTTTTTTCATAAAATAGAGCGGTGATGGGTATGCAAATCGTTGAACTTGACATAAAATTGCCCTATGAGGGCAGGGGGAAAATTCTGGGTCGTCTGTACGAGAAGATTCGGGGCGAGATTCGTGACATACACTTCTTCCCGCCTGACGCAGAGGGTATAAGTGAAATTAAAATGGAGATAGTCGAGGATGACGCTCCCAGACTTCTCGCGGAGCTCAGAAAGATAATCAAAAAGGGAACCATAACTTTCAAAGTGCTCTCCGAAGCTTAATTTTACCCCTTGACCCCTCTTATTATACTCTCCAGTCTGTTTTTGGCCTCTTCCAGAGAGCCCGCCTTCTCGATTGCCGTTCCCGTGACAATTATATCTGCTCCAGCTTTCACAGCGGTCTTTGCTTGTTCCTCGCTCCTTATGCCGCCGCCGACGATGAGGGGAACATCGATTACCTTTTTCACGAGGGCTATCATCTCGGGAGGAACCGGCTGCGGAGCGCCGCTTCCGGCTTCAAGGTAAACGAGGCGCATTCCGAGGTACTGGCCAGCCAGGGCATAAGCTGCTGCTATCTTTGGTTTGTGCCGAGGAATGGGCTTTGCATCACCGATCCAGCCGACGGTTTCTCCGGGCTCTATTATGAGGTATGCCATTGGTATCGGCTCCACCCCGTAGCGCTTGACCTGGAACGCACCCAAAGCCTGAGCACCGGTTATGAAGAACGGATTGGTCGAATTAAGCAGACTCATGAAGAATATTGCATCGGCATATTTGCTTATTCCACCATGAGAACCCGGAAAGAGTATAACCGGAAGGTTTGAACTCTCCTTTATCGCCTTCACGACGTTGTCAAGGACTTCTCCTTCGGCTCCGGTCGAGCCACCAACCATTATCGCATCAACGCCGGTCTCTTCACTCATCCGGGCTATCTCTCCAGCCTCCCATACTTTGTCCGCAAAATCGTCTGGGTCGAGAAGAACGAAGTGAAGCTTTTCTTTTTCGAGCTTTTCGTGGATGTAAGCTTCTACCTTCCCAATTTTGACCTTCATTTTCTCTCACCGAATTCTATAATCTCTTCCCTGCTTTTAACCCTTTTCCACTTGAGGCCGAGCCTTTCGAGGATTTCGATGAGCACACTGTCTGGTTCCTTTTCAATGCGGTATAAGTTGGTGCTCACCCTGACATCTCCGGCGCCGAAGCCCTCAACGGGCTCACCGTACTTCGCGATCTCCAGTGATAATTTCTCCTCAAGTCTCTTCTCGCTCGGTATCAGATAGGCCTTCAGAAGCTCTGCTTCTCTCAGCAGGTAATCGATGTGCCAGTGGAACTTCTTCTCCCTCCTGAAATGTCTCTCCACCCGCTTTTCGAGGGAGTTCATGGCAGAGCCAACGTAAACGTAGTAACCTCTCTTCAGGAAGAACTCCCGCCTTTTGGTAGCTATCCTTTTATCCTCCCCGAGTTTGATGACTAGAAAATACGAACCCTTCATGGACCTGGATTCCACTCAGGGTTTATAAACCCTTGACTCATAGTTCCCTCAGGTGTGATGCATGGATGAGAAAAAGAAGAAGCGCCCTATAGATGAGTTCGCCTGGCAGGAGTACGATAAAGGAGAGTTTGAAGAACGCTTTCCAGCTTTGGCGAGGGAGCTTGAGGGGGAGGGCGTTCCGATAGACGCTTACAGAACGGATGAGGCCAAAGCCATAGCTGAGGAAGATGAGCTCAGGGACTTCTCCGGCTACAACCCAACTGTCATAGACTTCCTGAGGAGATGTGAGACAGACGACGAGGCGCTCGAAATAATCAATTGGATGGAGAAGCGCGGAGAGATAACCCACGAGATGGCTAAGGAGCTCAGGATAACCCTTGTCCAGAAGGGTGTGAGGGCATTCGGTCCGAAGAAGGAGTGGGGTTGGTACGAGCGACACGGGGGGAGGTAAGGCTTATTCCTGCTCCTGCTGTGTTCTCTCAAGGCCTTATTATAACTTTTAAGGGATTGTTGCGTTCCATGATGGAACTTCTCAAAAGATGTCCTGAACACTTGGAAATACAAGATGAGAAGAATAAGGCAAGAAACAAAAATTCTCAACCTCAGATGTTGCCGATTCGCTGGAGCACCATTCCCTCGATCCTTATCGGCTCTGCCCTTCTGGCGAAGACTATCGCCTGGTCGAGCCTAGCCTCGCTCTCGGCGTATATAGTGAATAGTGGGTCGCCTTCCTTGACCTTCTCGCCAACTTTGACGTAGAGCTCTATTCCGGCGCCCTTGTCCTCCGGCGCTCCGGCGGCCCTTGCGATTCCGGTTATCGCCTTGTTGTCTATTGCGGTGATGTAGCCGCTCGTTGGTGCGGTAAAGGTGTAGGTCTTGTCACCTATCGGTATTTCCTCCGGCTTGATGTCCGGGTTTCCGCCCTGCTCCTCTATGATTTCACGCATCTTCTGGTAGGCCTTTCCGCTCTCGAGTATCTCACGCGCCATCTTCTTACCCATTCCTGATGGAGCAACACCGCCCATCTCGAGGAGGATTCCAGCCAGGCCTGTCGCCTTCTCTATGAGGCTTCCAGGACCGGTTCCGCTCATCAGTGCTTGAAGCGCCTCTCTGGCCTCGAGGGCGGGGCCAACGGTGTGGCCTATCGGCTGGCCACCGTAGGTTATCGCGACCTCAACGTACTGGCCGAGCCTCTTTCCGAGCTCTATGAAGTCTCTTGCCAGTGCACGGGCTTCGTCAACGGTCTCTACCTTGACACCCTTTCCGGTCGGGATGTCTATAAGGACGTACTGGCTACCCATAGCGTATTTCTTTGACATTATGCTCGCCAGCATGAGGCCGACCGGATCGATGCTCAGCGCGCGCTCGGCTTTAATGGTAATATCATCTGCTGGAGCGAGGTTGAGCGCGCCACCCCAGACCATACAAGCACCTATCTTTTCGACTATTCTCTTTATCTCGTCTAGACTGAAGCTGACCTCTGCAAAAACCTCGACAACATCGGCCGTTCCTGCGGCGCTGGTGATGGCCCTCGAAGATGTCTTTGGTATGGTAAGGCCTGCCGCTGCAACTATCGGGACAACTAGGATGTTGGTCTTGTTTCCTGGGACACCGCCAATGCTGTGGACGTCCATGATGGGCTTCCTGTCTATGTCGAGCATGTCGCCGGTCTCTGCCATGGCTATGGTCAGGGCTGCTATCTCGTCCATGTCGAGGCCATTTATCTCAAGGGCAGTGACGAAGGAGCTTATCTCGATGTCGCGCAGCTTCCTATCAACGATGTCCTTGACTATGGTCTCAATCTCGACCTTCCTGAGCTTTTCGCCGTTCATCTTCTTCTTTATATAGCGGACGCTCTCAGGGGCCCCGCTGGGTAGCACCGTAACGACCTCTCCCTCGGAAAAGTTGTGGAGTTGGAGTACATCTTTGCTGATTCCGATTTCACCTTCTTTCACGAGGTTGCTTATGGTGACGCTGCCGTATACAGTCTTCTTCCCTGTCTCAAGCTTAACAAGGTCATCCGGGTGGAGCTTTGCTTTCTTCGCCTCTTTCTCATTGATAAACACCGAATACCTCCCGCTGTACATGTCCAGTATCCTAACCTTCGCCTTCATTTTCATCCCTCCGTTCACTCACGAGTTCCCAATATTGCGCAAAAGAGTACTTAAATGTTTTCAACTGAAAGACTGTTAAAATGCACCCAACCGTCCATAGGGCTAGGCAGACAAATGTAAAAGAAGGTCAGCCGCTGAGTCCTTGACCGTATTCGACGGTGGGCTGGAACTCTCCATGAAGCTCTCCAGTGCTTAGAAGCACCCTAATTATGTCTGGTACCACAGCTTTAACTGAAGGGGGCAGAAGACCTTCTCCTTTGAGATAGTATTTCACGACCTCACTCAGTGGGGCGCTTACTAGTTTGCCATTGAAGACATGGACGGCCTTATCATCGACCTCGACTATCCTATCTGGATAGCCGAGCCTGACTTTCATAGCGCCCCACCTCCACTTTAGGATTAGTAGAATGGGACTTTTAAAATTTAACGCCACATAAATGTTTAATAACAAAAGGGTTAGAAAAGCTCAGAGGTTCCTAACTTCTTCGTCTATGGATTCTTCGAGGGTCTTCTCCCATTCCTCGATGTCAAAATCGACCAACTCGCTCTCGAGGTCCTCCTTGAGACTGGTGACACGCCTCTTAAGGGCATTCTTGGTTTCTTCGTCGTAAACGACGTAGTACGGGTTGCTTTTGGCGGAGTAGTAGAGCATCAGCAGTACGATATTAAGCACTATGAGGATGATGACTATTCCGTAGAGGAGCGCGCTGGCCATCATTTCTTCCCTCCGAACAGTGCTTTGAACACTCTCTTGATCGGGCTCTCGGGCTCGGGGGCCTGCCACCTGATACCTGCGAGCTTTGCCGCAAGCTGCTTGATGGCTATCGCAGCTGGGCTGGTTGGGTTCTTGATGACGAGTGGAACACCATAGGCACTGGCGCGCTTGACCTCAGGATCCTCAGGAATCATCGCCAGAACCGGAACCTCAAGGATGGCCTCGATTTCTTCCTGGGTGAGCTCGGTCTTCTCGTTGGTGACTCTGTTGAGGATGGCACCGAGCGGGAGAGTTCCTAGCTTCTCTGCGATGAGTTTAGTCTTGAGAGAGTCAGTAATGGCTGAAATCTCCGGGTTGGTAACGATTATAAGCTCCTTACCTATGAGAAGGGCAGTAACTGACGTCATCTCGAGACCAGCAGGAGCATCGATGAGAACGAAATCTGCCATCTGGCCGATTTCTCTGATTAGTTGCCTGAGTCTCTCAGGCTTGGCCTTTTTTATTTTCTCAAGACTGAGACCACCCGGGATGACCTTGACGCCGGCGGGACCCTCGTAGATTGCATCCTTGAGATCTGCCTCTCCTGCGAGGACATCGTGGAGTGTTATTGGAATGTCCTCCATGCCAAGGACGAGGCTCAGGTTGGCCATTGTGATGTCAGCGTCCAGCAGAATAACTTCCTTTCCAAACTGGGCCAGTGCGACACCCAGGTTTGCAACCGTCGTTGTTTTACCTGTTCCACCTTTTCCAGATGCAAAAACAATTGAACGGCCTTCCAAAGTTGACACCCCCAGTATGAGCGGTAACCGCCCTTTCCTATAAAGCGTTTTGAGTCTCGATTTTATACGGGCTGCTGTTTTGCGTGTATGAAGTATGCTGGCAATACTTTTATTTTTTGCGGTTCGTCCAACCCGGGAAAAGAAAAGATAGAAGAAAAGCTATTCACTACTTACTCTTTCTCAGCTTCTTTTTCGAGTTTTGCTCTGGCAGCATCTGCGGTGTCAGCTAGACTCCTGAAGAGCTTGAGCATCTCCATTGGCAGCGTTAGTACTATTACGTTGCTCTTGTCACTGGAGACATCGCTTATCGTCTGGAGCGTCCTGAGCTGGAGTGCCATCGGATGTTCGGAGATTATCTCGGCAGCTTCTCTAAGCTTCTCGGCGGCCTGCCTCTCGGCCTCTGCCAGAAGGATTCTTGCTCTCCTCTCCCTCTCGGCTTCTGCCTGCCTTGCCATGGCCCTCTGCATTCCACTCGGCAGTTCGACATCCTTGATCTCGACGGTGCTGACCTTTATTCCCCACGGATCAGTAGCCTCGTCGATTATCTTTTGGAGCTGAAGGTTGAGCTTATCCCTCTCACTGAGGAGCTCGTCGAGGTGGGCCTGGCCGATCACGCTCCTTAGCGTCGTCTGAGCAATCTGGCTGGTGGCCATTATGTAGTTGCGGACTTGGGTGACGGTTTTGATCGGATCAATGACGCGGAAGTAGACGACCGCGTTGACCCTGACCGGGACGTTGTCCTTGGTTATGGTCTCCTGAACCGGAACGTCGAGGACGCGCGTTCTGAGGTCTACTATAACAGCTTTTTCGAATATTGGTATGATGAAGAACAGACCTGGGCCTCTTGCTCCGACTATCCTACCAAGCCTGAAGATAACGGCCCTTTCGTACTCCTTGACTATCTTTATGGCGGAGGCCAAAATAATCAAAACAAACAACAAAACAATACCCAAAACCATTGTGCTAACTGCCACCATCTCAATCTCCCTCCTTTTCCACTATAAGAGTTAGTCCCTTGATTTCAACAATCCTGACCTTCTCCCCTGCTGGAATCCTGCTTCCGTCTTTGCTGAGGGCCTTCCAGAGCTCTCCGTGAACCCTGATCATGCCTTCAGGGTTGAGCTCCTGGATGACTTTCCCTTTGGCTCCAATTAGCTCTTCTTTTCCTGATTCTGGTCTCCTCCTGTGGGCTTTCACTGCCGCCGCTGCTCCGAAGGCGAAAAATAGCCCCATTAGTATTGCCATGACGATGATAACTATCCTTAACATTTCGTAAATGGCTCCGCTCACCAGGTACTCACCTCCACCGCTTCCGAATAGCATTATCCCTCCGAGAATGAATGTAATGGTTCCCGCCACAGTGAAAAGGCCAAAGGTTGGCGTCAGGGCCTCAGCTATGAAGAATATCATTGCGAGGACTATCAGAAGGAGTCCTGCACTGCTGTAGCCGAAGTATCCGAGGCCTATCAATCCAAGGACGAGCATTATGGCTCCCGCTGTCTCCGGCACGTGCCAACCGGGAGTTAGGAATCCAAAGATTATTCCGATAAAGCCAAGGTTGAGAAGGATATAGGCTATAGTGGGGTCGGTTATGTACTTAACGACGGTGTCCTTGAAAGATGGCTTCAGGTAAACAACGCGCGCATCTTTGAAGTTGAGAACGACTTTTCCCTTCCCTTTGACCGGAATCTTGGTCTCCATCCCATCTGTCTTCTGGAGAAGGTCGTTGACATCGGTCGCTACGACTTCGATAACGCCGTATTCAAGAGCCTCTTGTGAGGTGACGCTCCTGTCCTCAGTGATGAACTGTTCTGCAAGGGTGGCGTTCCTTCCGCTCATCTCGGCCAGCTCGCGCAGGTACGTTATGTAGAAGTTGACTATCTTAGCGGGTGCCTCAACTATGCTGCCGTTTGCACCGTAGCCGAGTATTGGCCTGCAAGCCCCAATGACGGTTCCGGGAGCCATGGCTATCAGGTGAGAGCCCAGGGCTATATACGTTCCCGCGGAAGCGGCCATTCCCCCTGAGGGATAGACGTAGATTATAACTGGAACCTTGGCGTTCTGTATCCTCATCACTATCTCCTGCATTGCGTCGGCCCTTCCTCCGGGGGTGTTGAGCTCGATGATGATCGCCGATGCATTGGCCTTCTCCGCCTCGCTGATGTACCTGTCGAACTGATCCACGGTGTAGCCGGTTATCATGCCGTCTATTTTGGCAACATAAACTGTGTTGCCCTGAGCATGTGCACTGGGAAAGAACGTGACGAACAAAATGAGCACGATCAGGACAATCTTTAGCTTCATATCTATCGCCTATTATTAATACTACTACATAGTTTAAATCTTTTGCCTATTTTCCAAAAGTGATTTATATGACTAAGGCCAACTCCAGACCATGAGTCTGAGGGCGCTCGTCAAACTTTATCGAGTCTCGAGGGGTAAGGAGAAGGTGGGGAGAGCCTGGAAACTTGTCCGTGAGTCGGCTAAATACGCTCATTATGAACCGTACTGGGAGTTTCTGAAGGAAACTTTTAACGTTCGGGCAGAGGATATAAAGGAGGCGATGCGCTTTTTGGAGGAATCCGGAGAACTCGAGATCAAACGCTCCACAGATGGTAGGCGTCTTTATGTCTTGACGCTAAAGGATATAAAGGAGAACCCCGTTAAGCTTGACCGATGGCTGGGATTGACCTGAAGAAAACGACCCATGAGATGGTAAAGAACGGCACGTGGAAGTTCGACGGAATCTTCTGGCAGGCCTTCGAGAACGGTCTGGCTGGCTTTGACGGAGAGAACTTCATATTCCCTGATGAATGGGGTAAGCATGAAAGGAAAGAAGCAAAGAACAAGCTGAAATTCATCCTTGGCCTCGATACAGATCTGGACTCCTTTTACAACGAAATTGTCGATTCAAGATTCGCTTTTCTTATCGATGAGTTCTACGGCCTAACAGTTCCCGCCGCCCCAAGCCCGTACCAGGCCCTTGTTGAGGTGGTAGCGCAGCAACAGATTAACTTTGAGTTCGCCCAGAGGACGATAAGGAACCTCGTCAAACTGGCCGGCAAAAGGATTGGTGATCTTTACGTCTTCCCGAGCGCTGAAAAAATAACGTCGCTGAGTGAAGAGGAGCTTAAGAAGGCAAAGCTTGGCTACCGCGCGGGATACATAAAGTTCCTCACGGAGCTCTACCTTAATGGCGAGCTGAACCTTGAGCTATGGGACTGGAGGGAAGAGGACTCCATTAAATACCTCACAAAGTTCCGCGGAATCGGGAAGTGGAGCGCCGAGCTGTTTCTCCTCTACGGTCTAAGGAAGAATGTTTATCCTGCGGGTGACCTGGGGCTGAGAAGGGGGGTAGCAAAGATTTTTGGGAAGAACGTGAAAGAAGTCAAAGAGAAAGACGTCCGCGAGCTCATTGAACCCTACGGAAAGTGGAAGAGCCTTCTGGCATTCTATGTCCTCTGCTATGATAGGAAAACTGAGATGGAGCGGAAGAGAAAATGAATAGACTCCAGATAGTCTTGCCTCGTGAGAAGTTCAAATCTCTGAAGGACAAAGACCTTGAAGCCCTTATCAAAGAATATCTTCCAAAAGTTGAGAAAACGTTGAAAGCCGAGCGCGAAGAGATTTTGGGGGAGAAAGCTAAAGCACTTGAGGAGAAGCTCCGCGAGATGGAGAGCGAGTTTGAGGAGCTGAGAGAGTTTTACAAGAAGGCTTTGAAAGATAGAGAGCTCATGATGGCCGAGAGGAACAGGCTGAGGAAGGAGAACGAGGAGCTGAGGAGGAAGCTGGAAGAGAAAAAGAGAGAGCTGGAGAACTTCCACAAATCGTGAACGATTCGTTTATGGGGCGTGAACAAAGTGAAGCTCATAGTCAAACCCGATAAAGGGTTCGGCAAAATTGAGATTGAACTCAGCAACGAGCTCTGGGGGAAAATAGAGAGGCTTAGTGAGGAATACAGCGTTTCTCCAGAGGATGTTATCGAAATCGCCCTTCTCGGAGAGTTTAAGATGCCCAAGGGGGAACTTGAGGAACTTGAAAAGAAGGTTGAAGAACTCGAGGAGAAGGTGTGGGAGCTGGAGAAGGAGTACGCTCCACTGCGCTTCAAGGCTTACGGTGTGAGTGAAGACAACAAAATCCTCGCAATTGAGCTCTCTGGCCTTATCGCTGAGAACAGCCAGCTCAGGCGCTTCTTGAGATTGAAGCCTGAAAGAAACCTCGAGCTGAGAAAGCTTATATCCTACTACCTCCAATGAACGACCGCGGATGATGACAGCGAATTGCACCGAGCTTCGTGATGACGAGGACTGGCCCTGACGCCGCCTGGGGAGGCGGGTGACGAATCCAAGACGGGATGAGGAGAACCGATGATATACCCTATGAGCGCCGACGCCTCCTCGGGCGCTTTCTTGGAATGAGCCTCACGGGGCTCCCACAATCTGGACAGATTCCGTCAGGAGGTTCGCTCTTGAACTTCCTTCCGCAGCCGATGCAGACGTAGTTCCAGCGGATGACCTTCTTTATTCCGCGCTTAAGGGTCTTGAACTCTATCCCAAGAACCCTTGCGATGTTCTGGAGGTTATAGTCGTCAGTGAAGAGCGTTCCCTTAAGCTCGTAAGCCAAGGCGAGGATTTCTATATCTGCTTCGCTCAGTTCTCCGAGCTCGCCGGTTCTTTTGGCCGCTTCCTTAACGGTCTCAATGCTCTCGCGTGAAGGCGTCAGCACTCTAACCTTCCCTGCGTTAATCAGGCCCTCCAAAAAGAGCCTTGACTCGGGGTCTTTAACCTCCTCCACCACCTTGGGGGTAGTTACGCCTTCGACGTCAACCCCCTGGATGAATATCGCGGCATCTATCACGAACATGTTCTTAACTCGTGGAAACCCTTTTTTAGATTTGGGTCGAAATGAACCCCGGTGGTGAAGGTGAAGGTTGACCTGAACTCGGACCTGGGTGAGAGCTTCGGCCGCTATAAACTTGGTCTCGATGAGGAAGTCATGAAATACATTACCAGCGCTAACGTTGCCACTGGCTGGCATGCGGGAGACCCGCTCGTCATGAGGAAGACTGTCAGACTTGCGAAGGAGAAGGGTGTTGCCGTTGGAGCGCATCCGGGTTATCCAGATTTGCTTGGCTTCGGGAGGAGATACATGAAGCTGACTCCTGAAGAGGCGAGGAACTACATTCTCTACCAGATAGGTGCGCTTCACGCCTTCACAAAGGCTGAGGGGATGGAACTCCAGCACGTCAAGCCCCACGGTGCCCTTTACAATGCCCTCGTGAAGGATGAAGAGCTCGCAAGGGCCGTGATTGAGGGAATCACCGACTTCGACAGAAGGATTATTTTCGTGATGCTCTCCGGCTCAAGACCGGCAGAGATTGCCGAGGAGATGGGACTAAAGGTTGCCCATGAGGTCTTCGCCGACAGAGCCTATAACCCGGACGGTACGCTTGTTCTAAGGGGGAAGCCCGGGGCGGTAATACACGACAAAGAGCTCATAGCCGAGCGCGTTGTCTCTATGGTGAAGGACGGCGGCGTTAAGGCCATCAACGGGGAGTGGATCGAGCTCAGAGCCGACACAATCTGTGTCCATGGAGACAACCCGAAGGCAGTGGAGATAGCAGCTTATATCAGGCGCGTCCTCGAAGATGAGGGCATCAATGTAGTGCCTATGGGTGAGTTCATAAGGTGAGAGCATGGTCGAGTTCAAACCAGCCGGCGACTCAGCGCTTGTTATCTCCTTCGGCGAGGTAATAGATGAGAATGTAAACAGAAAAGTCCACGCCGTGGCGAGAGCCATCGAAGAAGCTAGTCCTCAGTGGCTCATCGAGGTTGTCCCAACTTACTCAACCGTTTACGTCTACTACGATCCGTTCATGGTGAGCTATACCGAGGTCGCCGAGGCAGTGAAACATTTCCTCTCCGCTGAGCCTGATGAGGAGAAGTCGAGAATAGTCGAGATTCCAACGGTTTACGGCGGTGAATTCGGGCCTGACATCGAGTTCGTCGCTCAATACAATGGCCTCAGCGTGGATGACGTCATCGATATCCACTCGAAGCCTTTGTACAGGGTCTACATGCTAGGCTTCACCCCAGGCTTTGCCTATCTGGGTGGAATGGACGAGAAGATAGCCACCCCCCGCTTGGAAAAACCGAGGCTGAAAGTTCCCGCCGGAAGCGTGGGCATAGCTGGAAAGCAGACGGGCATATATCCCCTCGAAAGTCCCGGTGGCTGGCGGCTTATCGGCAGAACTCCTCTGAAGCTTTTTGATCCAAGGAAAGACCCACCGACGCTCCTCCAGCCTGGCGACTACGTGAAGTTTGTGCCGATAAGTGAGGAGGAGTTCTGGGAGCTTTACAGAGGGGGTCAGGACAATGATTGAGCTTCTCCAAGTCCCCTCGCTCCTAACCGTCCAAGATCTTGGCAGAACCGGCTACAGAAAGCTTGGCGTCCCAGTAAGCGGCGTCATGGACGAAGTGAGCGCGAGGCTAGCCAACTACATAGTTGGCAACCCGGACAACGCCCCGGTTCTTGAGTTCCTCCTTGCAGGCCCAACCATCCGCTTCAACGCTTCGGCTGTCTTTGTCATCGCTGGGGACGTGGGGGTTAAGCTCAACGGCGTTCCCATAGAACCCTGGAGGAGTTACTGGGCAAAGCGCGGCGATGTTCTAGAAGTTGGAACGCTGAGGAGCGGTCTATACGGCTATATCGCTTTCGCTGGAGGGATTAAGTGCGAAAGGCTCCTCGGCAGCTGCGCGACCTATACGCGGGCGGGCCTTGGCAGGCCCTTAAAGGCAGGCGATAGGCTAACGCTCGGATACGTCCTGCTAACGGGTAAGGAAGGTAGAGTTCTTCCCCGGGAGCTGAGGCCCGATTATTTGGCAAAGGAGAAAGTTATCCGCGTAATCCTCGGGCCGAATCTTGACCACTTTACCGAACACGGAATAGAAACCTTTCTGAGCGAGACCTACACGGTGACCCCCGAATCCGACAGGATGGGCTACCGCCTCGACGGACCGGCGATAGAGCACTCGGAAAAAGGAGCCGACATCGTAACGGACGCCGTTCCAATCGGCTCAATTCAGGTTCCGGCAAACGGGAAGCCGATAATCATGATGGCCGATGCCCAAACCACTGGCGGCTACGCGAAGATAGGGGTCGTTGCTCGGGTTGAGGTTCCGCTGGTAGCTCAGAGCAGACCGGGTGAGAGGCTGAGGTTCAAAGCGGTGAGTGTCGAAGAAGCACATGAACTTTTAAGGAGGCGTGAGAAGATGATGACGGCGATAAAAGCATTTCTTAATGGAGAGCTCAGGGCGTACAGGATCAAAACAGGAGGAGAAGAGTTGATAGCGTTTGCAGAAGTAGAAAAAGAATAGAAGAGGGCGTCACTCCTTTTTCCTCATTACTTTGACGAGCTTGTAGGTTCTTCCGTTGCACTCCACATCGCCGAGGATTTCTATGATTTTGACGCTGTCGCCCTCGAAGAGCCCCTCCGGACGGAACAGGTCACGTTTCTCCGGGTCACTGCAGTCCACGAAGCTCAGCTTTATCACAGAACCCGCTATGGCCAGCCTTGGTTCGATGGCTACCTCGATTGAAGGCTCCACAACCTCGACGACCCTGACCTTGCCCTCGTGGAGAGGGCAGGAGTGCGAGGGCATGCTCCTTACGCGCAGAATCTTGTAGCGCCTTCCTGGTTCGAGGTTTCCAACGCAGACCCCTGCGAGCTTACAGGTCCTGCACGGTTCTGCTGGGCCGTAATATATGAATTCAACCCCAGGCCTTGCCAGTTTTTCTCCGACTAACGTGATTATTGCCATTCCAAACACCTCCATGAATGATGATCCTTAGATGACTCCTGTGATTTTAGCGGCCTTTTCGGCTGCCTCCCTCGTCAGGCCATCCTTTCCGAAGATTGTATAGCGCTCTGGCCTTATCGTGTGAGCAATCGTGAGCGCCTCGATGATATACTCGGGGTCAATTCCCAACTCATATGCGTTAGTTGGTGCTCCCACCTTCTTTAAGGTTTCCCTAATTTTCTCCCATCTAAGGCCATGAAGGTAGGCCACTATTATGGTCCCTACTCCGCACTGTTCGCCATGCAGAGCCGGTTTTGGCGCTATGATGTCGAGCGCGTGGCTGAATAGGTGCTCAGCGCCGCTTGCCGGCCGTGAGGAACCGGCTATGCTCATAGCAACGCCGCTCGAGATTAAACCCTTTATGACCTTTCTCACGCTATCCTCGTTGCCGAGCCGTATGATATCAGCATTCCTTATCACCATTTTGGCGCTCATCAGACTTAAGGAGGCAGCGTATTCGCTGTAGTACTCGCCCCTTATTCTGTGAGCCAGTTGCCAGTCCTTTACAGCGGTGAAGTTCGAGATTATGTCTCCGACGCCGGCCGCTAAATAGCGGTACGGGGCGGTTTTGATAACCTCAACGTCGGCTATGACTGCTATCGGGGGAATAGCTTTGATAGAGGTCTTCGCCCCCAAATCCTTTATCGAGGCGTTAGCGCTTGCTATCCCATCGTGGGAAGCTGTGGTTGGAAAGCTGATGAACGGGATACTCGCCTTGAAGGATGCTAGCTTGGCGACGTCTATTATACTCCCGCCGCCAACGGCTATGAGCCAGTTAACGTTTTCGTCCCTTATTTTATCCAGCGTTCTTTCAACCTCGCCCATTGTGGCATCTCTTACGATGAGCGAACTAACCTCGAAGGCCTCCTTTAGGTTTTTCTCGACGTCCTTCCCGGCGATTTCCTTAGTCTTTGGGCCGTAGAGTATGAGAGCCCTCTCGCCAAGACTCAGCCTCTTTGCAACGTTAACGACTTCTCCCTTGAGGTTCTCGCCCAGCAACACTTCCCGCGGCAGCTGCATTAAGTGCATCCCCATCACCGTCCGTAGGAACTATAGTGGGAAAAGCTTTAAGGCTATCGGAACAACCGTCTATGGTGGTCGAATGGGTCTCTACGAGTTCTTTTACAGGTACTTCATCGAGCCTATAATCAACAACGAGGGCTACAACATCGTCAACACATTCGTTTATGCAATAATCCTTGGAATAGCCGTCCTCCTGCTGTACAGGCTCCTGAAGAAGATGGGGATAAAAATAGACGAGCACTTTTTCAAGGCGCTGATTCCGTACATGATCCTCGGCCCGCTTATGAGGGCGATGACAGATGTGGGAATCCTCCCAAGGACGTACTTGACAGTCAGTCCAGGCGGCTACTTCGTCATCGCAGCCTTTGCCCTCGCTTCCCTCTACGTCGTCTGGCGGCACGTTGGGTCAGGGGAGAAGTTTTACCCCCTCTACCGCGATTTCGGATACGTCCTCCTTGGTGGACTGGTCTTTATACTGCTGATAAACCTAGACAAGGTCAACTTCAGGTGGGAGGTCTTCAAGTACTTCGTGCCAATTCTTATCGCCGCGGAAGCATTCATATGGGTGCTCTCGAAAAAGGTCAAGCTTGTGGGAGACAACTCGCTTCTCTTTTACACCCACTTCTACGACGCGACCACTACCTTCGTGGGAATTCAGTTCTTCGGTTTCTGGGAGCAACACGTTTTAGCCAGAAAACTCATGGAGTTCTCCGGTACTCCCGCGGTGATTTATCCCGAGAAGCTCCTAATACTGCTCCCAATAGTCTGGATACTCGACAGGGAGATGAAGGATGAAGATCCGGAGCTGATAAACTTCGTCAAGCTCGCAATGTTCATACTTGGCTTTGGACCCGGGACTAGGAATCTGTTGATAACCCTGATGGGGTGATACGTATGGAAAAATTTGGTGAGATCTCCTGGAACGAAGTGGCCATTGAGATGGCCAAGGAAGTTGAGAAGGTTGTAATGCCCCTCTTTGGAACCCCAAAGGCTGGGGAAACTATTGGGACTAACGTGAGCGGTGACGTCACTAAGTACGTTGACAAAGTGGCCGAGGACATCGTCTTGAGCAGACTGCAGCCCCTCGACGTCAACGTCGTGAGCGAGGAGGTTGGACTCATAGACAACGGGAGCGATTACACGGTTGTCGTTGATCCCATAGACGGCTCCTACAACTTCGCCGCGGGGATACCTATATTTGCTTTCAGCTTTGCAGTCTTTGCAGGTAGAAAGCCGGTCTATGGTGCGATATATGAGTTCGTTACCAAACATTTCTATGAGGGCATTCCTGGAAACGGCGCCTTCATGAACGGAGAGAGGATACACGTTAGAAAGCCGGAACGTGGAAAGGAAGCACTGAGCTTCTACACGCGCGGAAGGTGCATACGCCTCATAAAGAAGGTCAAACGCGTCCGTGTTCTTGGAGCTATAGCAGTTGAGCTGACTTACCTCGCTAGGGGGGCTCTCGACGGCGTTCTCGACATAAGGAATTACGTTCGCCCAACGGACATAGCGGCGGGAGTTATAATTGCAAGGGAAGCCGGCGCGATAGTGACGGATGAGAAGGGAAACGAGCTCAAGCTCAACCTCAGCGCCACGGAGACAACCAATCTAATAGCTGTGAATGACAGATATTTACTTGACCTAATTCTGGAGGAACTCGCCAATGATCTTTAAAGGCTCCACAATGAAATACGGGAAGGTCACAACGGCGCTCTTCGTGATTAACGTTGTCGTTTACATTTTCGAGGCCATACTGAGTGGTAACCCCATAGACATCAGCATCGAGGTTCTTGCCAGAATCGGTCAGTGGAACTATGCAGTCCTTAATGGTGCTTGGTGGCAGCTCTTCACCGCCATGTTCGTTCACGTGGGAATACTTCACATAGTCTTCAACATGTACTTCCTCCTTATGCTTGGCAGTCAGCTGGAACGCCTTTTCGGGGGCAGGGTTCTTGTCTTTACTTACTTGGCCGCTGGTCTTGTCGGTAATCTGGTCACGCTCTTCCTCCTCCCGCCGAACTCGATCAGCGCCGGCGCGAGTGGGGCTCTCTTCGGAATCGTAGGCGTTCTGATAATGGTATCGGGGATACTCGGTGGCAACATCCAGAGTGTCTTCGTGAATGCTTTCATCCTCTTCCTGATAAACAGCATGTTTCCGGGAGTAAACGCCTATGCCCACCTGGGAGGCCTCATAACTGGCATCCTGCTTGGTCTCCACTATGGCAAGAAACTCAAGAAAAAACTCGTGGCAATGACCTACAGCTATGCCTAGTGAACGAAAGATTTAAAAATACCCCCCGAAAGGTATAACCCGGGCGCTTGTGCCGGGGTAGCTTAGCCTGGTCAGAGCGCTCGGCTCATAGGGCCGCTCCCCTTCGGGGGAGCCTGAGAAACCGAGAGGTCCGGGGTTCAAAGCCCCGCCCCGGCACCATTAGAAACTTCTGCCAAGCAATGTTGGAGCTTCGCTCCAACACATGGAGAACTTCGTTCTCCGCTGAAGTTTCATCAAAGCTCGTATGCCCTTCTAAATTGAATGCCTCCTCAAAGGGTTTCACTCTTACTGGCGTTCTTTGAACGCCTAAAATAATCTGAAACTCAATAAAAGGTTGTTTTTAAGTGAAATATGTATTCACGGCTAATTGTAGAGGACATACAAACTCATTCTCGCCAATCCTCGCAGTTAGAAAACTTTGATCAAACTTTGCCTGCAAAGTTTACTGGCGCAGAGGTTGCTCCATGAAGGTTTCCTTTATAACTTTCACTGACGATTTTATGTCATGATGAGAAGGGCAGTCTTCGCGCTGGTAATCGTGCTCATGGTGTTCGTTTCAGGATGTATCACTGTAGTTCAGCAGACCGAAACTTCGTCTTCCACGTATTCCCCAACAACTTCTACCTGGAGCACGCCCGCTCCGACCACCACTACAACCACAACAACGTCTCCTGCGACATGGACGAATCCCGAAGTTCAGTGGGGCAACTTAACCGTTCTCCTGCCAAGTCAGGATGCCCAGTTGAACTGCTCAGGGATACTCTGGCGCTACATACTCAAAGACGCCCTTCCCTGCATGCTGAGCAGGCCGGAGCTTGAGGTTATCTCCCCACTCGCGGAGAAGCTTAAAGGCGAAAATTTAGTCCAGAGTGCCTGGAACGTCCTTGACTGGGAAGATCAATGGATAATCTACGACCGAGAGAAGGCCAAAGAGCCTTTTGCCAAGGTTATCATTTACCCTGACGGAAGACAGGAAGTTGTTGAGGGACAGAACAACACGATACAGACTCCCTATGAGACGATTATGAGGGGAAAGGGCATATGCACTGACTACACTGTTCTCACCGACGCCCTGCTCTTGGCCATGAACTACACCCCCGTTTACGCGATGGCGATAAACCTTACCGACCTTGGCCATGCGGCGGCACTTGTAAGGATAGACGGCTGGTTCTTCGTCCTTGACCAGCATCTGCCCCCGATGGATCTCGGCTCCTACTATCGCTACTGGAAGAGGCATGGGAGCATAATAATCAACGCAACGCTTTACGAGATAATGCTAGGAGAGAACCTTGCTGAAGTGAAGACCCTCGGGGTCTTGAGTGGAAAAGACTTTCTCATACAGGACTACACCATGACGGAGAACGACGCAAAGGCTCTGGCTTATGGTATGCTGAACCTACTTGCCCAAGATTTTGGAATTGGCGCCGATAATTCTCTCTCGCTTATCTCCGAGGGCAAGCTTCCGGAAGGTTACAAGGCCGGCTGGATGTGGAGCACGACCTTCTACAATCTGGCCGATTACTATCATCCCATATTCTACGAACAGTATGTGAAGTGGCTCCTCGAAAGGATGACACTGGATTCAGAAACTGTAGAACACCTTGAAAAGAGTGCTTCAGCGTGGATAGAAGTGGGGATTGAGGGCAACGACCTCGTTGTCACCCTCTACCTCGGCCAGCGTCAGTAGCGCCTTGAATAGCCGCGGGAGTAGTCTCTTCTTCCGTTTTTCCGGTATCTCTGTGGTCTCTCCTCGCGCTTGTACCTCTCATGGTACTCCCTAGGTAGCTCCTCGCTGAGCTCGGACTTCTGGATATCAACACCCGCGACGCTTGCTATGTAGCGGAGCCTCTTGAACTCGCCAGGCATGATGAAGGTGACCGCCTTACCTTTCTTGCCCATCCTGCCGGTTCTGCCTATCCTGTGGACGTAGTCTTCGGCCGTCATGGGCAAGGAGTAGTTCACTATGTGGCTTATGTCCTGGACGTCGAGGCCCCTCGCTGCAACGTCAGTCGCTACGAGAATCCTTGTCCTCTTGGTCTTGAAGCGCCAGAACGTCCTTTCTCTGGCCGCCTGACTCATGTCTCCGTTGAGGGCTTCGGCGCTGTAGCCCTGCTTCCTGAGCTTCTCGCTCAGCTCCCGTGTTTCCCTCTTCGTCGCGCAGAAGACTATCCCGTAGAAGTCGTCGCTTAGAATTTTCTTAAGGGTTGAGAACTTTCTGGCAGGGACGACTTCAATGTACTCCTGCTCCACCATCCCTGGAACGAGCTCGTCGCTGCTGACTTTGATTACCTCGTAATCGTTCATATAGCGCCTCGCCAGCCTTAAAATCTCACGCGGCATCGTTGCCGAGAACATCAGCACGCGCTTCTTCTTCGGTGTTTCCCTAAAGATTGCCTCTATGTCATCTATGAAGCCCATGTCGAGCATCCTGTCGGCCTCGTCAAGGATGAAGAACTTCACCTTACTCAGATCTAGGGTTCCGCGCCTTATATGATCGAGAACCCTTCCGGGGGTGCCAACGACGACGTGAGTACCTCTCTCAAGGGCCCTTATCTGCGGACCAATCGGCTGGCCGCCATAGACTGCGTAAACGTAAACCCTCTTCCTCCCGCGGAGGCTCTTTATCTCGTCTGCCACCTGAAGGGCGAGCTCTCTTGTGGGCGCCAGGATAATCGCCTGGACGCTCTTTTCCTTTTCATCAATTGCCTCGATTATGGGCAAGGCAAAAGCGGCCGTCTTTCCGGTCCCAGTCTGGGACTGCCCGATTATATCCGCATCGCCAGATAAAAGACGCGGAATGACCTCTTTCTGAATGTCGGTGGGCTGTGAGAAGCCCTTCCTCCTAACGGCAACTAACGTCGCCTCAGATAGGCCTAAGTTTTCAAAACTCATTTTTCTTAACTCCTTTCAACTGCTCAAACGCGCTCCTTCAAGACTCGAACGCGTCGAGAAGAACCGCGATTTGGCGGGCCGGGGGGGATTCGAACCCCCGACCACGGGATTAAGAGTCCCGCGCTCTAACCATGCTGAGCTACCGGCCCTCAACCCGAAACCATAGACGGGAGGTGGCTTTATAAATTTTTTGGTCTGAGGTGGGACGCCGGGTGTTACGCTTGGGAAAAGAATATAAACCCACTGTTATATGTAGAAACAATGATAACCTACGAACACGTTAAACTCGTAGCTGAAATAGTTGCCTTCGTTTCCCTCACTGGGGTAGCTTATTTGCTGATCTCCATTAGAAGGGTGCTGAGAGAATTTTTGGGGATCTCAGTAGTCAGGGGAATATTTCTTGGGGTGCTAATTTTCTGGTCTGGGTATCTGATAAATGTTCTCAATGATATTTTTCCGCTGGAGCTCCTGAAGATACTGGACGACGTTATAGCAACAATAGGTATTGGGATAATAGCTCTCTCGGCGGTTAGAGTTAGAAAACAGATAGTAATGCACGTGAAACCCAGAGTCGTTCTCGACGGAGAGTCTGGACTCCATCGTGGGGCGTATCTCGTTAAGCCCACATCTCCCCAGATGATTCTGGGGCTTCTATCGGGAAAGAAGGTACTTGTTGTAACTAGAAGGCCCCAACTCTACGAGTCCCTTGGTGTTCCTTACATCTGGATAACGAACGTAGACCATCCAAAGGCGATATCCCCCACAAGGCTCGCTCCCCTTCTGCACACCATAATAGAGAGTGCTGATAAGGATACTTTCGTTATTTTCGATGGACTCAATTACCTCATACTCCAGAACGGATTTGAATCAACAATCAAATTTCTCATGTCCCTTAAGGATGTCCTCCTTGAAAAGGGTGCTGGTATTGTATTGATCGTTGATCCTGAAACCTTGGAGAAGAAGCACATCGCGATGCTCGAAAGGGAATTCAAATGGATACTGAAATGACGCTACGTTGGAATGTGTTCTCTTCACGGACCACAAAATTTATAAAGCCTCTCCGAGCGTTATACTTTGGCAACGCGGGGGTTGCCGAGCCTGGTCAAAGGCGCGGGATTGAGGGTCCCGTCCCGTAGGGGTTCCGGGGTTCAAATCCCCGCCCCCGCACCATAAGAAACTTTTCTGGGAAAAATTTCATCAAAAGTTTCTGACTGTTCTAACAGGCTGTTTTGAAATTGCGTTCGATACAATAATAATAGCTATATTTTGCGGTGAATTCCTTTTAATCGACCCTTTAAACAGTGGGTTCACCCAAAATTGATGCCTTTGGGGTGTCTAAAGGGAAAGGACTCAGATGGGATTGCCTTCTCATTAGTAAATTCCCTGCTAAATGCTCGGCATAACTAGAAATGCACTCCAAACTTGCCACTTCAGCAGTGTCTGACTTTTCGCCGGTCTTTCTAAAGGCTGTTTGCCAAGCAAAAGTTTGATCAAAGCCCGTACATCTTCTTGAAGTGCCCTCTTTGGGAGTGGGCTCACTTTTTAGTGGGCAGTTTTAGAGTGCTCAACCCCAAGTGAGTGTCCAGAGGGCGTCAAAAAGAAGAGGGGACTCACGTTAAGCACTTCTTCATTTGAGAAATCCTCTATAGAAGGATCCCAGAGAGTCGCACACTGATAAAGTGGTCATCTAAAAGTAGCCCTTCTTTGGTCAAGCTTTGCCTCGTAAAGGTTGCTGCCAGAACCGCCTCAAATACAGCCTCATTCTTCCCAGATCAACGGGTCTCATTGTCTCCCGCATCCAGTCTGGTAGGTCCTTCTTTATGCCCTTCCACAGCAGGCGGTAGTCGAGGACGATTATTGACCCCTTCTCCTCCGCCGAGCGGTGAACCCTTCCTGCCGCTTGGACGAGCTTTCTGTGGGCCGGCAGGTAATAACCGTAGTATCTGCCTTTGCCCGGGAACTTTCTCTCGAAATACCTTATCTGTGCTTGAACCCTTGGCGTCGGCCTCGCGTATGGAATACCAACTAAAATGACTCCGTTCATCTCGTCACCGCTGTAGTCCTGTCCTTCGCTGTTTCTCCCACCCATAACACCGAGGAGAACCGCACCCTTCCCCCTGGCGTGGGCTTTGAACTTGGCAACGAGCAAATCGTTCTCCTGGGATGTAGCGCCCTGTTTCTCTATGAATATTGCCTTCCCCGTCCCTTCAAGGCGAACCTCGAGGTTTGCCGAGAGCAGACCCTGCAGAACCTCATATGATGCGGTAAAGACACCGACGTTCTTCGGAATGAGCTTAACTGCTTCGACGATGTAGTCAACCATCCGCTTATAGACTTCCATCGAGCGCTCCTCACCACGTGTTGAAACATCCTTTGCAACCAAAACCTGAGCGTTTTCGCGCTTCACCATGCGTGGGAACTTCTTCAGCTTGGCGTTTTCGATGCCCATAACGTCGCGGAAGGCCTCTAGAGGTGTTAATGTTCCAGACATGAATATCGCTGACTGGACGTTCTTTACGAAGCTCAGCGCCTTTGAAGGATCCAAAGCCACGAGCTCAAGGCTGAGGCCTTTGTCCCTGCTCATTAGAAAGAGGTAATCTTCCCTGCCTATGAGCGAGAGCCAGAAGAGGAGGAACTCCCCAACGCGGCCGATGTAGGAGCGCGGCGGCTTGCCCTTCTCTATCTTGTCCTCCCTTATTGAGTCTCCAACCGCCACCATCTCGTTGAGGGTTTTGACCAAATAGCGGCCGTCGAGGTTGAGTATATCCACGACGTGGGCGAAGACAAGCTCCGGCTGAATCGGTACCTCGTGAACGTCCCTTTCTCTCAGCTTCTCCTCATAGAGCATTTCAAGCCCCTTTCCGAAGATGCTCAGAAAGTTTGCTATCTCGTGCTCTCTGTACTCGTCGGCCTCCTTTATCGCCCTGTTGACGGTGTGGATGCTCAGCCTGTCGCTCAGGGCGGAAATAGCCTGGTCAGGAAGGTTGTGGGCCTCATCGAAGACGACAATTAGGTCAGAATAATCGATGTCGAGTGAGCTGAGGAAGTTCTCCCTTATCGTTGGGCTTAGCAGGTAGAGGTAGCTCGCGACTATGACGTTGGCCTTTTCCGCTATCCTTCTCGTCAGGTCATAAGGGCAGAGCTCCAGCGTTTGAGCGTAGTCGAGTATCTCCATCGGATGGCTCGGCTCCTGAAGGAAAAACTTGATCAGCTCGTCGAACTCGGTCTTTTTCTTCTTCTCGTTCTCATAGAAGGGACACTTGCCAAGCTTTTTCAGGTTTTTGCAGACAACCATGGCGTTGTAAGCGTCGGTTGTGAACTGGGTCAGATAGCTGTGAAGGCACAAATCCTTCCTGCTCCTTAGCTCCACGCCGGAAATAGGCGTTTTCCTGTTTATCGCCTTCAGTTCCTCTATAACCCGGTCCATCTGTCGGTGAGTTCTCGCCAGATAAAGAACCTTGTAGCCCATTTCAATAGCGTACGGTAGAATTCCAGCTAAAACGCTTACAGTTTTTCCAAAGCCCGTTGGGGCCTCGATTATAGCGTTTTCACCGTTTTTGACGGCTTCGTTAACGAGTTCTATGAACTCTCGCTGGTGGGGCCTGAGGCTCTCGTAGGGGAAGTATTCGCTCATGGGAAAGAGTTTTAACGGCTCGCTTTTAACTTTTCCCCAGGTGGGAGGAATGGAAGAAAAGGACAAGAGGCTCATCGAATACACCGTAGAGGCGTTGATCGTAGCCTGGCTGAGCTATCTGTTCTTCTACCAGAACTATCTGCTTTACAACTGGCACCGTGGGCTGCCTCTCCCCTCGAAGTGGCCCTTCCTCCTGGTGGGCATTGGCATAGGTGCACTTTTCTTCTGGAATGAATGGAGGAAGTTCGAAAAGGAGCTTTCCGAGGGGAGCGTTTCCACGGAAGGAACCTCTGGAACCCCAACTATCACCAAAAAGATGCCAGAAGAGGGCTCTCAGGAACTTCTTAACGAGGATCTCATGAATGATGAGGTTCTCTGAAATCGTTTACTGTCAGTGCTCCTCAATTTTAACCATATATCTTCCGGCCAGCTCCATTCCAGTAAAATCGTCCTCTGACACGTCCAGAATGCTCTTCCTAACCTCTATTATAGAACTTCCCGACGCCGTCTCGTACTCTACCTTTTCAATGACTCCTCCGAGAACTTCCGCGACAAACCTACTATCCCCTGCCTCCCCAATTATTCTGAATGACCTCCTCCCTGTTTTTAGCATCACGTAGCGGAGCAAATGGGCAAGCAGTGGGGCCCTAAACTCCTTGAGGATGAACTCCCGCGCAGAACCGAAGACGAGCGGGGCAACGATGTGGTGGCTCTCCGCCATTCTGGCGAGGGTCTTACCGGAGCCCTCGGCGATTAGCCTGAGCTTCTTTCCGAGCAACTTCTCGCCGGGAATGTCGGCAGAAGCTCTAGCCAGCAGATTCCTATTGTCTGCCATGAATGACAGGATTAAAAGACCCTTCCGACCTTTCATTACGTAGGTGACGTGAGGTTCGTTGAAGGCCAGCTCAAGGGCTCCCTCGAACTCGAACTTCCAGAGGAAGCTCTTAATGGAGAGTTTCGCAATAAGCCTCTCTTCTGTCTTAGTAACCTCTGCCCGGTATGGAAACGTTGGGAAGAGCTCCTCAGGATTCACCGCGACGCTTATTAGAGCTTCCCATCCTCCTGAGAAGGGCACCCTTGCCGTCTTTGACTCCATGCCGAGCACCCTTGTACATTGTCCCTCTAAGAGATGCTCGGACCGGTTTTTAAAGTTGGCGGAAGAGAGGGGAGTATAAACTAGTTGCCCGCTGAGTGGACATACTTCTATATGAAGCCTGTCTGTTCCAACTTGGGGGTGCATGAGTATCGAACCATGTACGTTGCTGGTCTTTGTCTGAGAGTGGGGAAATTCACTATCCTTTGAGTCCCTAGTAGAGCCGCCGAAGGGTCTCCTCTATCTCTCCTGCATCTCCCTGGGCCACAAGCCTGCCGTCGGCTATCACATAGACCCTATCCACCACTGGGAGCAGAGGCTCCCACATGTGGCTGATTATCAGAAAGCTTTTTTCTTCCCTCAGTTCCTTGATAGTTCCAATGATGTCCCTTATTCCACTGAAGTCTAAGTTTGCCAGTGGTTCGTCGAGCATCACCAGATATGGATTTCCCACTAATGCCTGAGCCAAGCTGAGCCTCTTAAGCATTCCGGAGGAGTACGAAACTATCCTCCTGTCAAGGTAGTCTATCCCGAGTATTTCTGCAACCTCTTCCACGTCGTCTTTTCCACGCGCCCGTGCGAAGATAGAAAGCCATTCTCGTCCCGTGACGAATGTGGGAAACCTTGGTGGGTCAAAAGCGACGCCAATACGTTTTCTCACGGCGCCATCTGACCAAGGGTTCTTTCCGAAAACTTTGATGTCTCCTGAAGTAGGCCGATAGACTCCTGCTGCTATCTTCAAGAATGTGCTCTTTCCACCTCCGTTTGGACCTACGATAAGGTTGGTTCCTTTGGGGATCTTAACCGTGACGCCGTTGAGGGCCGTGATGCTCCTGAATCTCTTCGTCAGTTTCTCGGCAGTTATCACTTGAACCACCTCATCCCTGCTAAGATCATAGAAAGGATTACACTTACGAGAATTCCAAGGCCATAGTAGGTATCCTGAACCTGTTTGGGGGGATGTAGGTCTCTCATAAGGAGGGCACAGGTTGGCATTCCAGAACCCCTAAACTGAAGGACGTAGTCGCCTTCATATGGAATAGGGAACTCGGCCGTGAGCTGTTGGTTCATGTTTGCCTCAAAGATGGTCGAGTTTGAAAAAACGTTTTTGATATAAACAACTCCAGTGCCTCCTGAACAGGTTAGCCTTGCTTTCATCCATCCAGGAACGTAGAAGACAAATGAATCGTACTCTCCACCCTCCGTGCTCTTGAGAGCGACGGGGGACGTGTTTATTTCAACGTTCGATTTGATTGAATAGGCCGCCATTAATCCGAGAGATGACATAAGTAGTGCAATGAGTATTGTCATTATAAGCCTCCTCACAGCACATCCCTCCTCTCTATCATCACAATGCCCACCAATAGGAGTATTGCCGGTACAACCACTCCAGCAAAGAACTCCGTCTTAGCGATCTTGGAGGTATCGGGAGTGGTTAGCACCAACATCACTATTCGGTTAATGAACCTGAACGGAGGAACACTCAGACCAATGAAATTGGGAACGGCGAGGATGAAAAAGGAGACGAGAAAATCAAGGAAGGCGTTTCTAAAGGTAAGGGATACCACTATGGAAACAGCCACGGAGTAGAGAACGAAGTAAAGGACAAGAATCATTGCCGAAACGAAGTTCCCGCTGCTCATTACTTTGGTAAGGGCACCCCAGTTATCGGCCTGAGTTATCAGGATGACAAAAAATATTGGAATGTAAGTAACCAGCAGAGAGAGCAGATAAACGGTAGCAGTCTTCACGAAGAAGAACTCCCTCTTTGACAGAGGAAGGGTGTAGAGTGAAAGTGCGTATCCTACATCCCTTTCCTGCCTGAACACCAATATAGACAGTACCGGTATTATAGATACCAGAATCATCCATATCCCAGAAAAACCTAAGGTGGATATGATGGCTGTTCCAGTAACGATTTGCATTGTTCCCGAGCCAAATCCTGACGCTCCTAACGAGCTGCGTGCTTCGAAGAGCTTGGAGGCAAAGATGAGAACGAGGGTCGGAATACTGATGGCCAAAACAAACAGGCGCATGTGTTCGTTTAGCTCCCAGGTGAACGCTTCACGCAGACTTCCCACGCAGGACACCCCCTTTCAGAAGGATTATCACAACGAGGACAGATAATGAAATGAAAAATCCAATTTTAAGTCCGCTTTTTGGGGGATCACTCTCGACGACTTGATTGTTCTTCTGAATGTTTGTCTTGAAAAGGGAAACCCCGTGCATCCACAACTCCTTGGGTTCTTTCGTACCGACCAATTCTTTCATGTGTTCACGGGCATAACTTATTGCCTTTTTATCTGCCACTGAAACGTCCAGGATTCCTATCGCCTGGAGATCAGCGATGGGCCCCATAAAAGTCAGCATAATGTCCAGCTGGGGATTGTAGGAAACAATACTGGCACCCTGTGACTCAAAGAACAGCAAATCAGTCACCGAAGGTTCGGTTATAAGAATTCCATTGGGCTTCTCAATGGGACCATAGTACGTCAATATGGTCGTGTTGATGATTTGGTTTGAACGAATCTTTATTGGAGTGCCGTTGTGTATTAGGAGGGTGTCATTCACATTCAGGTCTCTTAATCCCCACAGTGAGGTGTGGCCGTAATACCTGCCCTCTAAATCGTAAACGCTTCCATTCTCCAAGAATATCAAGTATTTGCCCCTTATTGTTATCGGCCGAAGAGACGTCACTTCCACCTGTAAGACGTCCTTGTTACCTATCTCTATGGAGTTGTTGGCCACATATACCGTCTCATCCCAGAAGGGATTTCTAGGGAGATTTGGAGCGTTGTCCTGAGGGACGAATACTATGTTTATTCCGTTAGACGTGTCATTTCTCTCGATATCGTTGGGGTTCGGAGTGAGAACTACCTCAACACCCACTGTTGCAATTCCTTTTTGAGAGTCCACGGATATGATTGTGAAATTTATCAGGATTACTTTGACTGACTTTACAAGATAATACGTCCCGTTAAACCAATAGACTAACATTGCATTGCTGAAATTGTCAACGGCGTAGTATGCAGTATACGTTCCTGGTTCAAACCAAAACGGGCTGTAAGTGGTGCCCTTTGCTGCGGGCGTCACAAGGCAGGCACCAAATAAAAAGAGAAGAATAAGGGCACTCTTTTTCACTCCCTACCACCTCTATCTGAGCTATTAGGGGTTCATGGATCATTACCCTACGGGTGCTGGGACAAGAGCTACAATCCAGTCACCATATGTACCGACGGTTCCATAGACTCTGGTCCCAACCTCGTACACGGACTCCCATCTTTCAACTCTCCAGAGCAGGCCGTCCCCCCATGACCTTGCCTGGTGATCCCACAGGACAAGTGTTAGAGTGTATTCTGGCGGTACTTCCCACTGCCCCATCGCATAGGCACTGAATCCCCCACTGGCAAAGAAGTAGTTGACATCTCTGTACTCATAATCCTCCCCTGCAATGGCCCCTGGCTTCACTGTGGTGTAGTGGAGTGCTGCCACGCTCCCTACCATCAGGAAGATGGCCAGAACAGCCAATCCAACAGCCCCTACTTTCCTTCTATCCATCGTTCCCCCCATTTGTGGTGAGGGCGTTCTTATTATCTGCTAAGATAATAAAAACTTTTCGATTTATAGATGTTTTGAAGAGCTTTTATGCATGATTATAGCATTGAACTCCAATAGTATTATCTAGCAATTCTGGATAGTTGATAATGTAGATGGAAATAGAGAAGAATATTATTTTAAATTTAGGGAAATAAAGTCAGAGCTTAAGCCCCGGAATCTCTTCGAGAACCTTGACCATCAGCTTAACTCCAGCGTCAACGTCGCGTCCGTCCACAACTTCCGCGTTGGAGTGGATGTATCTCGCTGGAACGCTTATCGCTCCCGTTGGAACGCCAGCCTTGTTGAGGTGTATTGCGCCAGCATCGGTTCCTCCACCGAGGAGGATGTCCCACTGGTAGGGTATCTCGTACTTCTTGGCGAGCTCCTCCATCCACCTGACGATGGTCGGGTGGCAGATGACGGAGCGGTCCATTATCTTTATTGCGGTTCCCTTTCCGAGCTGGGTGACCTGCTTGTGCTCCGGTGTTCCAGGAACGTCAGCGGCAATGGTAACGTCAATGGCGAAGCCGTAGTCAGGGTCAATGCCAAAGGCTGAAACCTTTGCACCGCGGAGGCCGACCTCCTCCTGGACGGTGGCCACAAAGTATATGTCCGCATCGGTCTCGCCGAGCTCCTGGGCGGCCTTGACAAGGGTGTAGACAGCAATCCTGTCGTCAAAGGCTATGCTGACGAGTCTGTGCTTGCCGAGTCTCTCAAGCCTTCCGTCCCAGGTGATTATGGTGCCGATCTTAACTCCCATCTCCTCGGCTTCCTCCTTGCTCTCGGCGCCTATGTCGATGAAGACCTGTTCCCAGGTCGGAGCCTTGCTCCTCTCCTCGGGCTTCTGGATGTGCGGTGGAACACTTCCACCGACACCGTAGATGAACTCGTTCGGGCCAATCCAGACTTTAAACCTCTGGGCTATGAGCGTCCTTGGGTCAACACCGCCAACCGGGGCAACGCGGAGGAATCCGTTCTTCTCGATATGGGTGACCATAAGGCCTATCTGATCCATGTGGGCCGCGAGCATGACCTTTGGCCCGGAGCCTTTCTTGTGGGCTATGACATTGCCGAGCTTGTCGACCTTTATCTCATCGACGTAGGGCTTGAAGGCCTCGATGACAACGTCCCTAACGCCCAAAAACTCATATCCAGAAACACCAGGAGCCTCAACAATCTTTTTGAGCAGCGCGTAGTCAACCATTCCCATCACCTCTTTCGTTAAGATTTCCATCTAAATGCTCGGGTGGGAGATATTTAAGGTTTTAGGTGTAGTAACAACCCATTGATAGTCATGTGCTCATTTAAGCGCTGTTAACAGATAAAAGAGTAGAAGTAGAGTGTGATTAACGAATAGTCTTTAAGGCAAGATCCAATACTGCATTTATGTAGCTGTTATAGTCCATCGCCTGTGTCGCTGCTGGGTTTATGAGGCCGTCCACAATAATTGGGGTTGCCAGTCCGACTATAATACAGATTACCGCCAATACCAAACAAACTAAGCTCATGCTGGCATGCTCTTTGATCTTTATATCCTTCCTTGGTTTGCCCAGCCAAATAATGTGGAACACCCTTACATAAGCTACCAGCGCAATTACAGAGCTTATCACCAGGATTAACGCTGGACCAAGGCCCTTCTCCATTAAAGCATTGAAGAGTAGCAGCTTGCTGAAGAACACGTTTAATGGTGGAACACCTACGAGGCTTAATGTAGCTATTGCAAGGCTGAACGTCGCAACTGGCATCTTTTTACCCAGGCCAGCCAGATCATCCACGTTCCTTGAACCAATGGCGTGAATAAAAGCTCCTGCCGCTAGGAACAGCAGAGCTTTGGCAATGGCATGGTTTACCAGGTGGAACAATGCGGCCTGTAGTCCTAATTGAGTGCCAAGTCCAACCGCCATGAATAGATAACCCATGTGCATTATTGTTGAATAAGCAATGAGTCTCTTAACGTCCTTCTGGACTGTCATCATTGCAGCGCCGAAAAGGGATGATACTGCACCAAGGACAACGACGATGTTACTCAATACGCTGACTATGCGGGCCAATTCTGGAATTAGTGTACCCCCATAGACGGTGTAGAGGAATCTGATGAGTGAGTAGACACCGACGTTGACGACTAGTCCTGAGAGTATGGCTGAGATTGGGCTTGGTGCTGCTGGGTGTGCTTCTGGGAGCCAGAAGTGGTTCGGGACTATTGCGGCCTTTATGAGGAACGCCCAGGTGGCCAAGGCCAAGGCAACACCCGAGGCAACCACGATATCCCCAACTGGAGCACCAGTTAGAGGAAAGTCCATTCCGTGAACCTTTGCCGTCAAATCGGCAAGATTAACAGTACCGAAGGCGCCGTAGAGTATTCCGAGGGCCAGAAAGTACATCGTGGTTCCTACGGCACCTATTAGGGCGTATTTGAGGCCAGCGTACACTGAATCGCCTCTATCGCGATAGAACATCACCAGGGCATAGGCTGCAATACTCGTAACTTCTATCATGACGAAAAGATTGAATGCATCCCCGGTCAACAGGACTCCCAATAGTCCGGCCTCCAGACCCAGATAGAGCGTATAATACCACTCCAGACCATTTTCGTGTTCTAGGTATCTATACGAGTAAATTGAGATCAGGAACATAAGTCCAGCGGTCACCAAGGCAATTAAGGCGCTTAGCTTGTCGACTTCGTAGATTACACCAACTGGTGCACTCCATCCTCCGAAAGTGTAGACTAATGGCCTGTCCGAGGCGTAGGTTTTCTGGAAGAGTTTGAAAGTGCTAACTAAAGCCAAGCCAGTCCCTATTAGGACGTAAGCCTGGATTATCTTTCTGTTTCCTTTGATTATGATTGAGAATAAAGGTAGTGCGAATGCGAAGATTACCGGAATGACTGGAGTAATGCCGACAACGTCCATTTTCATCACCTCACTCGAATATCCTCTTCGCAAACTTTTCAAAGTCTGCAGAAATTTCTCCCTTAACCTGTTCAGGATCCTCTGTAGTTACGTTAATCCAGTTCACATACATGTACTTATCATCTAGATCTACAACTACTGTTCCTGGAGTGTTGGTAATTGAATTTGCGACTAGTGTCTTTGCATAGTCTGTTTTTACTCCAATTGGTACTTTGACAATCCCTGGCTCGTACTTTCCTGTAATCGTTCTCACCATAACGTCAACGTGGGACTTAGTCTCGGCCACGAGCATGTACCAAATGAAATATATCACAGTCCATAGCCATCTGGTAGGGTTCATGGCTTTTGTATCATTCTGGACTAAGTATCTCCCAATAAGCAATCCGACACTAATGGCTACGATTATCCCAGTAACTAAGTCAAATGGACTTGCAGACCCCGTAAATATGAGGTATGTGATGAATATCAGCGTTGCAGTGGGGACCACACCTTTCATCGTTCACCACCCCCAAGTAGCTCCTGTTGAAGCTCTCTCGTGTCAACAGTCCCGTATAAACGGTAAATCTGGATTATTGCAAAGGCTAGGAGAACGTTAACGGCCATTCCAATAACCACCGCAGTAATCACTAGGGCCTGTGGTAGAGGGTCAACTGCTGTGCTGATGAACTGACTTAGTGTCTCCTTGCTTAAGTCGGGCAATATTGGTGGCATTACAGGATAAATTGAGCGATATCCAAGTAAAACAACAAGCAGGTTTGTAGTATCTCCCAAAATTGTTAGTGCGATGAGTTTTTTGACTAGATTGGGCCTCCCCACGATACCATACAGGCCGATCATGATTGTCGCGATGAGTGATAGTATTATGATTGATAATATAAAGGGAACCGCACTACTCATCCACATCCCCCCGTAAAAAGCGCTTAAATATGCTTTCTGGGATTGCTAGTAGGAGGAATACTGCAGTGAAGCCGGCTCCAACTGCTAGGAATTCGAAGAAGTTGTAGTAAATCAGTGAACCGCCAATAAGCTGGCTGTCGATCTCTGCGGGAAATACTGGCTGATTCTGCATGATGAAGCCTCCGCTAAGGAGTGGAACTAACGCCACTAACGCTATTCCCAGGAGTCCAATAGAACGCAGAATTAATGCCCTCGTCTTGTCCAAGCCATTTTCTTCTAGGGTATATTTTGAGTATGCTGCTATTATAAGGAGCGGAGCGACCGCGAGAGCAGAGCCGCCCTGGAAGCCACCACCGGGCGTTAAGTGACCGTGCAGGGCTATCGAAGCCGAAACCGCAAGGATCATGACGACAATAATTTTCGTAACTGATTTGACTACTATGGTAAGACCTCCTGTGAATTCCTCTGTCTTCTGCTTTGCTGCCTTTTCCTGTCTTTTATTTAGCCTAAAGAGAGTTAGGCTTCCAATAATCGCAAGGAAGAATACCGCAGTCTCAAAGAGTGTATCAACACCACGATAGTCCCACAAGATTGAGGTGACGACCTCTGGACTTCTAGCCGAGTAATCCCCGAAATAACTATTCTGGAGGTAAAACTCACCTAGAGGTCTTACATCAGTTTGCTGGGGGAGTTTTGGAGCAATATAATAAGCCAATCCCAATATTGCCACAAGTATGATTACAAGTGGGATTAGCTTTTTCATTTACACCACCTCGTATCTCCCTGTTTTACTCACAACGAAAACCAGGAGTGCTGAATATATTCCAACCGCTATAGCAACGTAGGCCAGGACAATGTCTGGTGCCATTAGGATGTAAAATGCGATTGCATAGGCAATTGCTTGGACTGCCGAAAAGCCAATGGCTCTAAGCAGGTCTTTTTCAATAATTGCCAAGTATGAGAATATTAATCCGATGATTGTTGTAATTGCCAGCATTAGTAAGTGCACTTCAATCATGCTTCTTCACCTCTGTTAAGTGGTCGCACTTGGGGTTCCATTGGACGAGCTTAGCTTTGTGAGCGGCGTACGCTAAGGCATGGGCACCGGCAGGCGCTGCCAGAAGCACTATTATCCCCGTGACGAAACTAGCTCCTGCTATGGCATACTTGTGGGGAAGGAAATTGCTACCCAATGCTAAAAATCCGACACCGAATAACGGCACTACTGCACCCCCGATAGTTCCAACAGTTGCAGCGTGTAGCCTGACGTAGAAGTTGGGGAAGCGGAGTAGGCCTATGGCCCCAAAGAGGTCGCAGATGCCGCCGATGATTATCATGATGGCTCCGAGGTAGAACAGCACCTCACTCATGCTCCCACCTCTCTACTCACAAGGTATTTGGCTATGTAGATATCCAGAAGATAAGCCCACAATGCTAGAGTTATAGCACCACTAATCAGAAAGACGCTTTTGAAGTAGACTGCCAGAATGGCCATGAATGCTGCGATATCGAAGCTCATGCAGTCTATTGCTAGTATTATGTCAGGTATTGTTGGACCTCTGAAAGCTCTAATTGCATAAATCACAAATGCAAGCAGGTAAAGCGGAATAATGAACTTCATGAAGATAATGAATGTGTCCTCAAGGCTCATCCTCAACCCCCCTGATGACAATTCCCGGCATAAAGTGCCTCGTCTTTTCTGTTTCACTTATGAGCTCGGCGATCATTAGCTTCTCATTTGCCACAGATTCCTCCGGCTCGACATAGACAGTCTTCTTCTGTTTTGACTCTAGCATCCCACTAGCAACAGCCACACCGTAGATTATGGCCTCTGGCTTTGGGGGACAGCCAGGTATAAAAACCGTCGCGGGAGGCTCCATGTTGTATTCTTCTTTTAGAATCCTGTAGAGCTCTTTAACACCACCTATTACGGAGTAAGTATCATACCATATGCCCCCTCCACAGGCGCACGCTCCTATGGCCAGAACCACTTTTGGCTCCGGAACCGCTTTCAGAGCGTCAATAACCTTTGGCAGACACTCCCTTGTAATTGGTCCGGTAAATGCTATGGCGTCTGCATGTCTGGGAGAGCCAACGAGCTTTATCCCGAGTCTTTCAACATCGTTTCGTGGTGCAAAGATATTTAGGATCTCTATATCACAGCCGTTACACGAGCCGGAGTTGAGATGAAAAACCCATAGACTATTTTTTACCATGGATCTCACCCCCACACCCTCCACTCAGACGTTTTTTTCGCTCTACACTCAGGGCACAGAAGGAGATTCTTTCTTTCCCAAGGGTGTATTTTTTCGAGAGAAGCTATCAGATGCCTATATGTGTCGAAGGACTTTCCGCACTCACTGCAGCGGGCCATCTGTAGTTCCACAATCTGGTGCAGTTCGTCATGATCTGATGTAGCAAGCTCGAATTGTGTGGTTAGCTTTATCGCACCCACGGGACATACGTCTTGGCAACGACCACAGAATATACATCTCCCAATGAAAAGATGGACAACTCTGATGCCCCTAGCCTCGTCTGTGAAAACTCTAATTGCTTGGGGAGGCAGGCGTTAGCGCAGGCACCGCAACCTATGCATGTTTCCTCGTTGATAACTGGTTTTCCTCTGTAATCATCTGGAACGTCAATCGGAGCGAAAGGATATTTTTCTGTGACACTACCTATGGAAATGGCCTTGCCCAGTAGTTTCAGCCTCCCCATTTCAGACCCTCCTCACGCCCTCCTTAAGCGGCCCTCTCCACAGAATCTTCCCGCTTTCAGAATCAATTATTGAGACGTGGTCTGTACAGGAGAAGCATGGGTCTATGCTGGCTATTATTAGGGGAGCATCTGCAACGTCATTCCCTCTGAGCATTATAGGAACCGCCGGGAGGTTGTTATAGGTTGCAGCTCTTGGATGCCAGCGGTAAATCATGTTCTCTCCCCATGTTATCACGGCGTGGATGTTCTCCCCACGTGGAGCTTCAGTGACTCCGATACCGAGTTTGAATGGAGGAATCTCATATTCGTCATTTATCAGTTCTCCTGGAGGCATATTTTCCAGGGCCTGTCTTATCATATTGAAGCTCTCAAAAATTTCTTCGTATCTTACGAGGAACCTTGCAAAAACGTCCCCTTCTTTGTAAACCGGGACTTTGAAGTCCAAGTCCTTGTAAGCCGCGTAGGGATGGTCTCGCCTTACATCAGTATCAATCCCAGAGCTCCTGGCCATGGGACCGACCACACCTATCTCCCTGGCCTCTTTCTTCGGTAGAACTCCGACACCCTCCATCCTTTCTCTGAGCTCCTTCATCTCAGCGATGTTATCAAGTACTTCCCTGCTCTCTTTTTCAACCATGTCCAGAAGTTTCAGCGTTTTTTCCTTTTTATCCTCCGTGATGTCTCTTCTTACCCCTCCGACAATATTTATTCCGTAGGTCTTTCTGTTGCCGGTTATGAGCTCTGCTATGTCCATTATGTATTCTCTAGCCCTCCAGATGTGCATGAAGCCGCTGTCAAAGCCGAGAAGATGGCATACAACCCCGAACCAAAGGAGGTGGCTGTGAATTCTCTCTACCTCAAGCATTATTGTCCTTATATACTGTGCTCTCTCCGGAACGTAGATGCCAGCAGCATCCTCAACTGCCTGACAGTATGCGGCGGAATGGGTGCAACCACAGATTCCACATATCCTCTCCGCGAGGAATGGGATTTGGTTTATTGTCATTCGTGATTCAGCAAGCTTCTCCATTCCCCTATGGATGTGAAATCCCCTGTATTCCGCATCTACGACTTTGTCTCCTTTAACATAGAGCTCAAAATACTCTGGTTCGTGAAGGGAGGGATGATATGGTCCCAGGGGTATCTCCATGACGTCTTTTTTGTGCTCCCTTTCTTTTTCTATGGGTTTTGACGGTGGAAGCTTTTTGTTGTAAGGAAAGTCTTTTCTCAAGGGATAGACTCCTTCTGGCCAATCGTCCGGTAGAATAAGCCTTTCGGGCTTTGGATGCCCACTGAAAACTATGCCGAGCATGTCCATGGCTTCTCTCTCTGACCATTCAGCACCCTTGATAACAGGGGTTATTGACGGTACCTCAGGGCTCCCTTCGGGGGATGTTATCTTGAGAACCACATATCTTCCCTCTGTATCGCAGTTGAATATGTGGTACATTGCAAACCTCCCGTTTATGGGCCGTTCGTCTACTCCCATGCCACTAGAGTAGTAATAACCCCTCTCGAATAACGCCCTTGCAATCTCCCGTATATTGCTGGCGCCGACCTCGGCGACTGTCATCTTATCATTGTGCTCCAGTATTTTACATCCTTTGAGGATATCAAATACCATAATTTACCACCCCACCACTCCCAAAATCCAACTTAGGATTCCAACTATTGCAAAACGCTTGAGGAATCTGGCGGCGTCTTTAGTCCTGAATCTTCCATAGTGGGCTTCAATTGACGCGTAAACAACTGATATGATGACTAGTCCAATGACGTAGACTAGTACTCTCACTGTGCCATCTTGGGGTAGGAAGAAGTTCAGGAGTATCGTGGTGAGAAGTAGCCGTTTCACGTAGATTGAGAGCTTTAACATTCCCAGGCCTTTCCCGCTGAACTCTATGAAGGGACCCTCGACTATCTCTGGTTCGGCTTCAGCGACGTCAAATGGGATTCTGGCTCCCGCGACGTATGCCATAACTGCGAATGCCAGAGCACCTGTTATGGTAGATACTTTTAGTTGGAGGGGGAAAAGTCGCGAGAACGAGAGACCTCCACTGGATGCTGCGAGTGCGGCCACTATAAAAGCCAAGGAGAATTCCTCTGCCATTATGATTGAAACTTCTCTGTGGGATCCTATTTGGGCATATGGACTTCCAGTTGAGAACGCTCCGAGAGCTATGGCGACGGCTGAGAGCGTTGAGAGGTATATGAAGGCGATTATATCCCCCCATGTGTCTAAAGAGCCAGGAAGCAGTGATGGGATGAACAGGGACGCCGCCAATACAGATACAAGCGCTATTGCTGGTGCTGGTTCGAACAGCCATCTTACGGACTCCCTAGGCCTGACGTTTGGCCTTCTGAAGAGCTTTAATAAATCAAGCCACGTCTGGATTAACGGCGGCCCTTGTCTTGACTGAAGTCTTGCTTTGACTTTCCTCTCGATTCCGTCTAATAACGGAGCAAAGAGTACTATGAAGATTAGATTGAGGGCAGCATAAACTGCATTCATAACAGAACACCCCCGAGTATTGTAAGGAGTATAAGGAGCATTAGCCAAGCTCCAGTCATCATCTTGTCCAAGTCGAAGGATACTTCCTCAAAGTTGGACAAGACGGCTTTTGTGGCGTCCCATAGTCTTTTCGTGGTACATACACACCATTCTCCCCAGCTATAAACATCCTCGAATTCTTCCTCAAAGGAGGCATAGTATGAGCTCGCTGGAAGCCTCATGGCCAGGGACCGTCTCGTGCCAGTTGTCCACACCGGAAGACTGATTTTGTATGGGAAAATGGCTAGTAACACTGCGGTCAGAGCTCCGGAGAATACCAGGAGAGCCAGAGGAGCTATGTTTCCAATACCGTCGGACACTATGAGACCGGGAAAGACCGTGATTGATGGAGTGGTCACGCCTACTGAGTCAACCGCTTTTGAGATTGCTTCCAGTGGCAATGCTGGATAAACACCAAAAATTACACAAAGAACTGCGAGAATCAACTGGGACGCCCACATTGATACTGGGACTTCTTTGACCGTTATCTCCTTGGCAGGCGGTCTTACAAAGATGGAAGTGAAGTACTTAACGAAAGATGCGGTTGTTACAGCGCTTATGAATAGTGCTAGGGCCCCAAACAGGGAAACGAGAGTCGGAGTCGGAAGTGTTGAAACGTATATCATCCACTTGCTAACAAAGCCGTTGAATGGTGGCATCCCAGCTATGGAAAGAGAACCTATCAGTGCAGCAAATGCCGTTATCGGCATAAATCTCGCTAGTCCTCCCAAGTGGTCCAAATCCCTGCTTCCAGTTCTATAAAGGATCGAGCCTGCTGTTAGGAAGAGCAGTCCCTTGAAGAATGCATGGTTGAGAGCGTGGAATAGGGATGCCATAAGGGCAAGAGCTCCGAATGTGGTGTACCCCTTGGAAAGGAGATATATCCCTGCCCCAAGGGCAAAGACAACGTAACCTATCTGGCCGACACTATGGTAGGCCAGTAGGCGCTTTGAGTCTGTTTGCTTTAGTGCGTACATCGTACCAAAAAACAGGGTTAATGTTCCGAACAGTGCTATGAGTAGACCAATATTAGGGGTTAGTGGGGTGAAACTCAGGAAAAAGCGGAACATCATATACACTGGCATTTTTTCCATGGCCCCACTGAGCAATGACGAGACGTTACTTGGTGCCTCCACGTATGCGTCTGGAAGCCATACGTGGAACGGCACAAGGGCGGCCTTGACACCAAGTCCGATCATGAATCCAGCACTTACAAGATACATCTCCAGAGGATGAGAGCGGAAATAGTTTACGAGCTGGGACGAGAGGATATCGTAATCACCTCCGCCAGAGATTGTTATGAGTACCAATACTATGGCTATCAGCATAAAGTCTGCTGCGGCTTTAGTCATGCAGAAGTACTTGAGGGTCGCAATGAGAGTCTTCTCGTTCCTTTCAAACGCTACCAGGAACTGGGAGAAGAGAGTCATCAGTTCCCAAAACACAACGAACCACAAGAGATTCCATGAGACGAGAACAAGGAACATGAAGAGCAGGAAGAGGGGATAGTTGAAGGCATATAGTCTCTTGTCTCCTTTATACATGTCTAAGTATGCAATACCATAAACCGATGTACAGAAGCCCAGAATTCCGAGTATTATCATGAAAAAGCCTGACAGCGGGTCGACTTTGAGTGTTAGAGTTGAGAACGCATTGATAATGGAATCCGATTTCAGATGTAACAGAGTGATATTTAATTCAACGCTCTCTTTAAGACCTACAATCCCGGCATAGGCTATTGTCAATGAGCCAAGAGCGGAGAGAGCATTTACTAACTTCGTTAAAATTGCGCTCCTCGAAAAGACTCCAATGAAAGATGCAACTGACAGAATAATGACAATAAAAAGAAAAATTACCTCCATAGAATCACCTCCTGAGTTTAAACCTCATGATGTGCCTCAGAAAATCAATGCTGTCCAGCTCATAGTCTTCGAGTAGCATCTCTCTACCGAGAATGTCTCTTATCACTGGCTTTCCTTCCTTAAAATACAAAAACGCCACGTCCTCCATTATGATTTCTTCCTTTCCATTTTCCACAACAACGGCTTTTGACTCACACATTCATACCACCTTTGAGCGTTTTTTCATGCTCAGAAGTTTATTTGCAAGAGATTCAACATCACGGTAAATCCTAGAATCTCTTGGTATGGAATTGACACCCAGACCTTCATTGTCAGCTTTAATTACGGACGTGTCAAAATGCACCAGGTGATAGGGAACCAGATAGTCAGAGAAGACACGTGAATAGAGCTTAGCGGCTTCCATGGAATCGTGTACTTTGTTAATTATGAGCATTAAGTTCGAAATGTTGAGCTCCTCACCCATTTTGAGAAGTTTCTTGGCTATGGTGAGCGATTTAAGTGTTGGTTCCGCAACACAAAGCATAACATCGAATTTTTCCGCTAGACCTCTACCGAACACCTCTGCACCAGCCTCACTATCAACTATTACAATGTCCTTCTCTCTTAGAAGGACATGATTCAGGAATGCTTTGGCGAGTGCTATCGACGGACACAGACAGCCTTCCTTTGGCTGTTCTGTACTCCCGACCACGACGAGACTTAGATTCGGTTTTATCCTTATTCCGTACATGTCCACTAAGTCGTCAACTTTCGGTGTGAGGGAGAACAGTACCCCCCAACCGGAACCAGGTTTTGCTCCCGTTCTCTCTTGGGCAAGCTCCTCGTTCCGCGAGAGTGGAACGATATCTAATGCCTCATCATATGGGACACCAAGGCTTTGAGCAAGGTTTGGAACGGAGTCTGTATCAAGGGTCAGTACATTGTAGCCTTTGTCGGCGATTATATGGGCGAGTAATGCTGTTGTTGTTGTCTTGCCAACCCCTCCTTTTCCAGCTACTAGTATTTTCATTGTTGGCACCTCCGGCAATGTTTGTACGTTTAATGTACAAAATTCAAAGTTAAAATAATAGAAACTATTAGATGGGCCATCCAAGTTTTTTCCTCTTCTCAATTATCACGTTGTATATTGTTTCTGCCGCTTTCACTGGATCTGTCTCAACGTAGAACTTCCCTCCAAGGAGATCCTCGATGTCATCCGTAAGGAGTTTGGTAACCTTCTGGCTTCCAAGGACTGGTGGGATAACTCCCAAGTGCGTGAAGACGCCGCTTGCAACGAAGTAGGTTCCTATTGCCACTGCCTTCTCGCTCATCCATTCTGGAGCAGAGCCAGCAACTGGCAAGTCTGAAATGTCAACATTCAGAGCATTGGCAAGGGCACTCAAGACCAGCAGGATTCTCGAACAGTCAACACAGCTTCCCATGTGCAGGCATGGTGGAATTCCGAGCGCTTCGCATACTGCCTTCAGCCCTGGACCGGCCATTTCAGCTGCTTCGGGGGTTAGTAATCCATGCATTGCTGCAGCAATTCCCCAGCAACCAGTTCCAACAACCAGGATGTCCCTCTTGATGAGCTCCTTGGCCAAGGTGACGTGACCGTAGTTCTGCTTGACCCTTGGATTGTTACATCCAACGATTCCGACGATTCCCTTTATTGTTCCGTCCTGGAGGGCTTTTATGAGGGGCTCCAGTGTTCCACCAAGGGCTTCAAGTATTGCCTCGACACTAAATCCAGCAACCAATTCCATCTTGTGCTCTGGAATGTAGACTTTTGCCGGAACTCTGTTCTTATAGTTCTCAATTGCAATCTTGATGATCTCTTTGGCGATCTCGTCCGCTTTCTCAGGTTCAAATTCGACGTGTATTGCTCCCGGAATGCGAGCCTTTGGCTCAGTAGTTATTATCTTAGTGTGGTAACATGAAGCGACATCAACTAATGAGGGCATTAGGCACTGGTAGTCAACTATCACGGCCTCAACTGCACCAGTTATAATCGCCAGCTCTTGCATTAGGAAGTTTCCAGCGACCTGAACTCCCATTCTTGAGAGAACTTCGTTTCCGGTACAGCACATTCCAGCAACGTTAATTCCCTTTGCTCCGTACTGCTCTGCAAGCTTCTGCATCTCTTCACTCTGGGCAATCTCTGCTATTTTCATGGAGAGAATCGGGTTGTGGCCGTGAACGATTATGTTGACCATGTCTTCCTTCAAGACTCCCAGGTTCGCCAGCGACTTTATCGGCTTTGGTGTTCCAAAGAGAATGTCGCTCAGATAAGTGGCCATCATTGAGCCGCACCAGCCGTCGGCCAGGGCAGTCCTCACACCATGCAGTAGAAGGCTTGCAGGGTCTGCATCACAGCCTATGTGGGTTCTGTGCATACTGAGACATATCTCCCTGTCGATGGCTCTTGGTAAGACTCCTAGCTTCTCCCAGACCTTAATCCTCTTCTTTGGTGCTGTTGCTGCAAGTAATCTTACTGGCTCCTCATCCTGTTTTCCGAACTCCATCTCAAGAATGTGGGCGACTTCCAATGCAATTTCATTTTCGCTCTTGCCCTCTGTTTCGACACCCAGAATCTTAGCCAGCTCTTTGAGCTTTTCAACATCTGTTAGTTTATAGTCCTTGAACTTTCCTTCAGCAATGCCCTTGAATACATGGACTACATCTCTTGAGTGATCGCTGTGACCGGCAGTACCAGCCGCTATCATTCTTACAATGTTCCTTGCTACTATTGTATCTGCATCCGCACCACAAACTCCCTTAGTTGGGCCAACCCCAAACGGATCGATTCTACATGGTCCCATTGTACAGTTCTTACAGCAGACACCTAAGAGACCGAATCCACACTGAGGCTGCTGCTCCAAAAATCTGTGCCAGGCAGTCTTGACCCCATCCTCCTCGGCTTTCTCAATAAGCTTTCCAACACCTGGAGTTATGGAGACTTGCTTTGAGGGAACCTTCTTTCCGGCCATTTTCACCACCTCAATACCACACTACATTTGAATAGGCAAGATACAGATCCATAGGTCTAACAAGATCCTCTTTCTTCTTTGACTCGGAGACGGGCTTCATGTAGACCATCCCCTGCGATTTCAGCCCAGATATGAGACTCTCTGCCTTCTCCTTTCTAACCTCTTCCAGTATTTCGCCGAGAGTCCCGAACTTCAGGGCTCTAGTTGGACAGGCCTCGACACATGCTGGCTCTTTGCCTTCTCTGACCCTATCAACACAACTGTCGCATTTTATCACAGCCTTGTATTCGGGCTCGAACTTGGGATGGCCAAATGGACAGGCCATCACACACATGAGACAGCCTATGCACTTGTTGGCGTTAAGGACAACAAAGCCTTCTTTGGTCCTTGAGATCGCTCCTGTTGGGCAGGCCTCCATACAGGGAGCGTCCTCACAGTGCTGGCATCTCATTGGAACATTAAAGAAGTCGGCGACAACAACTTGGAGTCGGGGTTTGGGGGTTGGTTTTTCAAAAATTGCGCCAAAGAGGTTTTTGCTCATTGAATGTTCAACTGCACAGGCAATTTCGCAGGCCCTGCACCCCGTGCATCTCTCTGGATTTATGTAAATTGTAAGCTTCTCCATGTTGGAACCGGAAAAAGCTGGCATTGTTGATCACCTCGTATAATGTAAACAAAAAGATTTTAAGATGGAATCGTGTTCGGCGATCCGGATAAAAACGCAAGAAATTATTCGATCCACCGTATTAGAACCTTTCATTTAGAGACAGTAAAACTCTCTCTCGGATCCGTTGGTATTCTTTCAGGAGATCCAAGGCAACTCCAGTGAGTACAGTTATTCCTTTTTTTCGACCTCCCTTAACGGAGACAATCAATCTTCTCCCGAGTTTTTCCTCAATATCCCTGATCCTTTCCCAGTATGTTGATGGAGAAACTCCCATAATCTTACATGCCGCTCTAAATGATCTGGTCTGAGAAATAAGTTCAAGGAGTTCCATAATATCTCCGGGAATTTTTATGCCTGATGACGTAACAAAGGATATTTCAACTTTGGGTACAAAACTCGGATTCTTATTGTTGGGACATGGGGAAAAGAATATCTTCCGAAGTAATTCTCTAGTCATCTCCCGGTAGCTCACTGAAAAATTTGAGTTTGGACACTTTGATATAATGCCATATGGATTAACATAAAGATGCCTGCATGGATCCATGGGGGACATAAGCAGAGTAATGGGATAATCATTTAGGAACACTTTCATAGCAGAATAAAGATATTTCCTTCCATAATGCAGGCCAAGTTCGACATCTTTTCTGGCACTTATTGATTCAATGAACATATCTCCGGATGGAGGGCTGAAAAGGGAGGGTCCAACAGTTATTCTTAATCCTCGCTTCATGCACTCCCCGATTTTCCTAAGGATCTCCCCTGGATCCGAGCTCGAGTTAAATACCAAATAAGCCTCAATGTGATCAATACCTCTCGATTCAAGGGCTCTAATTAGAGTATCCCCTCTTTTAATATCTATCATGGGCGGAACAATTATAGAGATCATGTCCACATCAGCAAGCACATCTACTCTGAGGTTGGAGAGACTGGCAGTTAAGGGTATAAAAACGGTCACCCTTTTTGATATGTCCCTCAGCTCATCGTAGATAATCTTTATTTTTGGATGAAGAAACGGGTTAGGGCACATCAATATTCCTTCATCGAATCTGAACCCATCTAAAAGAGAGGCTATTCTAGGAAGAACATCCCCAGGGAGCATTACTCCACTTAACCTTTCTCTCCAAATGCAATTTGCACAGGTTGCGTCACACCTTCCTGATGGTTGTACAACTATAACTCCCATAACCATCACTCAAATACTACCTCAAAGCCACAGAAAGAGTAGCCAAGTCCCTGACAGTATATCTCTCTTGTAATGTTTCTGCCTACTAGCTCTTCTATGATACCTTGGATCAGGCCTGCTTCAAAATCACATAAAGTTCTCCCTATAGGGACAGTATGGTAACAGCTCATACACTCATAGATATTTAGCTTTATCCTATTAAAAGACTCTTCCAAGATATCAAGAAGCCCTATCTTTTGATTTAAGAACACTTTAGGTAGGTCATCTAGACTTTTGACTTCTCCACTTTCTACAAGTCTTTTAGCGAGCTTTAATCCCGCACCTCTCAGAATAAGGCTTCTTAGAGAGGGACTATATTCCATCATACCATAAGAAATCATTCTGAAAGTTCTTACGTATTCTGGATCCTCTGGAAAAAGCTTCGCAAAAAAAGGTCTTCTAACTTGGAAGTAATTCTGGGGGGTTAGTTCAGTTCTCTGAAGTTGAGAGGGCTTTTCTTTAATCTCAGACCTGTAAATATTTCGCCACTGTTTGATTAGATCGATGTACTCAATTTCCATCCCCAACACCTATGAAAGAGTATGCATACATCAATTTAAAAGTTTTGAAAACCAAAATATAAATATGATTAAGATACTCCTCAGGCTTAATGTTGTACCATGTACATTCATCAAAAGGCTCAACCGCTTCGTGGCACTAGTAGATGTTGACGGGGAAGAAAGAAAAGCCCTAGTTACAAACACCGGCCGCTTGGAAGAGTTCATGATTCCAGGGAGGAAGGCCTTCTGCGTTCCCAAGAGCGGGGGAAAGACAGACTTCGTCCTAGTTGCCTTTGAAGACCTAGGTGGAAAGGGAGCCATCATAGACACGAGGACTCAGGCCAAAGCCTTTGAGAAGGCAGTGGAGCTTGGCTTGGTTCCATGGCTTAAAGACTGCAGGATAAAGAGGAGAGAGGTAACCATTGGAAGCTCAAGGCTGGACTACCTCTTCGAGTGTCCTGGCGGAGAGGTTTACGCTGAGATGAAGAGCGCGGTTCTGAGAGGTGGGGAGAGGGGAGAATATGCTATGTATCCAGACTGTCCTACCCTGCGGGGGCAGAAGCACATAAAAGAGCTGATAGAGCTCCAAAAGGCCGGGAGGAAGGCAATGATTTTTTTCATCGGCGCCATACCTAGTGTTGAGAAGTTCAGGCCATACGAGAGAGGCGACCCTGAGATAGCGCGCCTTCTGAGTGAAGCCAAGAACGCTGGCGTTGAAATCCACGCGCTGAGCATTTCACTCCTTCCAGATGGTAGGGTGATCCTCGAAAGGCCGAGCCTTGAGGTTGAGCTGAGGGAGGATTTTTAAAGACCCCACCCTATTTTCAAAGGGGTAACGACCCCGCGAGGTGATGGGAATGGCCATAGTCGATGTTAGAATTTTGGTTGAAGGTGCGAGCGACGTTGAAGTGGTAAGTAAAGCTCTTCAAGGTCTGGCCTTGGGAAGTGAGTACAACATAACGATTTCTGCCATAATCCCGACGACCAACGTTGAGATTGCAAAGAGCGCCGCAGCTGGGGCTGACCTGCTTATCATAGCCACTGACGCCGACCGCGTTGGAAGAGACCTTGCTGAGAGGCTTTTTAATGAGCTGAGCGAGATGGTCGGCCACATTGAGAGGATGAAGCTCCCTCTCGGCCATGACCTTGAGCACGTAGATGTCGAGCTCGTCAGGAAGGAACTCAAGAACACACTGGTGAGAGCAGGGCTCAAAACACTCCAATTGCTGCCCGGCTACATGGAACTGAGAAAGGAGCTCCTTGATGTTAAGGGGAAGTACGACCAGCTGGCAAATGACTACGAGGCCCTCTACAAAGAGTACGAAGATCTTCAGAAGAAGTATGAGGAACTCCATGGGGAATACGTAAGAATTAGGCACGAGAATGAAGGATTGAGAGAACTCCTCAACAAGAAGAGCAGACCAGTTAAAATAGACGATGCCTGGAAGAATCTCTTTCCAGCTGAACCCACCCCTGAGGAGAGGCTCATCGCAATAGCCGTCGAGAAGCTTGGACTGGCGGGTAAAGTCATAGTCGGCCAGGGATACATCTTCGCCGAGGACAAGGGACTAGTTGATGAACTCCTCAAGACAGTCTACCTTAGTCTCTCCATAAGGGAGGAGCCTCCAAAGCCACCAGAGCCACCGAGGAAGGAGCCGCCAAAACCGTCTGAGCCTCCCGAAGAGCCAGAAGTTGTCGCTGACGCAGAGATAAAGCCTGACGACATTGAGGGCCTCTTGAAGGGGCTGTGAAATGGAAGCCATCAACGAGGTAATCGAGGAGTACGAGACTTACCTTGATCTGGAGGGCAAGAGCCCGAACACCATTAGGATGTACTCCTACTACGTGAGGCGTTATCTGGAAGGGGGCGGGGAGCTTAAAGCCCGCTCCGCACTCCGTTTTCTCGCAAAGCTCAGGCGCGAAGGTTACTCCAACAAGAGTCTGAACCTTGTCGTCCAAGCCCTGCGCTCCTACTTCCGCTTTGAAGGCTATGATGAAGAGGCCGAAAAGCTCAGGCCGCCAAAGGTACCCAAGAGCCTCCCCAAGAGCCTGACGAGGGAGGAGGTCAGGAAAATTCTCTCCGTTATCCCGCCGACGAAGAAGCGCGACAGGCTCATTTTTCTCCTCCTCTACGGCGCAGGTCTTCGCGTCAGCGAGCTGTGCAATCTGAAGAAGTCCGATGTCGACTTCGAGCGCTCCCTTATAATCGTTCGCGGCGGAAAGGGCGCCAAGGATCGCGTTGTGCCGATTCCTGCCTTCCTGCTGGAAGGGATTAAGGCTTACCTTGAAACAAGAGATGACGACAGCGAATACCTTATTGTGGAAGACAGGCGGGAGAGGAAGGATAAGCTCTCTCCGAAGACCGTCTGGTACCTCCTTAAAAAATACGGCGACAGGGCTGGAATTCGGGTTACACCCCATATGCTCCGCCACAGCTTTGCCACCCACATGCTCGAAAACGGCGTTGATATAAGGGCTATTCAGGAACTGCTCGGTCACTCGAACCTGTCAACAACTCAGATTTACACGAAAGTCACAGTGGAGCATCTCAGGAAGGCACAGGAGAAGGCGAGGTTGATAGAGGGATTAATTGAGAAATAATCAGAGTTCTCCTTTCTCTTTCAGCAGGGCAAGGTAGCTCGTGAAGGCTCCAGCTGAAATCGTGTCTCCGAGGCCAACCGTTGAAACCGGGTTCTTGACTAGCCTTGTCGGGATTATAACGACCTTGTACTCCCTAGTTCTCAGCTTCCTCTTGGCCTCTTCGAAGCGGAGCTTGACGTATTCACCGCGCTCGTTGTAGGGAACTTTGAGGCCAACCTTGAAGTCCTCGGGCGATTTGATGTCCCCCAGAGAAGCCCTCGTTGCCGCTAAAGTCGTGGCCAGCTCGAGACTCTGCATGAGCTCCTCCTCGCTCAAGGGATTGTCAGCATGGGTAACGTACATGATGTAATAGATCGTATGAATCTGGAGAACCTCGAGGTTCATCTCGTCAATGAGTATCTTTCCTCCCAAAACGGTGTCCTCGATGCGGTTGTAGGTGAATATCCTGTCCGAGAGTTTTGAGTATCCCAGAGCGTTCAGGATGTGGGCTATCTCTGACTCGTCCATGCCTACGCTGTCGACGAGTGGGAAGAGGTTGTAGATGACTTTCTTCCTCAGCTCGCGGTTCTGGATTGAGGCAAACTCCAGGTGGACCTTGATGTCCTTCTTCCTCTTAAGGAGTATAATATCCTCTTTGGCCTTCTTGAGGTAGTAGTTTGCATCCTTCCCGTCGGAATAGCGGAGCTTTATCCCCTGGTATCCCGAAAGGATCGCCCCATCAACCTCGCCCCCTATTTCGGGGAGAAAAGGTCTCAGCTCGGACTTAGTATGGATCTTTATGCTTTCGAATCTGGCCGAAACGATAAACCTGCCCGAGAAAGGAACCGTTATCGTTTCGCTTCCGAGCTTGAAGGTCGTCCCCGCGCGGAACTCGAATATCCTGTTGACCTTTATCGGGTCGCCTTCGCGGTAGGCCTCGCGCGGGTGCTTGAAGGTCAGCTTTCTGTCCTCAACAATAGGATAAAAGAGATTTGGTTTATCAACAAACATTCTGGCCTGCTTTTTGGCCAGGTGAGGGGTGTAAACTATAACACGTCTGAAGTCGAGGTTCGCCAGAAGGTTCGCTATTATGCCCGCCTGACCCCCCATTCTCTCGACGTCATATTTGAAGTGGGAATCAAACCACTCGTGGAGCTCTTCATTAACCAAAGGCACAGCCATCGGCTTGCCAGTTTTAAGCGCATGAACAAGTCTTGCAACGAAGTCTATGGGCTCGTTTATCTCCCTTGGGTACTCCTCCATCCTTCTCCTCACGGCTGTTGCACCGAATTCGTCTATCAGTTTCTGGACTGTCTCTCCTTTGAGAAAGACTATCGCGTCGACGTTCGTGTTGTACGCGGTGTATATCGAAAGTTCCCTAGCCTTGTGGAGGAGCTCCATATGTATCACCCTCAGTGACTAACGTTTGGAAAATGTGGACGTATTCTTAAAAGGGTTTCGGAAACTGAATGGACACAAAAATGTTGAATGGTGATAAGATCAGAACTGTGTTAGGAGTCTTCCAAGCCAGGGAATCTTCTCCATGACATCCATTTCTCTGAGTGCCAGCCAGAGAGAAGCCTGGTTGCTGGTGATTACTGGGACACCAAGGTCTTCCTCCAGAGGCTCGATGATCTCGAACGTCCTCAAGTTGGTGCAGCTTATGAAGATTGCATCAGCCTCGTCCACGAAGGTGGCCTTAGCTAAGCGGTAGGCCTCGTAGGGTTCGAGCTTCCCTATCTTGGTGTTGTCCTCTATGCCAAGACCCCTGATGTCGAGAACCTCGAAGTCGTTGGCCTCGAGGAACTCCTTCTCGCGTTCGTTTATCTCGTCGGTGTAAGGAGTTATCACGAGTATCGACTGGGCGTCGAGCATCTTCAGGGCCTCAACGACGGCCGTGCTCGTGCTCACCACCGGGACGTTTACTTCGTTCTCTATCTTTGCCTCGAGTTCCTTCTCGAAGTCCTTGCCGCCGATGAATGAACCGCTCGTGCATCCGTAAAGAATCAGCTCAACCCCTGCATCGCGGAGGAGCTTGGCGCTCTCCACCGCTAAAGCGTTCATCTTGATGAGCTCTTCCTCCGTGACGTTCCTGAGCGGAACCCTCGCGGTGTGCAGTGAGACCCCCTCGGGGATGGCCGAGTGAAGCTCCATCTCCATCGTGGTGTTCGAAGAGGGAACGATAAGACCAAGCCTGCCTCTCCATCCGTACATGCTTTCACCTTGGGGGAATTACTCAAGGGCTCTCTTAAACCTTTGGTTTTGGAAAGACTGATTAACCTTCCCACTAACGTTTCACTGGGTGATACTGTGGAGCTCGGCGAGGCAATACTCAAGAGGACTTCTGTGAGGTATTTTGAGGAGAGGGATGTTCCGGAGGATGCCATCAAGGCGCTCATTGAAGCGGCAGTGAGGGCACCTACCGCCAGCAGCCTCGAGAACTGGCTTTTCGTTGTTTTCAGGAGTGAGGAAGCACGGGAGAAGATTTACCACCTGATAGCACGCGGGATGGAGGAGTACTATCGGGCGGTGAATCTCTCGGAAGAGAAGATAGAGAAGCTTAGAAAGAAGATGTATGAAAGGGGGATGTACCGGGCACCGGTTTATATAGCAGTTTTCATCGACAAACGTGTCCGCTTCCTCGAAGGTGAAGAGTTTGACGAACTCGAGTTTCTCTGGAGCGTGGAGAGCGCGGCAATGGCGATACAGAATTTAATGCTCAAAGCAGTTGAGTTAGGCCTCGGTACTGTTTACATAGGTGTTACGAACTTCAGGGGCATCGAGGAGCAGGTCAGAACGCTGGCTGGCCTCGATGAGAACTACTATCTCGTCGGTGTTATACCCCTTGGCTATCCGCTGGAAAAAGCAGCACCACGGAAGCGGAGGAAGACCCTCGAACAGGTCACTCGCTTCATCTAAACGTTTTTATTCTCCTTCCCTCAATTCCTTTTGGTGAAAGGATGATAGAGTTCGTCATACTCCTCGGCGTCATCGGCGGCTGGATAATAGTGGCTTCGACGCTGTTCCTAATGATCGCTCTTGGAAAGATGTGGGGGTTAGCTGGGGTTCTGATCCTAGTTCTGGCCATTCAGATAAACCACTGGCTCAAGAGGAAGTACATGGGCGCCATAGTTGACGCCACGCCGAGAGCGAAGGAGATAGCGGCCCACATTTTCGAGATGAACGAGCTGATACTCCTTTCCTCATATCTCATCTCGATCGTCCTTTGTGTCGTCATTCAAAAGTACGTCGAGATTGTGATTAAGTTCCCTCATATGGTGAGGTGATGCTCATGTTCAACGTCGTCATAGTCCGCTACGGTGAGATAGGCACGAAGTCGAGGCAGACGAGGAGATGGTTCGAGAACATCCTCATGAACAACATCCGTGAGGCCCTGGTGAGTGAGGAAGTCGAGTTCAAGAAGGTAGAAGCAAAGCACGGAAGGGTTCTTGTAAAGACAAACAGGGCTGAAGAGGCTGTTGAGGTTCTTAAGCGGGTCTTCGGCATAGTCTCGCTTTCCCCGGCGATGGAGATCGACGCAGAAATGGAGAAGATCAACAGGATGGCCCTCAAGCTATTCCGCAGAAAGAAGAGAGAGCTTAGATTAGAAAAACCTCGCTTTAGGGTAACCGCGAGGCGCATAACCAAGGAGTTCCCCCTGAAGAGTCCGGAGATCCAGGCGAAGGTCGGCGAGTACATCCTCGAGAACGAAGAGAGCGAGGTGAATCTCCACGAGTATGACATAGAAGTTGGCGTTGAGCTAATGGAGGGCAAGGCCTACATCTTCGTGGACAAGGTCAAAGCCTGGGGTGGCCTTCCCATCGGCACTCAGGGCAAGGTCGTGGCTCTGCTCAGCGGCGGCATTGATTCACCGGTTGCCGCTTTCCTCATGATGAAGCGCGGTGTAGAGGTAATCCCGGTGCACATCTACATGGGCGAGAAGACCCTCGAAAAGGTCAGGAAGATATGGAACCAGCTTAGGAAGTACGGCTATGGTGGAAAGGGCGAGCTGATTGTGGTTAAACCCAAAGAGCGGGAAAGAATTCTCCAGAAACTCAAGGAGCTTAAAAAAGAGAACTACACCTGTGTCTTCTGCAAGTTCATGATGGTTCGCCACGCCGATAGAATCGCGAAGGACTTTGGGGCAAAGGGCATCGTGATGGGTGACTCCCTCGGCCAGGTGGCCTCTCAAACCCTGGAGAACATGTACATCGTCAGCCGGGCGAGCGATCTGCCGATTTACCGCCCGCTCATAGGCATGGACAAGGAGGAAATCGTCAAAATAGCAAAGGAGATAGGCACCTTTGAGCTGTCCACTCTCCCTGATGACGAGATTCCCTTTATACCGAGGCATCCAGTAATAAGGGGTTCCTGGGAGGAGTTCAGAAAGCTCTACAAGGCCGTCTTCGGCGAAGAACCGAAAAATAGGGCATGTTGAGGTGATGTTATGGAGTCGACAAAACTCCCGGCATACATCTCCCTCCTCCTACCACTCGTATTTCTTATTGGGCTAATCGTTGTCATTTACCAGAATCCTTGGTTTTCATTCACCGACAACGCCCTCAGCGACATGGGGTCAGTACGGAATCCCGTGAACTACTACTTCAACGGCTTCATAATGCTCTTTGCCGTTCTGGGCTTCATAGCCTCGCTCGGGGCCTTCAAGAACGGCCTCTCTTATCTCATGCCCACCGCCATGGTCTCGCTCTTCCTTGTTGGCATCTTTCCTGAGGAATATTCCCTACATACTCCTTCAGCAACTCTCTTCTATGTCCTGGCGCTAGCGGATATAGTCCTCATAGGGCTCAAGCTCGCTCGTTCTGGCCTTTCCGTCGGGATGCTCTGGGCAATTCTTTCGGTTGTTACTTTTGTGGTGATGCTCTACATGGTGAAAGCTCGCGTTTTCAAGGGCCTTGCTATCCCCGAGCTTATAGGTGCGGCCATGATACTGGCCTGGTTTACCTATATTGGCCTGCTCCAGATTAGAGGTTCCCAACTCTAAGTTGAGGAAAACTTCATATATGGCTCTCCCCTTCTTCCGAACATGAAAGCTGTTGCACTGCTCAGCTCGGGCATTGATTCTCCAGTGGCGATATACCTCATGCTCAGAAAGGGCATGGAGATAACGCCGGTCCACTTCAAGCAGAGCGATAAGAAGGAGTCAAAGGTTCTGGAGCTCTGCGAGATTCTGAGTAAGTACGGGAAGCTCAACGAGCCCGTAATCGTTGATGCTTACGAGGAACAGGCGCCAGTCTTTTCCAAGCTGGTCGAGATAGGAAAGGCCAAGTGGACGTGTCTTTTCTGCAAGTACACGATGCTGAGGAAGGCCTGCAGGGTGGGGCACGAAATCGGGGCAAAAGCTATAGTTACGGGTGACTCCCTCGGGCAGGTGGCATCGCAGACCCTCGACAACCTGCTGATAATAAGTCAGGCGAGTGATCTGCCTATTTTGAGGCCCCTCATCGGCCGCGACAAGGAGGAGATAGTCAAAATAGCAAAGGAGATAGGCACGTTCGAAATAAGCATAGAACCTGAAGAGCCCTGTCCGTTCGTGCCGAAGTATCCGGTGGTGCGCGGCTCCCTTGGGGAGTTCGAGAAGATAAGGGAGAAACTCGTAAAGGAGGGGGTGCTTTAAAGCATCTCATTCCTCGCATAAGATTCTCTCAAGCCCACATCGAGAATGCAGATGCAGTTCCTTATACGAGCATCCTCGGACACACCACTGGTCACCACGGGCTGAGTATCTTGTAAGCTTTCACCCCCTTTGTTGTCTGGACGTAAACGATGTTTCCTTCGAGTTTGACTTTTAGTGGTCTCTCACCGTCTTCAAATTCCTTACAGGCGATTTTGATTAGCCTGCCTGCGGTGAAGACGCAGATGCCGTTTTTTTCGTTTCCAATTTCGTCGTGAAGGTAGTAAGCCACCGCCACATATTCATCGTTGGCGTCAATCAGCAGTCTAACACCGAGGGGGTGCCCTTCAATCGTGGCGATTTCACTCTTTTTCACCTCCTCGGCCCTCACGAGGTATATCAACGCCCTCGTTTTCCACAGATCAATGTCATAGTAGCCCACTGTATAGTACACCGTCTCACCCAGAATCCTTATGTGTGAGATGTATGGCCTCCTGACGTCGGGGCATATCTTCCTGCTTAAGTTCCCGTCAGAGGTGTTCACAAAGTAAATGCACGAATCCACGAGGATTATGCTCCCATTGTGGTACATTTCCGGGAAGGCCCGGTATTTTTCCTTCCATATGATGGTTAAGTTGTAGTCAAACAGCGCCACGGAGCTTCTCCGTTCCCCTGGGTAGTATGAATACACGACTACCCCCTCAGGGACACAGAAATAATTTCCTTCCACACCTTCTAAGGTCACGTTCGCCTTCAGCGTTCCGTTAAGGAAGAGGGTGAAGTTCACGAGATGCTCAAGTCCGCTCTGATAGTACTGAGATTTAACTTGGATTACCGATAAACATTGAATGAAACCAGTAGTCTCTCCCTCAAAATTAACCCCATCAGTTGCTATCGGAACAAGTGTCTTATTATCACCTGTTTCGTTGACACTTATTGAGATGCTGGACTTATTTTGTAAATGTAATCCTTCACCCTCATTAGGAGGGGGTGAGTTATCTTTTTGGATGATAAATAAAGAAACAGCAAAAATAAAAATTAAAAATCCTACCAAAACCTTTTTATCGTTCTTCATGACACTCCACCATTTACCACCTTACTACCCAGTCCCATCCACATTGGGTTCCATACTCCTCCCGGGTACAGACTACAAAATTCTGGGAGTCTATATCTGTTCTCTCATCATCATGTCTGTTTGAACACTTCCGTAAACGTCAGTTCAGCCACTTGTCGGTAGTAGGCCATGAACCACTCCAAGCCCGCGTCAGTTCTTACTGGATGGACTTTTTTAACGTGCTCTTGGACGATTATCTACTCCCGCATTCGTCCCTTCCCCAACAAGGCTGTCAAGTGTAATTACTCAAAGTTGTATATAACACTTTTGTTCTTAAAATATGTGAATTAAAACTCGCGTTGGATAACATGCAACTGTTAGAGTTACGTCCAAGCATTTAAAACGCAAATCCATTACCCAATTTTGTGTATAACTGTTCGTTTAAGGAAAGCTTTTAAGGTCTTTGCCGGAGCCTTTTATGGTGATGGCAAATGAACGTGTTTAACAACACACTGGAGCTGTTCGAAAAGTACAAGCCGACCCCCCTTGTTAGGCTTTCCACCGAGAGGGGGGATGTATTTTGCCAAGTTAGAGTTCTTTAACCCCTTCAGCAGGAGCATTAAGGACAGGGCCGTTTTTAACATGCTTATGAAGGCCATCGAGCGCGGGGACATCAACGGCACGAGGAAGCTTTTTGAGGCAACTTCCGGCAACGTCGGGATTTCTCTGGCGGCGCTCAGCAACGTTCTCGGTATTGAGTTCAGGGCATACCTGCCAAAGCCGACACCAAAGGCCACCCAGGTTCTGCTCAGAGTACTCGGTGCGGATGTTATCATGACTGACTTCGAGACTATAGACCCCACCATGGTTCAGTACGTCGTCGAAGAAGCAAAGAAGGCTGGAGCGGCTAACCTCAACCAGTTCGAGAACGACGACAACTTCGAGGCCCACTACCGCTTTACCGCCAGGGAGATAGACGAGCAGCTGAAGAGCATTGGCAAAAGGCCCGACGTTATGATAGCGGGCATAGGCACTTCGGGCCACATAGCAGGTCTGGCAAAGTACTTCAAGGAGCGCTATGACACAACCGTTGTGGGCGTCGTCCCGGCGAAGGGTGAGAAGATCCCCGGCATAAAGCGCCTTGAAACAAAGCCCAAGTGGTACTTCCAAGTAGACATAGACAGGGTCGTGGAGATAACCCGGAACGAAGCCATTGAGGGTGCCCTCAGCGTGGCACGCAGAGACGGTCTCTTGATAGGACTCAGCTCTGGAGCAGTGGTCAAAGCGTACGAAAAAGTCTCCAGCGAATTCGGTGAGAAAACATACGTCCTGATCTTTCCGGACGATGGATTTAAATACGTGGAGATATTTGAGGGTTACCTGGGGATCACATGAAAAGGTTAACCCTCGCCACCTACCTTCTTTTCCTCAACGGCTTTCTGCTTCTGTATTATGCCTACTCCTTCGGTTCAGTAGTTTACCTAGTCTTCGGCCTGCTGAGCATGGCTCTCGCATACGGCCTCACGCAGGAGAGCCGCACCGCCATAAAAATCGCCCTTATCTACGCTGCAATAGAGTTCTTTTTTGCGTTGCTGTTCCTGATAGCAGGTAATATATGGTCTGTCGTTGATGCCGCGGTGAGCTTTTTCATACTGCATGATATTCTGGGATACATCCAGGAGGTCGCAGGTGAGGAATCAGAAAAAGTTGAGAAAGAAAAAGTCTAATCAAGAGCCTTTCTCAGTACGCGGGGCTTATTTACTTCTTCTCTACGGGTTCTTTGAGGATTATCCTTGCGTCAACTACCACGGCACCTTTGCCCTGCTCGTAGACGAAGACCGGGTTGAGATCCATCTCTTTGACGTATTCCCTAAGCTCGTCGACGAGCTGGCTGACCTTGAGGAGGAGGTCAACTATTGCATCGATGTCCGCTGGTTCTTCTCCGCGCGCTCCGGCAAGAATCGGATAGCTCTTGATTTCCCTGATCATTTTCCTGGCGTCATTTTCGGTAATCGGCACAAGCCTGAAGGTGACGTCCTTGAGAACCTCGACGAAGATTCCACCGAGACCAAACATTATAGCGTGGCCGAATTGCGGATCTTCGGTAACGCCTATGATGATTTCCCTTCCAGGCTTAAGCATCGGAGCAATCAGGACGCCGAGTATCTCAGCATCTGGCCGGTACTTCCTCGCGTTTTCGTGGATGATCTCCCACTTCTCCTTGAGCTCCTCGGGGGTCTTTATGTTAAGGAGAACAACCTTGGCGTCGCTCTTGTGGAGTATCTGAGGAGACATCAGCTTCATGGCAACTGGATAGCCAATCTCCTCAGCATATTTGAGTGCCTCGTCAAGGGTCTTGGCAAGCTTTTCCTCCGGAACGGGAAGGCCGTAGGCCTTGAGGACCTGTTTAGCCTCGTATTCAACGAGTGCAGTCCTTCCGGACTTCAAAACCTCTTCGATAACTTTAAGGGCTTCATCCTTCATGATACCACCACCGAGAAAGTGAATGAGGGGCTCAGTCGCCCCTCCTCAGATATTCGGCATATTTGACAAGGCCTGCCAAGGCCCTTACTCCTCTCTCAGGGGTTGGATAGACCGGGACCCCCTTCTCCTCTAGGATTCTAGCGTAGTAATCGGTCTTCTTACCACCCATGGCAACGGCAACGATGGGCTTGTCGCTCTTCTTCTGGTACTCCGCGAGGATGTCAATTATCTTCTCCTCCTCGAGGAGCGGCACCTGGAAGAGCACGATGACGAGTATAGCATCGACGTTCGGGTCATTGACGAAGCCCTCTATAGCGATCCTATACCTCTCGGCGTCGGTGTCGCCGACAACGTCTGTTGGGTTGCCAGCAACGGCGTGCGGCGGGAAGTTTTCTTTGAGGAACTTGAGTGTTTCTTCGCTCAGCTCGGCCATCTTGAGGCCGAACTTGGCAACGGCATCGCTCGCCATTACCCCGGCTCCACCGCCATCAGTGATGATTCCTATCCTGTTGCCTTTCGGAAGTTTGTCCTTCAGAGCTGCGAAGGCTTTCGCAAGATCAAACATGTGCTCGAAGTCCTCAGCACGGATTACACCCGTCTGCTTGAAGACTGCGTCGTAGATAGTGTCCGCTCCAGCAAGGGAACCGGTGTGAGATGAAGCAGCCTTGGCTCCGTACTCGGTTCTTCCGCTTTTGAGGGCTATGACCGGCTTGACCTTGGTTATCCTCCTGGCGGCTTCCATGAACTTCCTTCCGTCCTTCACGCCCTCGATGTAGAAGGTGACGACGTTTATGCTATCGTCGTGGATAAAGTAATCCATGAGGTCCGCATCGTCGACGTCGAGCTTGTTGCCGTAGCTGACCATCTTGCCTATGCCTATGTCCGCCATGGCTGCCCAGTCGAGCATGGCTGCCGCGAAAGCACCGCTCTGGCTGACGAAGGCAATTGGTCCGCTCTTGGGTCTGTCCATTTTGTTCTCAGGCAGGAAAACCGTGTCAACACCGGTATCCGGCACGTAAACACCAACACAGTTCGGACCGATGATCCTTATGCCGTTCTCTCTGGCTATTTCAAGAATTTCACGCTCGAGCTTCTTTCCTTCCTCGCCGAGCTCACCGAAACCACCGGTGATGATGATTACTGCTTTTATGCCCTTCTTTGCTATCTGTCTCATCGTGTCCGGAACGAACGGGGCAGGAATCGAGATGACTGCTAAATCGGTATCATCAGGGAGCTCCTCAACGCTCTTGTAGACCTTGTAACCATCTATTTCATCGAGCTTTGGGTTTACCGGGTAGATGTTGCCTTTGAAGATACCGCGCTCCTTGTTCATTTTGAAGTTCTCAAAGATGACGTTTCCAACTTTACCTTTCTTGTTGGTTGCGCCAATGATAGCGACCGCCCTTGGGTCGAAGAAGGGTCTCATTTCCTCTACTATCTTTGCTTCCATTGGTATCCCTCCACCAGAAACTGCTTCTCGCAAAAACTTCATTTCAAATGTATAAAAGAGTTGCGTTTTGTAAAAATTGGGCTCCAGTGAACTGAAAAGTCCATCAATGCAGACTTCTCAGAAATTCGAGGCTTTTTCTCGCCGATTCTATGCCCCCCACCTCAAGAGACCATGTCACCTTTGGAAGTTTGGGAATGACCTGAGCCCAAGGAACAGTTCCCTCTCCTAACGGGAGATGCTCGTCCTTATCGCCGCGGTTGTCGTGGAGGTGGAGGTGCACGATTCTGTTTTCAAGAAGCTGGATGAAGCGGTCAAAGTTCCTTGTCGTAGTGTTTAGATGGCCGACGTCGAGAGTAACTCCAATATCAATGTCCCCCACCAGCTCTGCGAGTCTTTCGCAGCTCTGGGCGTCCAAAATGGGAAAGCTCGGCATGTTCTCGAGGCCGACCTTTATGCCGAACTCTTCGCTCCATGCGGCAATCTTTCTGAGCGATTTCCTGTGTATCTCAAGGTATTTCTCCTGGTGCTTTATGCTGAGTGGAGAACGGTGGCCAGGGTGAATGGTGACCACCAAGGCGTTCATTTCAGCGGCGACCTCTATTGTCTCGCGCAGAACCTCCAGTGCGGCTCTCCGTATCTTTTCGTTGAACGCACCGATGTTGATGTCGCTGAAGGGAGCGTGGACGGTTATCTTCATCCTATATCCCTCAACGATCTCTGCGAAATCCCTGTAGCTCGCTTTTGTCAAATAGTGTGGCCACTCGCTCAGGAGTTCTATGAAGTCAAAGCCAAGCTTTTGTGTTTTCCCTGCCCATTCCTCGAAGTCCTTTATGCTCTTTCCCGAAAAGGCCGTCATGGATAGGCCAATCAACTCAACCACCTACCATAAGCTTTGCTATTATCACGACGTATATCGTGCCGAATATGTCGCTGTTGTTCGAAATGAGAGGTATCGCCACGTTGTCTGGATCGATGTTCTTCTGGAAGAGGAAGTAGGAGATTGTATACGAGTAGAGCATTATGAAAAGTGCCATGAGTGGATAGCTGAGGGTCAGTTCGTAAACTATTCTTGGCTCGGCTCCCGCGATGAAGTGGGCTATTCCCGCACCAAAGACGTTTATCAGGACCCCAACGATTGGCGTTGTGAGGAAGAGTGCGAGTATCTCCATGAATGGCTCCTTGGAGAGGTAGCCGTCAATCTCACCAAGGTGGAGTGCGGTTGAGGTTTTCGCCGCTATTATTGAGCCGTAGTTTCCAAAGGAGCTGAGGATTGAAGGATAGGCAAAGCCGAGGATTATAGAGGCCCCTATCAGGTCGCTGAACCTTTGGAGTGTGAAGCCCGAGATGAGTGAGAGCAGAGCTAAAGCTGTTATTATCGTGAAGAGCTCCTTGAATTCGACTATCTCGGCCTTTCTCACGCGGGAGATTGCCAGCAAGAAGAGGAAGAGCAAAATTAGGGCGAGGTTGCTTCCCCAGAAGGTCTCCTTCGAGGTCTCAAGGAGGAGTATAA